>NZ_CAXBCJ010000015.1:0-166005 GCF_963974565.1 uncultured Imperialibacter sp. | reverse complement strand
AAGTCGTTTAATCACAACTTTACACGAAACTCAGCAAAATGTTCGGACAGAAGTGGAGCCAGGTAAGCTAATAGTTGGTGTCAACGCAATATTGATCTATATTTGAGCTCTCATAAAAATTTCGAAACTATGGCAATGGTAGTTATTATTGGTGTTTTGTTTGTGTTGGCGATTATTTGCCCGATTATTTTGCCCAACAGCAAAGTGAGCAGCCACAACAAAGACCTGGAAGTATAACGAGCAGGCTCGTGCCTGCAATTGCATCCAGGCTGTCTCCGGTTTTTTTGGTCTAGTCGATCCTGGGCTGAGTGAAAAGCTTCATTTCGTTTAGCTCAAGGCAGCAGAGCGATCCCATATCCTTTCTTTCGCCTGAATACACACAACCATTGTCCAGTGGAATCACTGGAAATTTCCTCTCTATTCTTTTCCTCATAATTGCCAATTCTACAGGAAAGTGTCCATGAACGAGGCGCTTGTTGCTGGCCTTACGGGCGTCGTAATGAAAGGCCCTCGTGTTGACCATGGCTCTGGTGTCGTCAAAAATGCTTTTCCTTTCAAAGTTGAACCCGGCATGTACAAAAAAGGTGGTTTCAGTTTCGTAGTACAAGGGAAGCGAAAGAAGAAAATCTACAAATAGCCGCTTGTTGTGATCCGAAACGGTCTGATACTCTTCATAACGTTTCATGTTAGCGTATTCCGAAGAATCGAGCCAATCGTCGTCGTCTCTGGTGAGTAAGGAGAGGAGGTACTGATCGTGATTGCCTGCCAGAGGAAAGACTTTGGGAAACCGGCTTTTTAAATCGATGATAAAGTTGAGGGTGTCGAATGAAGAGGGCCCCTTGTTTACGTAGTCGCCCAATAAAAAAAGAGGCCATTGCCCCTTATAGTCGATTTGATCCAATAAAGCCTTTAACGTATTGATGCAGCCGTGTATATCGCCAATAGCGTATACTTTTTGCTCATTTTCTATTGAAACAAATGAGCCTGATGTACTCATTTTTTCAAAAGCAAACCCCTATTTGTGGTTCTCGTCAGCCTTGGCTTTCGTTTTTCTAGCGTTAACGAAAAGAAGTGCATTAACAAGGGAGATAAGTCCAATAGCGATGTAAACGAAAAGATCAACACCGGAAGTAACTGCAGGATTAAACATATTGCTTGTGTTTTTACGTTGCGAATATAATCAGTTTGGCCAGCCGAAAAAACAGCCATGGGATAAATAAACAGCTTTACGTTAAAAAAGAGTGGCCAGTGTGCTCATTTCAGCGTTTCTGGATATGTCCCACCTGCGGAAATCATCAATTTGTTGAAAAAAATTACACAGGTAATGGCTTTAGCAAGTAGGAGGAAAATGATTCTTACATCGGCCCTACATTTGTATTGTAAGTAACAGAGCAACCCGTGCAGAAATGATGCCGGCTAGACAAAGCCAGGAAGCTCGAAAAAGAAATTAGTTTTTCAACACAGCTAAGGAACAAGTAAGTAGGAATAGTTTAATGTTTTGCAATCCAGCTAATGGTTAAAGGCAGCTTCGAATCGAGCTGCCTTTTTTTGTCGCTCAGCTTGAGAGTTCGGTTTCGCCGAACATAACAGTGCATTTGATAACCAATGTCTGGTCACATGACGGTCGGCTCAACCGAAAAGTGCGATTTGGTCAACTAAGCAGATTTTTAGTTCGAGGCTTCCTCGTCAGTTCTGTTTCGGTTACGGAAGAAGAGACTTGCACCGATAATGATTAAAACAATCGGCCAAATATCCCTGAAATTGAAACTCATAATGTCGGGAAGCAGAAAAACGGCTCCAATACCGGCAAGTATAAAACCAGATGAACGATTTCCGGTGAGGAAATTGAAGGCTCCAAGCCCAATGAGTAACATTTGCCAGGTATGGAAATACCATGGTAAATCGATGATATCGAGGTTTCTTAGCAGAAAAAGCACACCGATGACGATGAGAAAGAGGCCTAAGACCAAACGTCTTTGTGATTGTTCCATGATGTCTTATTTAAACCAACCGAATAGAAATGATAAGGTGAATGATGGACTGCTAAAATCTTTATTGTCGTAAAATGAATTGTTAATAGCGGACACCGTGCGGTAACCTACACCGGCATTGACTTTGAACCAATGAGAGAAGTTCATTTCAGCGTCCAACTGCGGCACCCACACGAACACATTGTCGGATATGGGTGAGGTGTTGGACAAAAAGTCATCTTCGGGTGTTAGCCGAAGCACGCCCCACCCCAGCTTGTTGCTAACGCCAAAGTGAACCAGCTTGTGGGGAAAGAATACATAGCCAGCGTAAAAACCACCGTGGGTAAAACTGGTTTCCCGCCTGATCCCCATTGCGTCTTTGTGTACGCTGTTGGACAGACTGAGTCCGTAACCACCGAGAAAGAGCGACCTGTTGAAGAGTACCGCCCCACCGCCGCCATTCATAATGGCAGCATGACCCTCGATGGATGAGAATTCCAGGATGATTCCTCCAAACCCGGAAATGTTGATTTTTTCGCCTCCGAACAACACTTTTGGCTCTTCGTCTCTCGCCCTGTTTTGGGCATGTAGATGGCACAAGCAAGCCATAGTAAAAACACAGACCAGGTAGAAAATCCGTTTCATTAGTTGAAGATAAAAAATTACCAAAAGTTAAAAGTAGGCCCCCGAAAGGTCAAAAATAGATTCACCTCCCCTGACCTGTTGAACTAATACGGTAAACTGAGCAATAAGGGTACTGAAATGAAAAAGGCTCCTTTTGGGAGCCCTTCAAACATAAGTATTTTTACAGCTATTCTGCCGTGCCTCGGGTCTTCCCGATTTCTCTGTCAATTAGAATTTTACCAACGCCTTCTTCTCCCACCAGGTCAAATATTTCAAGGCATCTTCTTGCCGTTGCCTCTTCTTCCACCTGCTCGTTGATAAACCAGTCGAGAAAAGAGGCAGTGGTGTAATCCTTAGCTTTGTAGCACTTATCAACAATGTTGTTGATAGAATGAGTAATGGCAATTTCCTGCTCCAGGGCAATTTCGAAAACGGACTTGAAAGAGTCGAATTCCTGCACAATGTTGGTGATTTCAGGCACAATGGCGGTTCCGCCCACGCTCGAGATATAGTTGAATATCTTTTTCATGTGAGCACGTTCCTCGTCGGACTGAAGCTCGAAGAACCGGGCGCTATGCACGTAACCGTTGCGCTCGCACCAGGAGGAGATGGCTAAATAGTTGAAGGAGCTGATGGCCTCTCTGCGCACTTGCTCGTTCAAAAGTTTCTCAATTTCTTCAGAAAGTGAGGTTTTCATTCTTACAATATCCTTCATAACAAAATCTGGTTTCAATAGGCTAAGATAACAGGAATCGAAGCCAAAAAGTGTAGCTGCTGGCTGATTTGTAATTAAACTAAATAAGTACGTTGTAAACCCGCTTATAGAGAATTGAGGTTAGCTCAAGCATGGTGGCCGCCCCGGCGAAGAGGTCTTTTAAACCGATCATTTCCTGCACCCTCATAACGAGCAATACATCTATTGACGGGATGTACACAACCTCGGTGTCGCAAAGGGAGTGACTAAGCAGGAGACTTTCAGGATTAACTGCCTCCATTTTTGATTTGAGCCGACTGAACTGAATAGCATTGAAAGGCTGCACCACACCCTGAAAAACAAGGTAGAACCGCTTGTTGGAAGTGCTTTGGTACAAAGCACCTACCCCATTTTTGAAAAGTTCCTGAGCGTCTTCTGGTAACATAGACTATTAAAATCGACGCAAAATAACGCCTATTTAAAATCAGTCCAAATAAAAAGAACTGATTTTTGTCAGCTGGAAGATAGTTGGGCCAAAAAAAACCGGGTTGCAGAACCAATACCTCATTTTCATGTTAAGCAGGTACAACAAAAGCAAGTACCTATGAAAGCGATTTGGAACGGCCAGGTAATAGCAGAAAGCAATGACACCATTGTTATTGAAAACAATCACTACTTTCCTGCCAACACCATCAAGAGCGAGTTTTTTAAAGAGAGCAACACTCATACAGTCTGCCCGTGGAAGGGGACGGCTTCTTATTACACCTTGGAAGTGGCAGGAGAGCAAAACAAAGACGCCGCCTGGTATTACCCTAAAGCCAGCGAGCTGGCCAGAAACATAGAGGGTTATGTAGCTTTTTGGAAAGGTGTGAAGGTGGAGAAGTAACTAGAAGCCAATCGACCCCAGCAGCACATTGAAAACATAGGTGTCTTGATCTGGTATGTACACCATCCTGACACCAGTGGAAAAAACAGGCAGGTATCTCATGATATTGTAATCCAAGAAGAGGTCGAGGCCTACCGAACTGAATGTAACGTCGGAAGAGGGTGTGGTTCCTATTCCATAATCGTAGAATGCATTCGCCCGAACTCGCTGGACATAGAGCAATGGGCCCAGGGCGAGATCAGGATAAACTAGCGGTAGCGCATAGTTAGCGGAAAACGTGGTCAGACCCTTGAACGATGTGTAGCCATAGCCTCTGACGTACTGAACCTGGCTGCGAAACCTGTAGTTATTGATATCCTCTTTTTGGTAGGCTCCACGCAATCTGACGGAATGGTGCTTCAGCACACCGGGCAGGTACAGGTACGCCTCTCCCGACCACAGCGTCGACAAGTAATCGCTTCCTTTAAATGGCGTGTCAAAATAGCTGAGGCTAACCGATTGCCCCCACTTTGGATAAATATCACGCTTGCTTTGTTTGAGAAGCCTGGAGTAGCTCAGGCTGTATTGCGCAGAATAAAGGGAGCCATTTCTCTGTTGGTCAATGTCCAGCACCGGATTGGCATAGTCTTCAACCAGAGTGGAGGAAAAAACAGCTGCCACGGAAGCATCTTCCTGATACTTTGAGTGCGTGAAGTGAAAAGGAATGCGAAGGCCGCCGTTGAGTCCCTTTTCAGTCCAGGTGTACAGTCTGTTGTCGTTGTTGACATTTTCAAAAACAGACCTGGTGCCAGACAGCACACCTGCATCAAGAATGACAGGCAAGCCCTGGTAGGAGAGATTGGCCGACCAGTACCCGGTACCTTCAGTGAGGTTAACGGTGTACCCAGCATCCATATACATGGTGCTCAGAATGTTTTGCGAGTATAGCCCCAGCTCAATTTGTCTGTCGCTGAGTGTGTTTATCCAGCCCCAGCCATAAGGCCGGAAAAGGTGCTTGAACTGCTGGTACTTTTTAACATTAAAGGTTACCTCCGGCACAGTGTTAAGTATGTCGGCCTGATTCTCCTGCGCTACCAAAGGCTCAAAATAATTGACCGGATTGACCACCATGTCTTGGAGTTTAGTCCAGCTCGCAGGCTCGAATGGAATCCGAACAATGTCCCAACCATCTTTGGTCATTTCGTTGTAGTAAATCCAACTTCCATCGCTTGTGACGCTGGGGTTGTAGGCCCCCAGCCTCGAGGAAGTAATCTGGAAACGCTCTTTAGAAGAAAGCTTGAATGCGTATAAATTGTCGAGGCCGGATGCATCGGAGGCATAAAGCAACCAGTCATCCGTCAGCACAGGATGCCCGAGGTTTTCAGTGGATGAAATGATCCATTCAGTTTCCTGACCAGATTTAACGTCAATGCTAACGATGCTTTTTCTGGGAGCAGCATGCTTCAGCGCTACTATCGACAGCCCATCGCTTGCAAACTGTGCCATGGAATAGTAGTGATTGCCCGGGTTTTCGAATCTGTTGAGGACATTACCGCTTTTTGCGTCGAGCAGCACAATGTTGAACTGATTGTCGATGCTTGATTCTATGGTAATCACGGTTGTGCCATCTGGCGAAATGCCAGCTCCTTTGTAGCGCTTGCGTTTGCCCAGGGTAGCTGCTTTTCCTGTTTTCAAATCAAAAACTTTGATTGAGGAATAGGTGGTTTTGTCCCAGCGTGGGTGAAAGAGAATTTCATTCCAAACGACCTTGTCACCGCCCGACGATAGGTAACCGTTGTCTTCCCAAACACCAAGCGTGTGCAACACTCTCCAGCTCCCATTACTTTCCTGTTCTACGAGCTGAGAAATGTCGCCGATGCCATACCGGACGGCCAGTACACTCTGATCAGCCGATAACTGGGGATAGGCGTATTCTGTGTATGCTTTTCCTCTCTTTTGGTTCACGGACTCGAAACTTGTCAGCGTCAAGTCGGCCACCTGGTTTTCATATAGCCCTTCCATTTCCTCAGTCATGAGGTTGTAGTTTCTGGTGAGGTTGAGTCCGGTTTCTTTTTTCAGTGCCCTGGAGAATGTGAAGGGGAGAATTGGCCAGCTAAAGGACCGTTCGGTTACCCTGTCCAGAATGTCATCACCGTATGTCTTGCGAAGGAAGGTGGTCATCAGGTAACCGGTGAGGTAATGGTTAGGAACCTGGTCTTTGTAGGATCGCAAATACTGCTTCTGATACTTAAATCCACCTCTGTCAAGCACATTGGCACGGTGAAGTGCCTGGAAATAGGGAATGCGGCCCCTGCCCGAAGCGGACATAGCTGTTTCGATTCCCACGGCGTCGCCCTCCCAAAGCCAAAGGGGTGTGGAGATAAATGCCAGGCCCGCCAGTACGTCCTCTCCAAAAAACCAGTAGCCAAGCTTTGAAATCCCTGTGATAGCCTTGTCGTATTGCACAACATGCCGGAATTCGTGGGTAGCCAGCGTGTTGAGCCAATCGTTGTTGCCGAGAAACTTGTAGTCTTGAGGGGGAGAGGTGTAAAATTCGGATCGTCTGGGCCCCAGTGTTACAAATCCGTTGGAGATAACTCCTTGATTTTGCAACAGAATTGGAATAGGTCTCGGCTTCTTGCCCAGCGACCTGGACACAGGGCCATGGAGGTGCTCCAGCGTGCTGGCCATTCGCTGGCCTTCTTTTTCAAAGCCTTCGGGAAAGAGCACATTGAAGTTGTCGGTTATTATCTCGTTCCATTTTAGTGTGGTAGGGTTGTTTTCCATCACCGGAACCTGCGCAAAAATAGGATGAAAAAAACACAGCAGAAGTAAGGTTAGAGCGGTTGGCTTTAGCATAGGCTGAAAACAACCTACCATTTGGTTAACCTTAATCATTCGAAGCATTTAAGTAAGACAGAAATATCGTCGAAATTGTTGTAAACATTGGGTGAAATGCGGATAGAGGTACCTCTGACGGAAACACTGACTTTGTGCTGTTGAAGGAGGGCCTGGGTTTTCTCAAAAGAGGTCTTTTCTTTGAACCTAACCCCAAAGAGGTGAGGAGAGCGATAGGCGTCATCTTCGATCAGATAGCCTTTGTTACGCAAAATGGTAATAGCCTCCCGGGTGAGTTGAGTGCAATATCCGCTTATTTCAGGCACCTGCCATTTGATGATTTGTTTGAGAGCAGCCTTTAGCATAGGTACGAGGATAAAATTGCTATGCTCGCCTACCTCATAGCGGAGTGCACCGGGTTGATAATTCTCCTGGTAATTGATGAGGTTAGTGAAATCTTCGCTCTCAAACCGGTTGATCCAGTTTTCTTCCACCGGCGAGCCATTGTCAAAGTGTGGGCCGTAGTAGGCAAGCCCGATGGAGTAAGGGCCCATCAGCCATTTGTAACCAGCGCAAACCAGGGCATCGGGCTCAATTTCTTTTACACTGAATGGGAAAGCTCCCACGGACTGCGTGCCGTCAATGACCAGCAACGCACCAACCTCCCTGGTACGCTGCCGAATTTTCTTCAATTCAAATACAGTACCATCGGCCCAATGACAATGGCTGATGGCCACAAGTTTAGTCT
This sequence comes from uncultured Imperialibacter sp., assembly GCF_963974565.1. NCBI lineage: Bacteria > Pseudomonadati > Bacteroidota > Cytophagia > Cytophagales > Flammeovirgaceae > Imperialibacter > uncultured Imperialibacter sp. The sequence continues at coordinate 158,266 of NZ_CAXBCJ010000015.1, read as the reverse complement.
TACTGCTGATCGCTTCCAGTATGTTCTCATTCCACTTTTTCCCACGTCCGTCTGACAGCTCGGGTGGAGCAATTATTTTGAGCTCGGCGCCCTGGTTCCGGCAAGCGTTCATCCACGGATAGACATTGCTTGGAAACTGCTCTCCGGCAACAATTACTTCATCGCCCTTGCTCAGCTTCAGGTTCCTGGTAACGGTGGCCATGCCATAAGACACAGAAGGGATGACAACTATTCGATTGGCTTCAGGCGCATCAATTATCTCTGCAAACAGGTTCCTCAATTCGTCGGTATCCGAAAAAAAATCTTGTGGGGAGACCTGATAAGGAAACCGCTTTTTTTGCATACCCTCAATGCCTTTTTCTTCAACCTTGATCATCATAGGCGACATGTAGGCGCAGTTGAGGTAGGGCACACCTTCAGGCAGAAAAAATTTATCTCTTTGGCAATCGAGCATCGTTGTTCTAATTTTAGCTATCGGGGTAAAAATAATCGTAATAGTCACAATACATGCAATGGTATAAGGTATTTTCCAGCGAACAGGCCATGCAAAACAGTCTGACGATGAACAAGCCGGTAAAACTGACTGCTGGCGGGAAAACGCTTTGCCTTGTGATGACGCCGAAAGGAGTTTTTGCTTTTCACGACGCTTGTCCACATATGAGGTTTCCACTGCACCAGGGTAGGGTCAATCCCTTTGGTGAAATAGTTTGTGCATTACACAGCTATCGTTTCAACATGGAAACTGGCGAGGAGGCGGAGCAAAGAGGCAGCGACCTGGACTGTTGCCCGTTGGAGTGGAGGGAGGATGGGCTGTATGTGGGGGTAGCGTGATCCTTTCTGAGAAAGTGCTCTTATGAATCTCTTTTACTCGTATAATTGTGAACTGTTGCCACTCACTTTTTAAACCATGACTAACGTACTGCTGCTGGAAGACGATTTTACGATGGCCAATGAGCTCAAGCGACTTTTTGCCAGCCATGGCATGACTTGCGACGTGGTATATGACGGCGTGGTTTTTTTTAAACAGCTGCAAGCCAGTAGCTATCAGTTGTACGTGCTCGATATTAATGTGCCTTCCATGAGTGGGATAGAGGTTTGCAAAAAAATAAGAGAGACAGACAGTGCTACTCCCATCCTCATGCTAACCGCCTACAGTGCTGTGGAGGACAAAGTAGAAGCGCTTGAATATGGAGCGGACGATTACCTGGTAAAGCCATTTCAGATTGAAGAGCTGTTGGCCCGCATCAAGGCATTGCTGCGCAGAAGTGTGTCGCCGCAAAAGACGCCCGACAGTTTGCTGAAGGTCGCTGATTTGGAAATTTCAGTTGACGAGATGAAGGTGTGGCGGGCAAAAAAGGAAATTGTGTTAACGCCAAAAGAGTATCGACTTCTGGAGTTGCTGGCCAATGCCCGGGGTCGAGTTGTTTCAAAGCAAGCCATTGCTGAGCAGGTGTGGGACATCAACTTTGAAACAGGCACCAACACTATTGAGGTGTATATTAACTTTTTGAGGAACAAGGTTGACAAGGGCTTTGACTCGAAACTTATCCATACCAGACCGGGCTTTGGATATTATCTGAAGGAGGAAGAGTAAAATGAACCTGAAGCAGCGATTTTCAATCATTTTTAGCATGCTGTTTTCGGCGCTTCTGGGGGTTGTGCTCCTGATGATATTTTCGTTGTTTTCTCAATTTAGAAAAGAGGATTTTGAGGAGCGTCTTCAAGAAAAGGCCATTACCTCGATCAAGCTTCTTGTAGAAGTAAAAGAAGTAGACTATCAGCTCCTCAAAATCATCGACAGGAACACCATCCACAAGCTGTATAATGAGAAAATCTTGATCTTCAACGACAGTTTAGACCTGATTTATAGCAGTATCGATGATGCTGTCATTAGCTGGGACCTGGACGACTTAAAGTACCTGAGGGACAATAAGACTTTTTTTAAAAGGAGTAACGAGTATGATGTTTATGGCATGTACTACGACTCCAACGAGAAGGATTACTTTGCACTGGTTACTGCCGAAGACAAATACGGGAACAGAAAGCTCGACTACCTGAAGTATCTTTTGTCGGGGGCCTTTTTTGTGGGGGCAACCACTGTTTGGATCTTGTCATTTTACCTCAGTAAGAAAAGCCTGCTCCCTCTGGACATTGTGCGGGAGAGGATTCAGCAGATTACCGACAATAATCTTAATATCAGGCTTCCGGCTTCTAGCAAAAAGGATGAAATTGACATGCTTTCGGGTTCGTTTAACCAGATGCTTGACCGTATAGAGGGCTCTTATAAAAGGCAGAGAGAATTTGCTTCCAACGCATCACATGAGCTTCGAACCCCCATTACCCGAATTGTTACCCAACTTGAAAACGTGGTGCATGAGAAGAGCCTTTCGCCGGAGGCAAGGCAGACCTTGCGAAGTATTTCTGGCGACACTTACCAGCTATCTGATGTTGTCACTTCTCTCCTTATTTTATCAAGAATAGATGAAAAGAAGGGGCTGGGCTCCTTTCAGAAGGTGAGACTTGACGAGTCGGTCTTTGCTTGCTCGCAAAAACTTTCCAGGATTTACCCCGACTACAAGCTTCACTTTGAAATAGAGAACAATACCAGTCAGGAGATAAGTTTGGAAATAGAGGGGGACGAAATTCTGTTGGGCATCGCCATTACCAACCTTTTGAAAAATGCCTACCTGTACTCTGACAATCAGCAGGTGCTTTGCACATTGCGCACCAATACCGATACAATCGAACTAGTGCTTGTTAACAGTGGAGAAACACCCTCTGAGAGTGAGCTTACCCGGCTTTTTCAGGCGTTCAAGCGAGGATCCAATACCGCCAATAAGCCGGGAAGCGGGCTTGGCCTGGGCATAGTGCAACGAATTTTTCAATACCACGGGGCATCCATCACCTATAGGATTCCCGAGGCTCGTAAAAACGAAGTGGTGGCCACTTTTAAAATTTAAGGTTTATTTAAGGCAGTCTTTAAGCTTCCTATAAGCTCGGCGCCGTCTATTTGCTACCAGGTTATTTAAGACGGTAAGCAAAGTATGCGTTATCATATCACAGGCTTTTTGTTTTTGGTCACAGTTTTTAGGGCATTTGGGCAGGGAGGCTACACACTAGCCGAGGCTGAGTCGAAGTTTTTGAACGACAACCTCCTTCTGCTAGCCGAACAATACAATGTGGAGGCAGCGGGAGCATGGGCGATCCAGGCAAAACTTTGGGACAACCCCTACTTTTCGGCGGAATTGAATGCCTTGAACCCGCAGGAAAACCGGGTGCTGGATGTAGGGAAGGCGGGACAGAAGGGTTTTGCAATTGAGCAACTTATTCACCTTGGTGGACAGAAGAAGAATGAGGTGAACCTGGCGAGGTCCAATGTGAAGCTGGCTGAGCTTCAGTTCAATGATCTTCTTCGGAACTTGAAGTACCAATTGCGATTTAGCTACTTCTCCATTTATTACGATATGGTGTCGGTGGCGGCGCTCGACAACCAAATAAGCAATGTCGACTCGCTTCTGGCGGCGTACGAGGTGCAGGTGAACAAAGGAAACATTGCCCTCAAAGACATGGTGAGGCTCCGGTCGCTTTATCTCGGACTTAAGAATGACCGCACCATGCTGGCTTACGATATCATAGAACAGCAATCGATACTTAGGTTGCTTTTGGATTCCGGGACAGACGTTGTCCCCAATCCCACAACTGCCGAGCTACAGATATATGAACAGCGCCCCGCTCTTGGGGTAGACGTGCTGGCAGAGGCTGCTTCGGCCAACCGCCCCGACTTCTTGTACGCTTCTCAGCACGTTGAGTCGAATCAATGGAACGTGAAGTGGCAGAAGTCCTTGGCCATTCCTGACCTTACTCTCGGAGCGTCTTACGATCAACGGGGAGGCGCCTTTCAAAATCAGGTAAATCTTACGCTGGGCCTTCCTTTGCCGCTTTGGAACCGAAATCAGGGGCATATCAAACTAGCCGAGGCAGAGTTAGCGCAATCGCAAAAGTTATATGAGTTGCAGTCGTCAAAGTTGCAAAACGAGATCATCACAGCTTTGCAAAAGTACGACGAAGCCTCAGCCAATTATCAGTACATCAGCTCCCCGAACTCCGACTTCAACAATTTCGACAGAGTGTATGCCGGGGTGCTGGCCAACTTCCAGAAAAGGAATATTTCGCTGATAGAATTTACCGATTTTATGGAAAGCTATCAGCAAAGTATTATCCAGTCCAACAACATTAGAAAAGACTTCGCAGGTGCCTGCGAGCGTATTAATTACACGACTTCTACGCCAGTTTTCTGAATAAATAAACAATGAGAAAGCTATTACCTATCGTTCTCCTGGCAGTGCTGGCAACCCTTTTGGGATGCCGTCAACAGGATGCGGACACAAGTGAAAAAGAACAAACATTTGTGCTCAGCGATGCCATGCTTAAGTCCACAACTACGGCCAAAGCCGTTCTGGAGCCGCTTCGGAATGAGCTGAGGTTCTATGGTAAGATTACCACCGACAACAATAAATTGATCGAAGTATTTCCGGTGGTGGGAGGTAACGTGGTAAAAGTGTATGTGGAGCTTGGTGACTATGTGAACAAGGGTCAGTTGCTCGCCACTATCAGAAGTACCGAGGTGGCTGGCTTCGAGAAAGAACTGCAGGACGCAAAGAACGATGTGCTGGTGGCGTTGAATAATGTGAAAGTAGCGCAGGAGCTTTATGAGGGAAAGCTCGTGGCCGAAAGAGACGTGATTGAAGCCAAAAGCCAGCAAGAAAAGGCGCAATCGCAGCTCAACCGAATTGAGGAGACCTACCGGATTTACAATATGAAGTCGGGCTCAATCTATGAGGTAGTGTCGCCTATTAGTGGCTTTGTGATTGAGAAAAATATCAATCAGGACATGCAACTCAGGAGCGACCGAACCGACAACATTTTTGACATTGCCCAGATAGATGATGTGTGGGCCATTGCCAACGTGAACGAAAGCGACATCAATGAGGTGAAGCTTGGAGTAGATGCATTTGTAACCACCCTGAGCTACAAGGACAAAGTATTTCATGGCAAGGTGGACAAGATATTCAACATCATTGACCCCGCCACAAAAGCAATGAAAGTTCGGATCAAACTAGCCAATAATGATTATATGCTGAAACCGGAAATGAGAGCCTCGATTCGTATCAGCTATGCTGAAGACGTGCAAATGCTGGCTGTTCCTTCCAACGCCGTAATCTTTGACAAGAGTAAAAACTTTGTGGTCGTTTTCAACGATCGTTTTGACCTGGAAGTGAGACAAGTTGAGACTTTCAGGCAGCTGGGTGACATCACCTATATCGCCGCCGGATTGAAAGAAGGAGACAGGGTAGTTACCCACAATCAGCTACTCATTTACGACGCCCTAACTGACTAAGGTTCATGAATAAGTTCATTAGAAGCATTATTGCCTTTTCGCTCAAGAACCGGGCCTTCACTTTCTTTTGGGTCGGTATACTCGTGATCGCTGGCTTTATCAGTTTCAAAAATATGCCCATTGAGGCATTTCCGGACGTTACCAATACCCAAATCATCATCGTAACCGAGTGGAACGGACGAAGTGCAGAAGAAATTGAGCGATTCGTTACTACGCCGATAGAAATAGCCATGAACTCTGTCCAGAAGAAGACAAGTGTTCGCAGCATTACCATGTTTGGTCTTTCCGTCATAAAAATCATCTTCGACGATGATGTGGAAGATTTCTTTGCCCGGCAGCAGGTCAATAATCAGCTGAGAAACGTGTCGTTGCCTGAGGGGGTGGAGCCCGATGTGCAACCACCCTACGGCCCGACTGGCGAGGTTTTCCGGTATACGTTGAAAAGTAAAAACAGAGACACCAGGGAGTTGCTTACTATTCAAAACTGGGTGATCGACAGACAACTGCGCTCTATCCCGGGCGTTGCCGACCTTGTTGCATTTGGTGGTCAGGAGAAAGTTTATGAGATAAGTATTGACCCCAACAGGTTGGCACAATTCGACGTCACACCCCTTGAGGTGTATGAAGCCGTGGCAAAGAGTAACCTCAACGTTGGCGGGGATGTGATAGAAAAGAATGGTCAGGCCTATGTTGTCCGGGGTATTGGGCTGCTTCAAAGCCCGGAGGACATTGAGAATATTATCGTTGATGACGCAAACGGTAACCCGGTGCTTGTGAAGAACCTGGCTGAGGTAATAGAAAGCTCAATGCCACGGGTGGGCCAGGTAGGTTTGAATGACAACGACGATGTAGTTGAAGGCATAGTTGTGATGAGGAAGGGTGAGAACCCTAAGGAGGTACTGGAGAGAGTGAAAGCCAAAATAGAAGAGCTCAATACCCGGGTGCTGCCGTCAGATGTGAAAATGGAAACCTTCTACGACAGGGACAACCTGATGACCTACACCACCAATACCGTTATGCACAATCTTTTTGAAGGGATTGTGTTTGTAACTGTTATTGTATTTCTTTTCATGGCCGATTGGCGCACCACGCTGATCGTTTCTATCATCATTCCTCTATCGCTGCTCTTTGCTTTCCTCTGTCTTCGCATGAAGGGCATGAGTGCTAACCTGCTTTCGCTGGGAGCTGTCGACTTTGGGATTATTATTGACGGCGCTGTGGTGATGGTGGAAGGCCTCTTCGTATCGCTCGACCACATGGCCCGGCACAGAGGAATGGCCAACTTTAACAAGCTGGCAAAGGCTGGAATGATCAAGAAAACGGGTACAGAACTTGGCAAGGCCATATTCTTTTCCAAGCTGATTATCATTACCGCCCTGTTGCCAATTTTTGCCTTTCAGAAGGTGGAAGGTAAGATGTTTTCCCCCCTCGCCTACACACTGGGTTTTGCCCTGATTGGCGCCCTGATTTTCACGCTTACATTGGTTCCCGTTCTCTCTCACCTGCTGCTCAACAAGAACGTAAAGGAGACCTACAATCCATTTGTTAACATCTGGAATCGACTGGTTGAGAAGGGGTTTTTGTGGACATTCAGGAACAAGAAAATATCATTGATTACAGCACTTATTTTGCTGGCGGCTACGCTCTTTTCATCAAAGTTTTTGGGTACCGAGTTTTTACCGCAGTTGAATGAGGGGGCACTTTGGGTGGAGGCCAAGCTGCCGATGAGCTCCAGCCTGAACGAAACTGTGAAGACTGTAGCCACGCTTAGAAAAGAGCTTCAGAGTTTTGAGGAGGTAAATGGTGTCCTTTCCCAAACCGGAAGAAGCAACGACGGTACTGACCCAAGTGGGTTTTATTATGTGCAGATGCAAGTGAACCTGAAGCCAAAGGAGGAGTGGAAGCGAAAGATCTCACTGGACGAATTGGTAGAGGAAATGGATGAAAAGCTGAGAGCCTATCAGGGCATCGTTTACAACTACTCTCAGCCAATTATTGACAACGTTGCGGAGTCGGTGGCTGGCATCAACGCATCCAATGCAATTAAGGTTTACGGCGATGACCTCGACGACCTTGACGAAATAGCTGGCCGGGTAATTGAACAAATAAAGGACGTGCCGGGCATCAAGGACGTGGGCATATTGAGGAACCTTGGGCAACCGGAAATCAGTGTAGTTCTTGACAGGGAGAGGATGGCTGCTTATGGAGTGACTATCGCCGATGCACAAGCAGTACTGGAAATGGCTTTTGGTGGCAAAACAGTGACTCAGAAATATGAGGGAGAAAAGAAATTTGATGTGCGCATCAGGTATGATAAGGATTACAGGAAAGACGAGAGGGACATTGCTAACCTCAAGGTACCCAGCATTCACGGGGCCAAAATCGCACTGAAGGAAATTTGCTCCATTGAAACCATTTCAGGCCCAGCCTTTATTTATCGGGACAATACTAAACGCTTTATTGGCGTGAAGTTTTCGGTGCGTGAGAGAGACCTCGGCAGTACTATTGAGGAGGCACAGAAAAAAGTGTCAGCGAACATCGAATTGCCTATTGGGTATAGTATTGGCTGGACGGGAGAATTTGAAAACCAGGTAAGGGCCACAAAAAGGCTGGGAGAGGTAGTGCCCATCAGCATCATCGGTATTTTTGTGCTTTTGTTTATCATGTTTGGCAATGTAAAGGATTCGCTCCTTGTGCTAGCCAACGTGCCTTTTGCTCTCATAGGAGGTATTTTGGCTCTTCACATGACGGGCATCAATTTCGGAATTTCTGCTGGTGTCGGCTTTATTGCCCTATTTGGCATTTGTATCCAAAATGGGGTAATTCTTATCTCCGAATTTCACAAAAACATTAAGGCAAAACAGTCGCTCAATGAGTCGATCATAGAGGGTGTGAAAGTCAGAACGAGGCCAGTGGTAATGACCGCCCTTATGGCGTCAATAGGCCTGATCCCGGCTGCAACGTCAACCGGTATTGGCTCCGAATCGCAAAAACCACTGGCTGTGGTGATTATTGGCGGCCTGATTACAGCGACCGTTCTAACACTGCTCGTGTTCCCAATTATTTTCTGGGTATTCAACAAAACCAAACACGAACAGATCAGGTAGTGACGGAATTATTTGGCGAACGATTTACCGAACGGCAGGTCTTCCAGGTCAACATTGCCACCGGTGAGAATGATGCCAATTTTTTGCCCCTTGAATTCCTCTTTTCTTTTCAACAAAGCGGCAAAGGGTACGGCACATGAAGGTTCGATGATGATTTTCATACGCTCCCAGATGATGCGCATGGCGTCGACAATTTCAGTTTCTGAAACTGTGACAATTTCCTTAACGTGATTTCTGATGATCTCGAAGGTGAGCGGGCTCAGGCTTGTTCGCAGGCCATCGGCAATTGTCACGGGCGGCTTGGCAGGCATCAGCTTGCCTTTCTTCACCGACTGATAGGCATCGTCTGCTAACTCAGGCTCGGCCCCAATAACCGCAGTTTTCGGCGAGAGGTAATGGCAAGCCAGGGCGGTGCCACTTAGCAAGCCACCGCCACCTACAGGGGCCATTACTACATTCAAATCCACGACCTCTTCCATCAGCTCTTTGGCAGCAGTCGCCTGGCCGGCGATGATAGCCGGGTCGTCGTAAGGAGGGATAAATGTCGCTCCCGTTTCAGCTATTACTTTCTTTAGTGTGTCCTCTCTTGACTTCAGTGTAGGCTCACAAAAAATGACTTCGGCACCGTAGCCGATTGCAGCGTTTTTCTTCACTTCGGCCGAATTACTGGGCATCACAATGTAGGCCTTTACACCAGCCATTTTAGATGCCAGGGCAACAGCCTGTGCGTGATTGCCCGACGAGTGTGTTGCGAACCCCTTTGTCCGGTTTTCAGGCACGATGGAGAAGATGGCATTTACGGCTCCCCTCATTTTGAAAGCCCCGACCTTTTGGAAGTTTTCGCATTTAAAATAAACACTGGCGCCAACCATTTCATCAATGCTATGCGAGGTGAGTACAGGTGTTTGCAGGATGTGACGAGCGATTCGGGTGTGCGCCCGTTTGATATCGCTCATAGAGGGAATGGTCAATTCCATTTTTTATGGTATTTCTAGGTTGTTAGTTCATTGTAAAAGGTGATCGATATCCAGCATTCAACTAACCGGTTACGGACGACCTCGCAAGGTTTTAATGTGCCTCCAGCCAGTTATTGCCTACACCGGTGCCGACCTCCAAAGGTACTTCAAGGGAAATGGCATTTTCCATAAAATGCACCACTTTTTCTTTGACTACATCCAGCTCACTTTCATGCACATCGAAAACCAATTCATCATGCACTTGCATGATCATTTTAGTCTTCATTTTTTCCTTGATAAGCCAGTCATGTATGCGTATCATGGCGATTTTTATAATATCGGCGGCACTCCCCTGGATAGGCGCATTGATGGCGTTTCGCTCGGCGAACCCACGGATGGTAATGTTTCGGGAGTTGATATCTCTCAGGTAGCGACGTCTCCCCAGTATGGTTGTTACGTATTCCTGTTCACGTGCCACGTTCACAATATGATCCATGTAGCGTTTTACTGCCGGAAACTCAGTGAAATACGCATCAATAATTTCTTTTGACTCGGTACGGGAAATACTTAGGTTTTCCGCCAGACCAAAAGCCGAAATTCCGTAGATGATACCAAAGTTAGCCGACTTGGCAATGCGCCTCATGTCGGAGTCCACTTCTTCCAATGGCTTTTTGAAGATTTTGGCGGCTGTGGTTGAGTGAATATCCCGGCCGTTTTTAAAGGCCTCAATCATACTTTCGTCTTTGGCGAAAGCGGCAATAATGCGCAGCTCGATCTGAGAATAATCTGCAGAGAAAATTTTGTAGCCTTCTTCCCGTGGTATGAAGGCCTTTCTGATTTCTCGTCCCTTTTCGGTTCTTATCGGGATGTTCTGCAGGTTTGGATTGTTTGAGCTCAGTCGCCCTGTGGCAGCTACCGCCTGACGGTAGTCGGTGTGTACCCGCCCATCTATTTTGCTAATCATCAGCGGTAAGGCATCCACATAGGTCGACTTCAGCTTTTGATACTCCCGGAATTCCAGAATCTTGTTGGCGATGGGGTGTTCGTTCGCCAGCTTTGAAAGGATATCTTCGCCGGTTGCATATTGGCCAGTCTTTGTCTTTTTAGGGCTGTCGATCAGTTTGAGTTTGTCAAAAAGTATCTCACCCAGCTGCTTGGGAGAAGCAATGTTGAATGTTTCGCCAGCAATTTCGTAGATTTCTTTTTCCACTATTTTACTAGCCTTCTCCAGCTCTCCCGACATTTGACTCAGCGCATCCGTATCAATTTTAACGCCTTCGTATTCCATGTATGACAGCACTTTTACTAACGGACCTTCTACTTCGTCCAGCAGTTTTTTCATGCCGTATTTTTCTACCTCAGGCTCAAGTTTTTCCTTTAATTGCAAGGTGATGTCGGCATCTTCAGCGGCATATTCCTTGATGGCCGCCAAATTGGCATCCCTCATAGTGCCCTGCTTCACGCCTTTTTTGCCGATAAGGGTCTCGATAGAAATAGGGCTGTAGTTCAGGTAGTTTTCAGCGAGCACATCCATGTTGTGACGGGTGTCGGGATCGACCAGGTAGTGAGCCAGCATGGTGTCGAACAGCGGCCCTGCCACTTCAACGCCATACTTCTTCAGCACCGTCATATCGTATTTGATGTTCTGCCCAATCTTGGTAATGGTTTCGCTTTCAAATACCTCCCTGAACTCTTCGGCTATTTTTTTAGCATCCTCAAACTTTTCCGGCACAGGGATATAGTAGGCCTCGCCGACTACATAGGCAAAGGAGATGCCCACTAGCTCGGCCTCAAATGAGTCAATATTGGTGGTTTCCGTGTCGAAGCAGACCTCTTTTTGCAGAAGCAGATATTTGAGGAGACTTTTCCTTAGCTCCGGCGTGTCGATCAGGTGGTAGTCGTGCACTTCCGTGAAAGCCGTTTTCTTTTCAGCAGGCTCCTCGTCTTCGAAACTCTCGTTGCTGATTACCGGAGCCGGGGCACCGAAAAGATCCATTTGCGACCCGATTTCCTGCTTTTTAGGCTCGCCGAAAATACGTTTGGCAAGGGTTCGGAATTCCAGCTCATTGAATATCCCCTTCAGCTTTTCCTCATCCGGCCCTTTAAAACGCAACAGCTCCTCATCAAACTCGATAGGCACTTCACAGTGGATGGTAGCCAATTCTTTGCTCAAAACACCTTGTTGAGCAAACTGAATTACATTTTCCTGAAGCTTGCCTTTAAGTTTATCAGTATTGGCGATGAGGTTTTCTACGGTGCCAAATTCTTTTAAAAGCTTGGAGGCTGTTTTGGCGCCCACACCTGGTATGCCGGGTATATTGTCAACGGAGTCGCCCTGTAAGCCGAGCAAATCACGCACCTGGTCCACATGGTCGATGTCGAATTTGGCCAGCACTTCAGGGATACCCAGAATTTCCACAGAATTGCCCAGGAAAGCTGGCTTGTATAGGTAAACATGTTCCTGCACAAGTTGGGCGTAATCTTTGTCGGGGGTCATCATGAAGACTTCAAATCCCATGTGGCCAGCTTTTGTGGCAAAAGTGCCTACAATGTCATCGGCTTCATAACCATCCAGCTCAAGCACGGGGATTTGGTAGGCTTCCGCCATTCGCTTTACCCATGGAATGGCTATAGATATGTCTTCTGGCTGAGCTTCCCGGTGAGCTTTGTATGGCTCGTACTGCACATGCCTGAAAGTTGGGGCAGCAGTATCGAAGCAGACGGCAATATGAGTAGGCTTTTCCTTAGTTAAGATTTCGAGCAGCGAATTAGTGAAGCCAAGAATTGCTCCTGTGCTCATGCCTTTTGAGTTTATTCTTGGGTTTTTGCTAAAGGCAAAATGGGCCCTGTAGATGAGGGCCATTGCGTCAAGCAGAAAAAGTTTTTTCTCGGGTTTGCTCATAATGGTAAAGGTAGAAAAAATGGAGTTTCCATTCGAGAAAGTATGCAGCTTAGCTCCGCCTAAAATTTTTTTTAAGACAGCACCAACCTTTTATTTCCAATTGTGTCATTGATGGTGTTATGAGAAAACGAAGATATTTTTTGATTTTATTGGGACTGGTTGTAGGGATGGTTTGCTTTTTAACCTCGTTTGAGTCTAAACCGTCAGCTGGGCGTAATGCTTCTGTTGTTAGCTATTACCTCCGCTGAGACTGATCCTCGTTTTTTGATCACCATCAATCTTTGTGGTTCGCCTTTGTGGCGAACTGCAAAGAACTGGAGGTGCATGTGATTTCTCCCACAAATGTTAAAAATTGCTAAAAAGGTACTAGTGGCATTGCTTTTGATTGTTATAAGGTTGTACTAAACAATTAGAAGCTATGAAGAAGTTGAAGAATTTAGCGGTGCTTGGATTGTTGATCTTAGTAGTACCGGCTTATAGCCAAACGGCTGATGACAATCAGAAAGTTTCCAAATCAGATAGAAAAGAACTTAAACAGTTAGAGCGGGATCAGGAAATGACTGAGCTCAAAGAAGTAGTGAATGATCGGTCGTTCCTCATAGATGCTGATTTCCTACTTGACAGACAGAGCCGACAATATATGGCCACGGCCAATAATTTTGTTTCCATAGAGGGAGACAGAGTTATTATGCAAACGGCTTCTCCCTACGGCATAGGCTACAACGGCATTGGTGGCGTCACTTTTGTTGGTCGAATACTAGACTATAAGGTCAACGAGAGTAAAAATGGCAACAACTTATTCGTCACCATTCAAACGAGCTCCGTTGGCTATGGTAACGGCACCATATTTATAACTATTCGGGGCAAGGAAAACGCTGTGGCTCGATTTTATGGGCCTTGGGGAAGAAGCCTTGCCTTTTCGGGAGATGTGGAACGCCATGGGGAATCGTTTAAATACAAAGGAATGAGTGTTCCAATGTAGCACTTGGAAAAACACAGAGAGAAAGGCTCGTTGCTTAGCAACGGGCTTTTTATTTTATAATAAATTTAACGCTATTTTAGAGATTGCTTGCGACCGGGTCAGCAGCTGTACTTTGCTTTCCAGATTGCCACATTACTTTTCTTTAGTCAATTGTTGTATTAATTTCTAACCTGAGTAAACATGAAAAAATTTATTACTAGTGCCCAATTGGCGCTCTCCCTTGCCGTTATTCTTTCAATCGGCGGTTGTGGCGATAAAGACGAAGAGCCGTCACCTTCACTGGCGTTTGACGGGAGCTATCACGGGCTTTTTTCTATGCAGGGAGTTCAAATTGGCACCTGGACTATGCTGGTTCACAAGGGACAGGCCAGTGGATCTTTTGATTATATCACCGGAAGTACAGCTTACACAGGCACTGTTTATGAAGGAGGCAAGCTTGAAGTAAACATCACCTACGACGACGGATCTACCACAGAGACGGTCATCACCATTAAAGAAGATGGGGAAGTATCGGGAACCTGGGCAAACTCTGATGTGGAGTTTGGAGAGCTTTCCGGAGCTATAGAGGTGACTAGCTTTGACGGCAGCTACAACGGGATTGCTTTTTCTGACGATATGTATTCCGCTTCCTGGTCACTGACAATCAGCAAGGGAAAGGCAACAGGCGCATACAGTGGAGGAGACGGCAACGGCCTGATATCGGGATACGTTGATGGCGACGGAAAATTATCAATCGGCTCTGCCTTTGCCACAGGCACGGTGCTAACAGCACAGGGGAGTATTGCAGATGGTGATGTAACTGTGGTTTGGTTTGACACCACACAAGAGTCGGGTACAGCCGTTGGTGCTATTGCTACCGGAGCTTTTGACAATGATTACGAAGGAACGGCATTAGGCGGCGGTGTCGTAATTGGCACCTGGACTTTAAATATTGCGAGCGGCAAGGCGATGGGCGTTTATAATGGCAGCGATGATTCGTCGGCGATTAATGGCTTTGCCAACGAGGACGGCGACATTTATCTGGGTATCAACCAGGGTGATGGAGATGTGGTGACTGTCACGGGCACCATCGAAGGTGGGGATATCGCTGGCTCATGGACCGACTCTGACGGACGAAGTGGAACGTTCGTAGGCGGCATCTAATACACGAGGATCGCTGGCTAACCCTAACCAACCAATTCAGCATTTACATTAAATTTATTCTGAAGATCACAAAGTCGACTGCATACCAGCCGACTTTGTTTTATTTTACCCTGGCTGCGCCTTTTGTGTAAGGCTGCTTTTAAAAGTTTTGAATAAGGTGAAAATTGTTCAAAATAATATTGACCCCATGAGACCAATCTACATTGTTGTACTTTTGCTTGCTCTTTCATTTTCCGCAGCCACTGCCCAGTCATCCCTTTCCATTCCGCAGATCATGCAGGGCCAAGATTTCACAGGCTACTGGCCGTCCAGTCCATGGTGGTCAGAAGATGGTAAGACGATCTACTTCGACTGGAATCCTGACAAGAACCCGAGCGATTCACTATATAAGTACGTCGTTGGCTCCAATGGCCCCGTGAAGGTAACTCCGAACGAGAGACGGGCTCTTCCACCCAGACGAGGCACCTACAACGAGGCAATGACCAAAAAGCTGTACGAAAAAGGCGGGGACGTATTTGTGCTGGATCTGAAGAGTGGAGCAGCTACCCAGGTAACGAACACGATAGAGAGAGAATCGGATGCTTATTTTGGTCCGGATGAAAGGACCATCCAATTTACCTCCGATAACAACCTGCTTTCCTGGGACATCTCATCCGGGGTTATCACCCAACTTACCAACTTTAAAGAGGGCTCCGCAAAGAAGCCCAAGAAGCTATCGGAACAAGATGAATGGCTGAAAAATGATCAACTGGGGCTTTCGAAGATTGTGAAGCAGCGCCACGAGGAAGATGAGCTGGAAAAGGAAATCCGAAAGGCAGATCAACCAGGCAGACCAATGGAAATTTACCTTGAGGGCAAAAGTGTGTCGGGTATTCAAATGAGTCCCGATGGCAAAATCATTTCTTATGTTCTCTTTAAATCGGCCGACAATACCCACAATACCATGGTGCCTGAGTTTGTAGCTGAGTCAGGCTACACGGAAGCAATCAATACGAGAACGAAAGTGGGCTCCGATTTGTCCAAAAGGGAAGTTTGGATGTTTACACCTGCCACAGGAAAGGTGATGCAGGTGAAAACCAATGATTTGCCTGGGATCAAAGACAAGCCCGATTTTTACGCCGACTATCCAAAGCTTGATACGATGAAGGCTTTCGAGAGAGAAGTGTTCAGCTTTGGCCCTTTCTGGTCTGATGACGGGTCGAAGGCCATTATGGTGTATCGTTCGGTGGACAACAAAGACCGGTGGATCACTCTGTTGAACCCTGAAGACGGATCGAATACATTACTGGATAGGCAAAGGGATGAGGCCTGGGTAGGCGGCCCCGGCGTTGGTTGGTCAATGTATTCTCCTGGTGACATTGGGTGGCTGCCCGACAACAAAAGGATTTGGTTTCAGTCGGAAGAAACAGGCTTCTCACATTTGTACTTACTGGATGTAGAGAGCAAAAGCAAAAAGGCTTTAACGGCCGGAAAACATGAGGTGTACGATGTAAGCTTGTCCAAAGACAAGAAGTCGTGGTATTTCAGCAGCAATGAGGGAGACTTCGGGCAAAGGCACTTTTACAAATTGCCGTTGGAAGGAGGCAAAGCTTTGAAAATTACATCGCAGGTAGGAAGCAACGACGTCACATTGTCGCCGGATGAAAAGAACCTGGCCATGTTATATTCAACAGCCAACAAACCCTGGGAGCTGTTCCTGATGCCGAACAAACCGGGGGCAACAATGAAGAAGATTACCTCGTCAACTACGCCGGAATTCGAGGCATATAACTGGAGAACTCCCGAGTTTACCACTTTCACAGCCAGGGATGGTACTGAAGTGCCGGCGAGGCTTTATAAACCGGCTAATCCCACTCCCAATGGTGCGGCGGTTGTTTTTGTGCACGGAGCTGGCTACCTGCAAAATGCGCACAAATGGTGGAGCAGCTATTACCGTGAGTACATGTTCCACAACTTCCTGGTAGACAATGGCTATACAGTGCTCGACATCGACTACAGAGCCAGTGCAGGCTACGGCCGTGACTGGCGCACTGCCATCTATCGGTTTATGGGAGGTTGGGACCTGTCCGACAATGTGGATGGGGCTAAGTTTCTGGTAGAGAAGCACAGCGTGGGCAAAGACAAGATCGGCGTTTATGGCGGTTCCTATGGAGGCTTTATTACGCTGATGGCATTATTTACCGAGCCCGATGTTTTTGCGGCTGGTGCCGGCCTGCGGTCTGTTACCGACTGGGCTCACTATAACCACGGCTATACGTCTAATATCCTGAACACACCTGTGCTGGATAGCATTGCCTACCGCAAGTCGTCACCGATTTATTATGCAGAAAACCTGAAAAAGCCATTGCTTATTGCACATGGCATGGTCGACACCAATGTACACTTTCAGGATGTTGTTCGGCTGTCGCAAAGGTTGATTGAGTTAGGCAAAAAGGATTGGGAAATGGCTTTGTATCCGGTGGAAAACCACGGCTTTGTGGAGGCTTCCAGCTGGGCCGACGAGTACCGGAGAATTTTTGAGCTATTTGAGAAAAACCTGAAAAAGTAGTTTTTCAGAAGGGAAAAATAATGGGGATCAGGATGCTTGCTACTATCCAGAACACCAGGGAAAGTGGCCAGCCTACCTTAAAGTAGTCGGTAAATTTGTAGCCGCCCGCACTGTATACCATAGTATTGGTTTGGTAGCCCACCGGAGTCATGAAGCTGGCAGAAGCAGCAAAGGTGACAGCCATTAGGAAAGGTGTGGGGCTCAGGTCAAGCGATTGCGCAGTTACTATGGCAATAGGAGCTAGTAAGGCAGCGGTGGCATTGTTGGACATCATTTCCGTCAATAGTGCGGTGACCAGATAAAGACCCGACACGATGGCAATTGGCCCAAATTCGCCCAACGAATCAATCAGCGAGCTGGCAATGATAGCAGCGAGCCCACTTTTTTGCATCGCCACACCAAGGCTGAGGGCACCAGCCAGCAGAAAAACCACTTTCCATTCAATGGCCTGGTACACCTCCTTCATCGTGATTGATTTAGACACGACAAGTATCGCAGTGCCGGCAATAGCTCCAATCATTATATTAACGAGATTAAAAGCTGCCAGAAACACAATGGTTCCAATAATTGTCAACACAAAAAGGAACCGTTTCTTTTTAAAGTCCATCACACCCTCTTCTGAAAGGATAAGGAAGGGGCTTTCATGGTGAGTCTCCTGCTTTTTAAGCTCAGTCAGGTGGTGGGTTTTTATTTCTGCAAGGATAACGTCTCCAGCCTTTAAAGGCACCTCATGCAAGTGTTCGTGAAGCACCTCTTCACGATGGCGAATGGCCAGGGGCACCGCCCGGTAGCTCCTGCGAAAGTCGATCTCCCTTAGAGTTTTTCCTTCAAAACTAGATTGGGAAGTAATGACCAACTCCACCAGCGTCATACCCTGGTTGTTGAGGGCTTCTTCACCAATACTTACGGCAGATTGCGATTGAATCTTTACCAGATCTTTGAGCCCTTTAATCTTCTCAACATTGCACCGAACTTTCAGTACGTCGCCGGAAAGTAGCACCATATCGCCGGGAGGCAGCCCATATTTTTGTCCATTGCGTCGAACTTCCAGAATATCCATTTCCAGTTCCTTCACAATCGGGCTGTCCATAATGCGCTGGCCTGTGAAGGCGCCATCTTCCTTTAGCTCAATTTCAGTAAGGAAGTCCCGGAAAGAAACACTGCTTTTGAACCCTTCGGCAACCGATCGGTCGGGTAGAAGTTTTATTCCGATGAATGCGATATACAATGTGCCAATCACGAGAAAGATCAGGCCAAGGGGAGACATTTCGAACATACCAAACTCGGGCAGTCCGTTTTTCATTGCCACACCCGACACGACGATATTGGTAGACGTACCTATCAGAGAGCAAACACCCCCAAAGATGGAAGCGAAGGAGATAGGAATGAGCAGCTTGGAGGGACTTATATTGCTGGTATGGGCGATCTGCACGGCAACCGGGATAAATACTGCTACAACTGGTGTATTGTTGACAAACGCCGATGTGAACCCGACAAAGAGCACGAGGCTAATCATTCCAAGAAGGTAATTCGATTTAAACAGGCCGGCAAGCTTCGGCGTCATTAGCTGAAGCGCACCCGTTTTGAGCAGCGCCGCACTGAGAACAAACATGAAAGCCACCGTAATGGTGGCAGGGTTAGCAAAGCCTGCTACTCCCTCCTCAGGGCTGATAATGCCGAGAAGAACAAGAGAACACAATATAAGGAGCGCAACAACGTCGATTGAGAAGAATTCCGTGACGAATAGCAGTACTGCCACTACTATCACACCTAATACCAACCATGCATCTAGCCCCATATTTTCTGAATAAGCGGGCAAATATTATAAAATCTATAAACTATACCAAATTAGTAGACTTTTGAACAAAGAAATAATCACTTCTGAACTGATTCCTTTTCGATGATGGAAGCAAGGGTGTTTTGCTTCAGAATGTGAACAGTCTCATTTCTAACAGCCATAAATACATCCCGGATACCACAAGTTTCCTCGTCTTTACACTCCTCGCAGCGTTCATAATATTTGTAAGTAACGCAGGGAAGTAACGCAATGGGACCATCAAGCAAACGCATAACATCAGCTACGTTCACTTCTTCGGGGGGCTTAATGAGGTAGTATCCGCCGCCCTTGCCTTTTTTGCTAGCCAATATCCCTGCATTTTTCAGGTCAAGAAGAATGGCCTCAAGAAACTTTTGGGGGATGTTTTCCTGCTCGGATATATAACTAATTAGCACCGGCCCCTGCTCGAATTTTTTGGCCAGGTGAACCAGCGCATTGAGTGCATACTTGGTTTTCTTTGAAATCATTAACAGCTACTGAGTTGACAGCGTAGCAAATATAACTATATAAATAGAACCCGAAGAAAATGGTGTGTGGGATTCCATTCCTAAAAAATTTGTTGGTGCCGTTGAGATACTTCTATAGCTTCTCGAAAAATATTCCATGAAGAGAAGAGTAGTTTTGCTGCTGCTGGTGGTTTTGAGTTTTGGAAGCGGTTTTTTTGTAGCCTCCAGACATCCGTTTTCCAGGAAGGACATAGGCTCCGCACAAAAGCTTATCGGTCTGCAATTCGGCAAAGGCGATGTGGACACCATGTTCGCCTATCTGGAAAGGAACCTGACGGGTTATGAAGCGATGAGAAGCCTTCGGTTGCCCGAGACAACTGTGCCGCCTCTGCTTTTCACCACCAATTATCGGACGGGCTCCAAAGAACAGCACAAAAAAATCGATTGGTCTGTGGAAGCCAATCCGGACGCAGTTTCTGAAGAGGAGCTGGCTTTTTTAAATGTTGAACAACTGGCTGCCCTAATCAAAGCAAAGAAAGTTTCTTCAGTCGAGCTGACTCAGCTATTTCTCAGCCGGATTAAGCAATACGACCCAACACTGCTGGCGGTGATAACCGTAACCGAGGAGCTTGCTTTGGCCCAGGCTCGAAAAATGGACGAAGAGCTTGCCGAAGGTAAATACAGGGGCCCTTTGCATGGCATACCCTACGGCATTAAGGATTTGTTTGCGGTGCAAGGTTACCCCACCACCTGGGGCTCAAAGCCGTACGAGCATCAGGTGCTGGATTACAATGCTACAGTGGTAACAAAGCTTGAGGAGGCCGGGGCCGTGCTGGTTGCGAAGCTCACCTCAGGTGCTCTTGCCCGTGGCGACGTTTGGTTTGGTGGACAAACGAAAAACCCCTGGGATACCACGCAGGGAGCCAGCGGCTCCTCGGCCGGAGTGGGGTCGGCAGTGGCTGCAGGGCTGGTGCCATTTGGTATCGGTACGGAAACACTTGGCTCTATTGTAAGCCCATCGTCCCGTTGTGGTGTGACCGGGTTGCGCCCCACTTTTGGAAGGGTGAGCCGATACGGCTGCATGAGCCTGAGCTGGAGTATGGACAAGCCTGGGCCAATTACCAAAACGGCCATGGACTGTGCCATTGTGTTAGAGGCCATTATGGGACCTGACAACCTTGATCTTACTGTCGATGATGTCCAGCTCCAGCATCCGGCGGTGCTCTCGGCCAAATCGCTGCGAGTGGGTTATTTGAAGGGCATGATGGAGAGCGACAGCACAGAGTTGGGGAAAAATGCCATTGCCCTGCTCAATGGGCTAATGGAGGCAGGCTATGAAATGCAGGAGATTGAGTTGCCTGCGGAGGATTCAATCCCCTACAGCTCTTTTGATGTGATCCTTAGGGCCGAGGCCGGTGCTTTTTTCGACGAGCTGGTGCGGAGCCACGGCGTCGATAAAATGGTTGAGCAGACGGGCGGATCAAGGGCTAATTCGCTACGACAATCAAGGTTTATACCGGCAGTGGAATACCTTCAGGCCAATAGGCATCGACAGGTGTTGATGGACAAAATGGATGAAACGATGGCTGAAATAGACATACTCATTGCACCGACGTTCAGCCGCCAGCTACTGATAACGAACCTGACAGGTCATCCGGCGCTGGCATTTCCCACAGGCTTCGACGACAAATCGAGACCAACAAGCCTTACCCTGGTCGGTCATTTATTTGAAGAGGAAGAGCTGGTGGCCTTTGGGGCCCAGATTCAGGCGCTGACTGACTTTCACGTTCAGCATCCTCCGATGTTCAAATAAAAAACCCCTCTGCCGCAGACAGAAGGGTTCTCACTTTTCTATTGGAAGGGGTTTTTACTCACCCACCATTATGAACGCACCCCAGTAGTAAGGCTCAGGGTATTTTTTCTTCAGCGACTTTTGCGCATTGATAAATGAAGCATGCTTATCGCCTGTCTTAAGCCAATTTTCATAAAAGTGAGTCATGAGTTCTTGTGTGGCATCGTCATCTACTGTCCACATCGACATGATCATGCTTTTGGCTCCGGCCACTCTGAATGCCCTCTGTAGTCCGTAAACACCCTCGCCGTTTTGTACTTCGCCAAGACCCGTTTCGCAGGCAGATAGTACTACTAACTCAGTACCATCAAGGTTGAGGTTCATTGCTTCGTAGGCAGTTAGAATACCGTCGTCGTCTGTCATTTCGCCGGTTGCCAGAAAGCTATTGGCTCCTGCAAACACCAGACCCGACTTAAGAAGCGGGTTCTCAATATACTTAGTGTCGATAGCCTCTTCAGGCTTAGGATCCTCAAGGAAAAACCCGTGCGTGGCCACATGTAAAGTGCGGGGATATTTGACACTCTTAAGCGATGTCTCGATAGCATTGTCGCCCAGCACAACTTCCGATGAAGTTTTGCTCGAGGTGTAAAGGGCGTTAATTTTTTCCACCTCTACTTTTGTTCCCGGGAGAAGCGCAAGCAGGTCGTCACTGTTGATGTAGCGGTTGAGGTTTCCTCTGATTCCTCGTGGAAGGCCCCTGGAAGCTCCCCTTGTCAAACCACGGCTAGCGCTTTCTTCACCATCTGAACCTCTCGACCCCCGTGTTCCACGAGTGCCTCTGGTTCCCCGCACCCCCCGGCTATCTCCACCGCCTTCAGCGGCAGCTGCCACTACGCTGGAAGCAATGGCTTCTTCAGCTTTTATGTCTTCAAAGGCGCCTTTGTTATAGTTGGGATAGCCTATGAGCACTGCTTTGCCGTCCTTAGTTTGTAAGGCCGACTGTTTTCTTTCCTCTACGAGGTCTTTGGTATTGGTTACTACCTGAATCTCTATTTCGTCGAGCGTGTAATTGCCGGTATCTGGGTTTCGCAGGGTATAGATGCTGATTTGGTTAAAGGCCCCATCTGGTGACAAATACACCTTTTTGACGCCTTCTAATTTATTGGCGATAGGCTTCCAGAATAGTCCGTAAGAGAAGTCTTCTTCAATTTTGTACCGGATGGCGTTCCTATAGTTGGCCAGGTAGCGGTCTTCCATTTGGTTACCATTTCTTATAATCACCAGGTCAGGGTTGTCCTTTGTGTCGCTGCGAACAATCAATGCTGCGTAAAAAACATTATCTGTAAAAATGCCGCTTGAATCGGGCTTGAATTCTCTAAAGCGGATAATTTCTACAGCAGCTTCTCCAGGCTTAAGCTTGTCCCGTACATTTTGCCAGGTGTAGTCTTTCTTCACAAACGTATTGGAGAAAGCAGCCGAAGCGGTACTTAACTCCCTTTCAAGGCTATTGGCAATGTTAGATAGTGAGTCAATTTTTCGATTTCTGATGTCCAGTTCCTCATCGTTTGAAGAGTATAACTTGGCGATCTTCTCCTTTTGACTTATCCAATCCTGGTACTTGTTGATGATAACGGTATCACCACTGTTGAGGATGCTTTCACGCACTTTGTTGGTGGCATACAGAATCAAGCCTTTAGTAGCGAGCTGAATATTGTACATATCGCCAATAAGCGCAGGGTTGTCCTGGAACCTGTCAATGGCAAAGGAATTAAACTCTTCGAAGGCAGTTCGTAACTTGGTATAGTAGAACGTTGCTTTTTCGTCTTCGCTAAGAATTGGGAAGTAAGCGTTGATCTGAGTGAAAAAGTTATCAAATGTTTCCTTGTAGAATGCTTCAGCACCTTTTGAGTCCTTTTGTGCCCATTTAAGGATAGCTAGCTTATTTGTCGTTTCAGCATATTTTGGATGAGTGGCACCCAGCGCTCTTTTCCTTATTCTTAAAGATTCGCTATAATACTTATCGGCTTCGCCATAGTTTTCTCGCTTGAACTGAAGATTACCCATGTTGTGTACACTATTGGCGTAGTCAGGATGATCTCCTCCCAATACGGCCTTATCGGTGGCCAAGACTTCGGTCATCGTGCTGAGAGCCTTTTCCAGCTGGCCATCGTTGATATATGCAAGTGCCAGGTTGGCCTGAGTGTAGGAGTAGTCGAAGCTATCGGCGCCCATCACATCACCAATAATTTGCATTGCCATTTCGTATGCTTCGATGGACTGAGTGTGATTTCCCATATAATTGTAGACCGACCCAAGTGCGTCGAGAGAGTAGGCATACAAAGGAGACTCTACTCCGTACAAAGTCGAATCTATTTTGAGTGCCTGTGTAAAGTAGTTGACGGCTTCCTCGTATAGGCCCATTCTGAATTTTACGGTGCCTGTATAATTATAAATAAGACTTTTTACCTGCTCGTTTTCTCCCTGAAGTCTGTTTAGAATTGAGTTAGCCTCTGTAAGCGTTTCCTCGGCTTCGGAATAGCGGCCTGCTGACTGATAGAGATAACTCAAACTGCTTAATGCAACCACATAATCAACCGAAGCACTCCCTACGCTATTTTCCAGCAACTCTAGTGCCCTTTCGAAAGTCCTTTCTGATTTCGAGTATTCTCCTGTAGCGGTGTATAAAATGGCTAGGTTGGTGACCACCGAAGGATAATTAGGATTATCACTATCAATCTCTCGCATCAGTTTTCTCAGTGTTGTTTCGCTGTCTTTGTAGCGTCCCATGCTCTTGTAAAGGTCAGCAAGGTTTTTCACTGTCCTGGCGTACTCTTCACTCTTATCTCCATAGGCCTTTTTGTCTTCGTCGACCAGTTCTAAAAACAGCTTTTCTGACTCCTGATAGTCGCCAAGCCCCATGGCATAGAAAGCCAGGTTGAACAACAAACCCCCATAATTGTATTCTGATTTATCCTGAATGGATTGTCGTAGGGCATATTCCTTTTTGTAGTAATCATAGGCCTTCATAGGGTCGCCCTCCACATCGTACGACTCGCCCAAAAACGAGTAAATGAGGGCAGTAAGGGTATCTTTTTTAGGCTCGGAGAACTTTAGAAGATCGGCTTCGAGATCAAGGATAGTGGCGTAGTCGTAACCGTCATAAGCTTTCTTTGCCTTTTCAAAAGTTTTTTTGAAAGGCTTACTGTCAAACTTATACTGGGCTGATGTCGGCAGAAATGCAATTGTCAGAAAAAAAATCAGAAAGCCTTTAAAAAACAAAATGGGGGTCTTCATGAACCGTCAGATTTAGGTTGATTGCTTTAACCGAACAAGTTACAACATAGAAATATAATAATCCCAGAAGAAAATAGGATTTCTCTAATTCGGTTGGCGATCGGTTGAGTTTTTAAACTGGAGACAGACAAAAGATGACTAAAGACCTGGGCATATCCGATCATTGGAGGAGATATCGTGAATTTTTTTTATATAATCTGGTTGGCGGAGTAGTAAAATTTAGCTTTTGAGCTTATGTTTAGGAGAGAATGTGCTAATCGAACTTTTTCATCGCTTAGTTCACGTTTCACTGTTTCCTTCAGCTATTGAATAATTTTTTTAAAAGGGCTCAAATTGAGTACCTGGCCAACTTCATTCGTTCAGGTTTTTTATTTCTTCCAGGGTTTACTATGCCTTCACCGAAGTTCCATTTTCCTCCTTTCAGGATACTGTTAGTAGTATGCGCTATTTTCTTGTCGTTTTCAGAAGCCTTTTCGCAAATGACAGTGGCCACTGTTACTCCGAGCCTAAATGCGGGCAATGTAAGCCCGGCTACCAATCTGGTCATTTCATTTGATACAAACATTAATTCAGTCACCGTTGATGGCAACATCCTGATCAGGGGTGCCATTTCCGGCACTATTTCCGGCATTTTTAACACTACCGGCACCGATGTTACTTTCGATCCCACCAATGATTTTGCGCCTGGTGAAGTAGTAACGGTGACGGTTACTGATGCTGTGCTGGGTATTGGGGCTGAAGTAGCCACTCCGTATACTTTTTCTTTTACGGTAGCGGCCGGTCTATTTGAAGGAGCTTTTATCCCGGTATCAACCGCAATTACTGGCGTTGGAGAAAACGCCGGTTCCGCATGGGGAGACTATGACGGCGATGGTGATCCCGATCTGGTTGTTACGGGGTTTGATAATAATTACGACCCTACAACGGTGATCTATCGAAACGACGCTGGTGTTTTTACAGACATAAGTGCCCCGTTGCAAGGGGGATTTTACAGCGCCGTAGCCTGGGGTGATTACGATAATGATGGGGACCTGGATTTGTTTTTTGCTGGTTCCGATTCGTCTCCCGTTCGCTATGCCATTATATATAGAAATGACGGAAGCGATACCTTTACTGATATCAGCGCAGGTCTTCAAGGAGTGGACTATGCTAGCGGTGAGTGGGGAGATTTCGACAATGATGGCGACCTGGATCTTGCTTATCAGGGAAGAGTTACCAACAGTCCTTCAGATGTTACATTTGCTGCCATCTACAGAAATGACGGAGGAGATACTTTTAACGATATAGGCGCTGGGCTAACGGGACTGTTCCTTGGAGATATTTCATGGGCGGACTACGATAATGACGGTGATCTTGACCTGTTCAGTATGGGTGCTAATGATGCATCAAGTCGTGAAAGTACCCTCTATCAAAACAATGGAGGAGTCTTTACAAATGCAGATGCAGGAATAATAGAGAAGAGTTACGGTAAAAGTGATTGGGGTGATTATGATAATGACGGTGATTTAGACTTGCTTGTTTCCGGTGTTGAAAATGGATTTGGTGCACCTAACCTGATCCGCATTTATCAAAATAGTGGCGGAGTTTTTACAGATATAAATGCCGGACTGCCTGAGAATTCCGAGGGAGAGATTAAGTGGGTAGACTACGACGGCGATGGTGACCTTGATATATCGGTGAACGGCTCTGGCAGTACGAATGATCCCACTACCACGATTTACGACAATAGTGGCGGCGTTTTCACCGAAGCGAATATTACCTTGGATCAAATCATGTATGGCACCATCAACTGGGTAGATTTTGATGGAGACGGCGACCTTGATTTTTTTCAGACTGGGTCAGATGACTTTGGCTCTACTTTCAGGGCGTCGCTATGGGAAAATACGCTTCCCCCACCGGCCATATTTAACGCGACTAATGTTTCCACGTTTGGCTTTACACCCAATCTGATTGCACCGTCCGGGGCAGTTGATCTTCTTGTGGATGTTTCTACCGACCCAGCATTTGGCTCATTCCTGCCGTCAGGTCAGAATATTAGTGTGGGAATATCGGGAGGAGTCGATATTAGCGTGACCCTCACCCCGGGAACACAATACTTCTACCGGGCCAAGACTGATTTTGGTGGAAGTGAAAGTTCCTACTACGTGTCGAACGGTTTTATGGTCCGCCAGGGAAATGCCTTGCCATTTACTGTGGACGATTATGTGGAGATGTTCGATAACCCGATATTGGAACCAGCAGGTGCTTTCACTATAGAATTTTGGTTTAGTACGACTGCCACAGGTAATAAGGTATTCATCGAAAAAGGAAATTCAGATACGGAATATTCGGTTCAGCAATCATTGGGGGATCAAATAACTCTTGTAGTTAACGGTGGTTCCATGCAAACTAATGGCACGTACAACGATGGTGTCTGGCACCATGTAGCGGTTGTGTATCGTGGTGCAGGCGACGGAACCATTTATGTAGATGGGGTTGACGATACAGACACAGGGACCAACACTCTCGGGACACCGGCCTACTCATTCGGTCGTTTGAACATAGGAGATCGAAGGTTTGGCGGAAGCTTCAATATCGAAGGAAGCATCGACGATGTACGCATTTGGGACGGGGAGCGTACGTTGAGCGAAATCAATGACAACAGATCTTTAACACTCGTGGGTAACGAAGCAGGGCTGCTTGCATACTATCGTTTTGATGAGGTATCAGGTCTGGTGTTGCCAGACTTGACCGGCAATGGGTTGAATGGAGAGTTGATGAACATGACTGGCACAGAATGGATAGCTTCCGGTGTGCCTGATCCGGCCAAAACCATTTACGTGAAGGCCGATGCATCCGGATTGAATAACGGAACTTCGTGGACGAATGCTTATACGGATTTGCAGGACGCCCTGGCCGCTGCTGCAGATGGTGACCAGATATGGGTGGCCAACGGTGTATACAGGCCTGATGGGATCAATGCGGGCAACACATCTCTTTCGTTCGTGATCACTCAAAACGATCTGAGTATTTTTGGTGGTTTTGATGGCATTGAAGGAAGCCTTGGTGAGAGGTACGCAGATCCGTCGCAGACGGTTTTAAGTGGTGACCTCAACGGCGACGATGACTTCAACTTTTCTTTTATTTCTGACAACTCAAATAACGTCGTTATCATCAGCAACGTGACTGGGGTTTACCTAGATGGTCTGACAATTAGCGGGGGTAATGCGGCCGGCGATGGTGGCGGAATCTACTCATCAACGGCTGAATTTAGTATTAATAATGTGTTTGTTGAGTATAATTATGCCGGAACAAGTGGCGGTGGCGCTTATATCACGGGCACGAGCATAACAATCCTTAACAGCCATTTCCAGAACAACCAGGCAACGACTGGTGGAGGAGCTTATTTGGACGCTTCGGAGCCATTCATCTACAGAAGCGTCTTTCAATATAACGACGCAGTTTCTGGCGGCGGGCTTTATATGAATGGCTCAAACCTGATTGACAACTCAGTGAGCTATTACAATAAATTTCTTAACAATGGAGCTACAGCTACAACCGGCGGAGGTATTTACCTCCAGGAGAGCTACTTTGAGGCTTTTCAAAACCTTTTTGCTGGCAACTTTGCATATGATTACGGTGGGGCGATTGTCGTCGACGACCTGTCTACCTCTATCGTGGTCAATTCTACCATTGCTGACAATGCTTCGAATGACGGACCAGGCGCCCTGAACTTCTTTTCGGGCGCAACCATACAGATTGATAATTCGATTTTTTGGGGGAATACCTCGGTGGCACAGGCAGGTAGTTTGAAAAACTTTAACGACGGCGGAGCGTTTACGATCCAGAACTCCATAGTGGAGGATTGGGACAATACGGCTTACGCCGCTGAGACTGAGAGTAATATTTACCTCACCGATCCCCTGTTTATCAATTCGGCCAACCAGGACTATCACCTTTTGCTGCCATCACCAGCTATCGATGCCGGCGACAATTTTGTTCTTGAACAACCTTGGTATATAGACATATTCGATGAGGATCAGGATGCGGACTATCTGGAGTATGCGCCGTACGATTTAGGAAAGAACCCCAGATACTACAACTTTACAGTAGATTTGGGTGCTTTTGAACACCAGGGCAATCCTGATCCTTTGTTGTTTGCCTATGTAGATGTGAATGCGGTTGGCAACAACGATGGGAGTACCTGGACGGACGCCTTCACCGATTTGCAAAGTGCACTTGCCGCAGCGGTGGATGGTACGGAGATTTGGGTAGCGGCAGGCAATTACTATCCAAGCGGAGACGATCCGTCTATTCCTTTCGTGATCCCAACGGGAACATCCGTTTATGGGGGCTTTAACGGGACAGAAACAAATCTTTCGCAACGAGATCCGGTGACTAATGTGACTAGTCTTGATGGCGATTCTCCTAATTTTCTCAACAGTTACCTTGTCGTTTATATTGGAGGCTCTGGCAACAATGCAAGGCTTGACGGTTTTACTATTAGTGGCGGTAGCGGGGAGTTTGGAACCGATAACTATGGCGGAGGCATTAAGATCGAAGGAGGTGCTGATCCCATTTTGGCCAACCTCACCATTCAACTTAATCAGAACGATTTCGGTGCCGGCTTATATGTAGGTAATAGCACCGTTACTATTGAGAAGTCTTCATTTCTTTCCAACTCGGTGATCAACTTTGGTACTGGAGGGGCCATTTATGCCGACAATGCTATCATTAAGATTTCGAATAGCTATTTTAACAACAACACAGCGTGGGAAGCCGGCGGTATTTATCTTTCGAACGGATCTTCTCTACTGGCTGTCAGTGTCGATTTCGATACGAATAGTGCGTTTGGCCTGAATGGGGGAGCCATTGGATCCCTTGATTCAGACATTTCCCTCACAAATGGGAGATTCTACAATAACTCTGGGAATCCGGGTGCTGGGATTTATTTTAAATCGGCTTCATCTGATCACAGTGTGATCTTAACTCAAACAACATTTACCACTTCATCCAGTAGCGATGGAGTAGCAGTTGTTTCTTCCGGCGGCTTTGTTTCCAGCGCTGTCATTAGCAACAGTATTCTTTGGGCTAATGCAGGTAGTCAGATCAATATTATCGACGACGGCTCCAATCTTGACATTTCCAACTCGGTTGTGGATTCCTGGAACATAGGAGATTATTCGGGCTTTGCAGGAACAATTACCGCTGCCAATATATCGGTAGCAGATCCCCTTTTCACCTCGTCAGGCACTGGAGACCTCTCCATCCAAAGTGGGTCTTCAGCGCAGGATTTCGGCGATATCTCGTTCCTTCCGCTTGACGACCTTGACGTCGACAACGATGCGAATACTGTTGAAGTGTTGCCTTTGGATTTGGCGGGCAATCCCCGTATTTCGAATGCTCAGGTCGACGCTGGTACATATGAAATTCAGGTGGGCCCTGGTCCTTTTGTAGTAACTTCCAATAATGGAGAAACGCCCGTGGCTGCTGTTAACAATGGCACGCCTGATGTTGTTGTGGCGGGATTAGCTGTTAATATCACTGCTGGAACCACATTGACGAGGGTCGCTTTTACGTCAAGTGTGGACCTGAGCAAGAGTTTCCAGAATTACAGACTGTACTACTCGGTAGATCAGTTTTTCTCCACTGGGGGCGACAATGTATTATTAAGCAGTAGTCCATTTTTGTCAATTACAGATATTGAATTCCAGTCTCTCAGTGAGGTGCTGACTGCCGCTGACCATTACCTTTTCCTTGTGGCAGATACTAAAATTGAGGCGAACCCCACCCAACCGGGTATTAGTTTTGCCTCTTCCGAGTTGGGTATTGATTTTTCAACAGGAACGGTTGATCCATTCACCTATAGTGGCCCAACGATAACATTTAAGGCGGGCCCCATTTTTAGTGCTACTGCTCAAAACAACACAGGCTCAGAGGTTACGGTTGGCAGCGGGTCATCAGGCATTGTGTTACTGGAAGCGCTCATTTCAGCTAATCAGTACGCCGAGCTCACCGGTCTGACTTACAACTTTTCAGAAGACCCCCAGGCTAACCTCCAGAACTTCCAATTAGTGATTTCTGCGGACAATAGTCTGGCCACTACAGGTGATAATGCAATTATTTCCCCTACTCTGGTGACAGCCAGCAATGCTTCTTTTGACCTCACTAATGAGCCCCTTTATGTGGCAGGAAAATATTTCTATTTTATTGCTGATTCACGAGCTGACGCTACCGGAACAGGTGCCCCGTTGACATTTTCGATGGACGATGCAAGCATCTCCGTGGCATTTGGTCTGGTTACAGGCATTAGCGTGATAAGTGACCCACTGGTAGTGACAACTGTGGTTACACCAACAGCACCAACTGGTCTCACATTGGGAAAAAATTCGGCAAATGAGGTCACTGGTAATTTTCCAACGTCAGGAGCTGAAGGCTATGTGGTTATTCGAAGATTGACTTCTTCGGCAGCCTATGTGCCGCAAAATGGTGCAGCCCTCACTCAGGGAGCAACGCCTTCCACCGACAACTACGTGGTGCAGGTAGGGGCAACATTTTCATTTACAGATACAGGCCTGGTTCCGTCAACCGACTACACGTACGATGTTTATGCATTTAACGGCACGGGAAGCAGCACCATTTATAGTGCAACTTCTGCCACCTCAAGTATCCTTACTTACCCCGCTACCCCGACTGATGCAGGCGCTCTTGCTCTCTCAAAGGACAAGGCGAATGCTATTAGCGGCTCTTTTAATGGCTTCGGGTCAGATGGTTATGTTGTTATCAGAAAGCTGACCAGTGCTGCTTCCTATACGCCTGTAACTGGTGTGCCGCTAACGCAGGGATCGACTCCGGCGGCGGACAATACAGTGATACAGGTTGACATAGCCACCAGTTTTACCGATACTGGTTTGCTGCCAGAGACGGACTACACCTATTTGGTTTATGCTTTCAATGGAACAGGAGCTGAAACAGTTTACAGCATCAACCCAGTAATTGCAAGTGTTTTAAGCTTTGCAAGTACTCCCATAGAGCAGGCAAGTGGACTAGTCTTGACTCAGAATGGCGCTGTAGTGACGGGCTCGTTTACGGCTGCAGCTGACGCAGCCAGCTACCTTATTTTGAGAAGATTGGTCGGAGTAGTTGACACGGCCCCGCTGGACGCCGCAGACTATGTGTATGGGGAGATTTACAGTGAACAATTCGTTGTTCAATCGGCAACGGCCCTCACTTTTTCTGATACCTTAAGCGAAGTTGCAGGCACAGAGATATTTTATGATATATACTCCTTCAATGGAACTACGGCGACTACGAACTACAATGTGACTAGCCCTCTTCAGGGCAGCATTGTTCTGGAAGCAATAGATTTGACGCCCACCTGGCTGGCTGCAACCAACATTACAAGCTTTGGTTTTCAGGCCAACTGGTCCGCTTCAGAGGCTGTTGATGGCTACAGGCTGGAAATAGCAACCGACGGACTCTTTACAAACTATTTGCCAGGCTACAATCCCTTTGAGACTGCCGACACCGTGGCCTCAGTGACTGGTCTTTACCATGCCACGAGCTATTTCATGAGGATAAAGGCATTCAATGCAGATGGTGAAACTGCCTATTCAGATACCCTTGAGGTCAAGACATTAAAATCTGACGAGTTGACGGAGGACTCAACAGCCCTTGTGAAAATCTATGATGAAATGGGAGGCGCCGGCTGGACAAATTCAGCAAACTGGAAAGCAGCTCAGGTGAGAGGTTGGTCGGGTGTTGTTGTTGAGAACAGCCGGGTGACGGCCCTGAACCTTCCCTCCAACAACGTGACGGGAGCTTTCCCAACGCTGACCGGCACCGAGCTAAATGCTTTGGTGCAGCTGGATCTGGCCAATAACCAAATCACCACGGTGCCAGCCAATGCTAACCTGTCAGCACTGCAGACACTCAACGTGTCAAATAACCGACTGGACTTTGGTTCGCTGGAGCAGTTTGCAGGAGTAACGACGTTTAGCTACTCACCGCAAGCGGACTTGTTTACCGCAGTTGACCTGCTTCAGGAGAGAGGAGAGCCTTTATCAATTGACCGGACAAGTGCAGGGACTTCAAACCAGTATCAGTGGTATAAAAACGGGACAGTCATCGATGGGGCCACCGGGCCGGAGTACACGATAGCCTTTCCAACATTTGCTGAAGAGGGGAGCTATACAGCTCAGATTAACAACACCCAGCTGCCCAACCTTACGTTGACCACATTGCCTGTGGCACTTCGGGTAAGCTCACTGGAACGGGACAGGCTGATATTGACCGAGCTTTATAACCTACTGGGGGGTGATAGCTGGAATAATAATACAAACTGGAACACGGCTGATATAGCGACCTGGTTTGGGATCACAGTAGCGAACGACCGTGTTACGGGCATAACCCTTCCATCCAACAATCTGCTGGGTGAATTACCGGTACGTCTCGGTGACATGCGAAGGCTGACAGTTATTGATATCTCCAACAATGAGGTAAGCAGCTTACCAACTCTTACTAACATCATAGCGCTTACCACCTTAAATGTGAGCAACAACCGGCTGCAGTTTGACGACCTGGAGCCCAACATAGGCATAGCCAGTATCAACTATGCCCCTCAGAAACTGACCGGCCAGGCCCGAGACGAAAAGATAGCTGTGAACACAGCAGTAACTGTAGAGGTGCCTGTTGGCGGCACAGCCAATAGCTACCAGTGGTACCACAATGGTTCATCGATAGCAGCAGGAACCAGCAGCACCTATCAACTGGGGCCGATAAGATATGAGAACATGGGAAGCTACGAGCTGGAGATAACCAGCAGCAAAGTGGCAGGGCTGACCTTGCGAAGCGAAGTACAAAAAGTGCTGGGCACCGCCACGATTACGGGTCTGATCTCCGACCTGAACAACGCTAGCGTTGCCAATGCAAATGGTGCATTGCTGGGAGTAAAGACCGGAGCGTACGATACAACAGGTTTTTACAACAGCGCAGCCAATGGAGGCTTTGAAATCAAAGATATAGTGTTGGGAGACTATCTTTTGTATGCCGAGCAGGACCACCAAAAATACATACCAAGTTACTACCGTAGTACGATCGACTGGGTGTTTGCTGATCTGATCCAGCTAAGAGACAATATTGGCGACCTGGTGTTGACGATGGTTAACGTACCGAGGGAATTGACGCCAGCAGATGGAGACAACACGTTCAAAGGTCTTTTTGAGTCGGACTTTGGGGACACTGGCGGCAAGGTGCTTGACCGCAGCCGTGTGCAGGGAGCAGGCGTGAGTGTGAGCCGTTCCCGGTTCAGGGCGAAGGACAATGAAGATGACTATGAGCTGATCGCCTATGTTCAAACAGATGAAACGGGTCAGTTTGAGATGAACAACCTGCCTGATGGTGACTATCGTGTTAATATTCAGTATCCGGGTATTCCGATGGATCCTACTTCTTTTATCGATTTTCAGCTTGGCGGTGGCACAGGCGTTGAGCAGAACAGAATCCGTATCAATGCGTTGGCTACGCCAACCAGCATTGTGGTGACCAAGGTGGAAGAGACGGGTATCTATTTGGATTACTTCAAGGGGCTGACGGTGTACCCTAACCCGGCGGATGACTATATCACGATACGGTACGAGAAGCTTGTAAAGGGCGAGGTTGTCGCAGAGCTTATGGATTTGAACGGTCAGACGATAATGTCAAAAGCGGTGCGGCAGGGCACCAGCCAGCAGACTGTATTGGATTTGACAGATGTTAAAAACGGCCTATATATATTGAGATTTTTTGACAAGCATGGGAATGGAGTAGAGATAGTCTCATTCAGGTTGATAGTGAAGAAGTAACCTGGATTCACATGCCATTCTGATTGGCAAATTTTTTAACACAAGTAGTGGTATTTCAGTAGATTATGCGTTAAGTTCTAATCTGTTATAGCCGCTCAGCCGACAAATTGCATCTGCAATCTAACCTTCGATCGTATGAAACTTGCTTTCAGAGGTCTCATGGTACTCATCATTTTTTTTTGCTGGCAAAACCTATTTGGGCAAAGCCGCAATGAGATGGGGATTCCACTAATAACGAATTTCAGCCATAAAGAAACTGGAGGGCACGCTCAAAACTGGGCCACGATTCAGGATGAAAAAGGAATACTGTACTTTGCCAATACCAATGGGGTTTTAGAATTTGATGGCGTTCGATGGAGGATAATTGAAACTAAAACCGGCCTGTTTTTCTCTCTCGCTAAGGATGAAAGTAATAGAATTTTTGCTGGCGGCTACGACGAAATCGGCTATCTGGCACCGGATTCAATCGGACAAATGCAGTTTGTATCCCTCAAGTCTGAAGTGGGGGAGGAAAATAGGGACTTTAGAAATATACGAAGAACCTTCTCTACACCTGAAGGGACTTATTTTTGTGGGTATAGTCACATTTTCCGATGGGATGGGTCAAAAATGAAGACCTGGCAGTCGGGCGAAAACACATTCGGCATCTCATTTTTTGTAAACAATGATTTCTATGTGCAGCAGCGAAATGTGGGTCTTCTGAAGCTTGTGGCAGACTCGCTGCAGCTGGTGCCGGGGAGTGAGAAACTGATGGACAAGCGATTCTATTTTATGCTTGGGAATAAAGCTGGTGGGGGCTTGGTCATTGGGACAGCAAATGATGGACTTTACCACTTCGACGGGACAGAATTTTCGGCGTTTCCCACTGAAATTGATGCTTTTCTTAAGGAAAGCCTACTTTATCATGGCATTTGGCTTGAGGATGGAAGCATGATGCTAAGTACCATATTGGGGGGAGCCGTAGTAGTTACCGGTGGTGGGGAGTTAAAATACAGACTTCATGCTGGGAACGGGCTTCAAAATGATGCGGTTCACGCTGCATTTGTTGATGATGGTGGTGCCGTATGGTTGGCGCTCGACAACGGAATAAGTAAGGTTGACGTTGCATCTCCAATTACTCGTTTTGACCAAAAAAATGGTGTTCGTGGCATAGTGAATGCCATTATCAGGCATGACAATGAACTATATGTAGCAACGGGCCATGAAGTCTCAACAATACGGAATGATAAGGACGGTGCAATGTTGAGCGGCATTGAGGGGGCCAATAACGCCTGGTCTTTTCTGACGGTCGACCGTTCTTTAGTAGTTGCCACCGATTTTGGCATTAAGGTATTGACTAAAAGCGGCTTCGAGCAAGTTCCTGTAGCTCCTCAGGGATATCGCCAACTTTATCAATCTCCTCAAAACCCAAACATTGTTTACGGCGGCACTACCGATGGCGTGGCAGTGTTCGAAGTGAAAGGCGGAAAATGGGAGAGTCTTGGAAAACTACCTGATGTCGGAGGGGAAATTCGCCGAATGCTGGTCGTGGATAGTATTCTTTGGATTAGCACCTTTCATCGTGGTATTTATCGACTGAAAACGGATCCTGGCTCACCGCTTGAGATTCAGGAGGCGCAGCTGTATGATACGCTGGGAGGCCTGCCCTCCATGGTTGAAAATTTCGTTTATCCATACGGAGGAGGTAAGGTTATAGTCACCCACCGTGGTATTTTTCAGTTTGATGCTGGGGTGAATAAATTTCGACCTGATTCTACTTTTGGAGATATGCTGGCCAATGGCTCTCATGCCGCCTATTTCTTTGAGGAAGGGACTGATGGTAGAGCATGGATACATATATACAATCGTGATAAGAAGGTTAGGGATACTGGCTATGCAAAGAGGGGAGAAGATGGAAAGTACGCCTGGGCGAATAACGCCTTTGCGGGATTGGAAGACGTCAACCTTTTTTACATCTATTCAGAGCCTAATGGTATTACCTGGCTGGGTGGCAACGATCTTTTGTTGCGACATGACCATAGCGTCTCTGTTAATTATGATAGACCTTTCAATACACTCATTAGGCAGGTTATCACCAAAAATGATTCCCTGATTTTTGGTGGGAACCAGAAGGAAAAAGCACTGGTAGTCCCCAAATTAGAGTTTCCGAACAATTTCATTCGGTTTCAATTTGCGGCGACCAGTTTCGACTTTGCAGAAAAAAACGAGTACCAGACTATGTTGGGAGGATATGATGAAGACTGGTCGGCCTGGACAACGGAGACACAAAAAGACTTTACGAACTTATCTGAAGGGTCTTATACTTTCTATGTACGAGGGAGAAACATTTATGGTGTGCAGGGCAAGGTTGATTCCTATGCTTTTTTGATCCTTCCGCCATGGTATCGCACCTGGTGGGCATTTGTCATTTACCTGGCGTTGTTTGTGGGAACGATACAGTTCATTATTCGTCGGCGCTCCAAACAACTTAAAGAAGAAAAATTGGTGCTTGAACGGATTGTAGGACAGCGAACACAAGAAATCGAGCAAAAGAATGCACAGCTTAAGGAGCAGGCCAGGCAGCTTCAGAAAATGGACAAAGTGAAATCTAGCTTCTTTGCCAATATTTCCCATGAGTTTCGAACACCGCTCACCCTAATACTTGGCCCGCTAAACGATCGGGCGGATGGCAACGATGCAGTGATGCCGGGCAGCGTGCTGAGCATGATGAAGTCCAACGCCGACCGGCTTTTGCGCTTGATCAACCAGCTTTTGGATCTGTCGAAGCTGGAGACCGGCTTGCTGAAGTTAGAAGCTGCAAAATATGATTTGGTAACATTTGTGAAAGGCCTGACCAGATCATTTGACTCGCTGGCAGAGCGCCGAGGGTTGACGTTGTCTATTTACTCGGAGGTAGACTCGCTGGACATTTTTTTTGATGTCGACAAAATTGAAAAAGTCTTTTTTAATCTAATCACTAACGCAATTAAGTTCACAGAAGACGGCGGAAGCATCAGTTTGACCATAAGAGAATTACAAGAATCCGTCGAAATTGATGTGGCGGATTCAGGCATTGGAATCCCTGAAGATCAACTGAAAAATATTTTCGAGAGGTTTTATCAGGTAGATAGCTCAACGACTAGATTTCAGGAAGGTTCAGGGATCGGGCTGGCGCTGACCCGGGAACTTGTTGAGCTTCATCATGGGTCAATTAGTGTCAATAGCACCAGAGAGAAGGGTACAGTGTTTACGGTCAAATTGCTTAAAGGAAGTGCTCACTTTGGGAAAGACGAAATTGTTGCAGAAAAAGTGACCGTCGATGTTGCCACAAAGCCGGCTAAAAGCAAAGTTTTGACAGAGAATAGTGTAGTGGCTGACGATGGCCGTCTCGTCGTGTTGGTGATTGAAGACAACTCGGATGTGAGAACCTATATCAAAAGCCAACTGGAGGGACAGTTTAGAATTCTTGAAGCAGGCGATGGAGAAGAAGGGTTGGCTATGTCCAAAGAAAAGGTACCCGATTTGATCATCAGCGATATAATGATGCCGGTCATGGATGGATATACATTGACGAAGAAATTGAAGGAACATGTAGCCACTTCACATATTCCTGTTGTGCTTCTGACCGCCCGGGCCGACAGTCAAGATAAAATTGAAGGGCTTGTAACAGGAGCTGATGACTATTTAACCAAGCCATTTGACGGAAAAGAGTTGGCCGTGCGGATTGACAACCTGATTAATATCAGACAAAAGTTGAGGGAAAGAATCCGCCAGCAGGTCTTGTTGGAGCCGACTCCAGTAGAAGCCATGTCAATGGACGAAACTTTTATCAGAAAAGCGGTGGCGCTCGTGGAGAAGCATCTGGCAGGTTCGGAATTAAGCGTAGAATGGCTGAGTGACGAGATGGCCATGAGTCGGATGCACCTCCACCGTAAGCTGAAGGCACTTACTGACCAATCGCCCAGCGAGTTCATCAGATCCATCCGGTTGAAGCGAGCTCACCAGCTCATCCGGAAGAGGAGCGCCACCGTGACAGAAATTGCCTTTGAGGTGGGCTTCAATAACCTTTCTTATTTTTCGAAATGCTTCAAAGAAGAGTATGGTTTGCTGCCCTCGGAACTTGAGGATAAATCAAGCGCTGGGAACTTCTGAGGTTTTTTGGGCTATATGTTACATCTGTGTGAGTCCGTGTTACGTGTCTGTTAGCATGTCGGTATCTGAGGGCCGAACTTGAAGCTATGAAAAAGCCAAAAGGCTGATCATCAGCTCAAGTTTTTAACTAACTCTCAGGATCATGAAAACCTTTTTTAATCAAAAAAATGGGCTTGCTTTTCTTTTGGGGATGCTCATAACTTACTTCGGAAGTGCTCAAAGCATTTTGACAGCGGATAGAAACCCGGGGGCAGTAGCCGTGCCGGGTGCTGTTTTTGTTGGTTCAACCGCTCTGCAGGACGCCATAGCGGCGGCGGTGGATGATGACATTATTCATGTAATCCGAAGCTCTAGCAGTTATGGAGCAATCACTATTGACAAGCGACTTAATATTTTTGGAATTGGGCTTTTCCCGGATACTGATGGCTCCAGCAGATCCTACGTAACCACGGTCGAGATAGCCGACCCGGCGGCAAGCGGTACCAGAATATCGGGTATGTATATTTCCTCCTCTCTGGCGCTTGGCGGTATTGCAGGGACACTATCGAATTTACTAATAGAAAATAGTGTAATCACAAGAATACAACATGCAGGAGCCATCACTGGTCTGAATAACGTCGTAGTCAGAAACAATATATTAGGCAGTGGCATTGGCAATAGCACTGAGGAGACAATCGATTTTCTTCAAGGCTATGTATCTAATATTGCAATAGTTAATAATATCATTTACGGTACCACAGCAGAAAGTTATGGGACCGCCACTTATGGATCAGTTACGACTGATCTCAGTACCATTGAAAACAATATTTTTATTCATACCGACGCAGAAGCAAATGGCTGGTTTGCTTTTAACCGGCTCACCAATTCTACTGTTAAAAACAATATCTTTTATGGCATTGGCCCAAGGGGCAAAACGGCTTTGTCAAACAACAGTTTCGAAAACAATCTTAGCTTCCATAGCAAGCCAACTCAAGGATTTCTCACTACTGGTGGCAACACAAGTGTTAATAATATTACTGGCCAAGACCCTCTTTTTGTCAATGTCTCATTTGGAACAGGAGTTCCCTCTCTCTCAACATTTGACCCAGCCCTGGATACGGGCTCACCTGCTCTTGGCTCAGGCACCAATGGCACCGATATGGGGGTGTATGGAGGCCCAATCCCTTTTAATTTGGAGGGCACCTTAATACCCACCATTCAGGTGCTCGATGTTCCTTCTATGGTGATTGAAGGCAATGACCTGAATGTGCACATCCAGGCCAAAGGAAACTAGTATAGCTCATCTCGAAAAAGATGAAAAGGCTTCTTTCCTTTTTGGGGTTGATATGCTGTGCGCAATTTGGGCTGGCACAGGCCCCGCAAATAACGGCCATGGAATACTATGTAGACGCCGACCCAGGTTTTGGCGGTGGTACCAGCGTTTTTTTCACACCTGCCGCTCAGGTAGATTTTAACTTTGCTGTGCCCACTGGCTCGCTTACGCCAGGCGTGCATACATTGTACGTTCGCACGATGGATGAAAACAACGTTTGGAGTCATTTTGAAAGAAGAGCTTTTTTTATCAGTCAATCCACAACCGAAACACGCAACAACATAGTAAGTATGGAGTATTACCTTGACTCTGATCCTGGTCAGGGTAATGGGACGCCGGTGGCGGTGACGCCGTCTGCTGATGTCGATGTTTTTGAGCTGATCCCCACGGCGTTCCTTAGCTCCGGTTTTCATAACATCTATTTCAGGGTGCAGGACGCATCCGGCCAGTGGAGTGCAGCAGAGCATCGGCCGTTTTTTATCAGTCAGTCAACGAGCGAGATCCGAAATGACATTGATGCCGTTGAGTATTTTATAGATGTTGATCCGGGTCAGGGCAACGGTGTGGCCGTAGCGGTAACACCATCTACAGATGTAGACCTGCTGGAGCAAATTCCCACTTCATCGTTAAGTGCTGGCTTTCACTCGGTCTATTTCAGAGTGCGTGATGCCTCCGGTCAGTGGAGTGCTACGGAGCATCGGCCGTTTTTTATCAGTCAGTCAACGAGCGAGATCCGAAATGACATTGATGCCGTTGAGTATTTTATAGATGTTGATCCGGGTCAGGGTAACGGTGTGGCCGTAGCGGTAACACCATCCACAGATGTAGACCTGCTGGAGCAGATTCCAACGTCATCGTTAGGTACAGGCTTTCACACGGTCTATTTCAGGGTACGTGATGCCTCCGGTCAGTGGAGCGCCACCGAACATCGACCATTTTTTATCACCACCTCGAGTGTTGAGGGTCAAAATACCATTACCTCGTTGGAATACTTTTTTGATGTGGATCCGGGATATGGAAATGGTTTGGCACTGGTCATTTCTCCTGGAACTCAGATCGATGCCGCTATTCCTATACCCATTGGGTCACTTTCTCCCGGGATGCATACGCTTCATATCAGGGCTCTGGATGATAGGGGGCAGTGGAGCCATATTGAATCAAGACCTTTTTTTAGAGATGGAACAAGGCTGATAACTACCGTTGAATACGCTATAGATACAGACCCCGGTGTGGGTCAGTCCACACAGGTGGTTGTGGCTTCTCCCCAAAATCCCATTGATGAAAATGTCAGTATACCTATTGCGGTCAATTCGTTAAGTAGTGGCAGCCATAATCTCTTAACGAGGGTAAAAGATGGAAATGGAGCGTGGAGCTTAACAAGTACGACTGCCTTCGAACTGCTAGGTTTTTCCCTTATGATAGACAGTGTGGCCCTTGATTCTATTTACAGAAAAACGGATGGAGCAAGTTGGGTAAATAGCACAAATTGGTTCAATGTGGATCTCAACACCTGGTACGGAATAGACACGCTGGGAGGCAGGGTGCAAGCGGTAAGCTTGAGCAGCAATAATTTGGAGGGCGGTTTCCCCTACGAATTGGCCTACTTATCTGAAGCAGTCAGTATTGATCTGTCGGATAACTTCTTGGCGGACAGCGTCCCTGAACAGATAGTGAATTTGCAGGCGCTGACCAGTTTTGACATTAGCAACAACGAACTAACCCACTTGCCCGACATGAGCTCACTCGGCCTGCTCGCCTCATTTGATGTGAGCAACAATCGATTTACCTTTGAAGATTTAGAGCCAAACGTAGGCATCATCACCGTCAATGCAGGACAGAAGCCGTTCGGCCTGAGCCAAACAATTGGACTAAATGCTGGAGATAGTCAAACATTGGCATTTGCAGTCGGTGGTATTAACAACGAATATCAGTGGGAGAAGGACGGGGAGGATATTGTTGGCGCCACAACTGATACGTACGAAATAACAAACTTTGGCCCACTGAACCTCGGTGTATATAAACTGAGGGTAACCAACACTGTAGTTATGGGATTGACCCTCATAAGTGAGCCAATCACCATTAAATCGCCAGCATCGGTGCTTTCTATTACAAGAAACGATGCCAACCCAAATAACTTTTCTTCAGTTAGCTGGACTGTCGCCTTCGACCAGCCGGTGACCGGGGTTTCCGAAGCAAATTTCTCGCTTGTCGAATCCGGCGTAGCTAGTCCAATCTTAATAGCTGTATCAGATGCAGATGGGGTCAACTGGGTCGTTGCAGCAGAATTTGGCGCAGCCGGGGGCACCCTGGGCCTAGATTTCACCGACAACGCTGGAGTTTTGCCAAGCGTTATCAACATCCCTTTCAATGGGGAGGTGTATAGCATCGACAATATCCCGGCCACTGCTGACTCCGTGATTGTGCAAAGTGGGCCCCTGAATCTTGATTCACAGTTATTAGACTTCGACATACTAAATGGAGAGATAGGAGCAACGTTTGAGTATTTTATTAATAGTGAGGCGGACAGCAGTGCCCTGACAATAAGTGGCAGTAACACTATTTCCTCTGACCCAGAGCGCCTTACCGAAATAGATTTGGCCAGCTTGGCCGACGGTATTTTCAGTGTTAAAGTTGTTTTAACCGATAGTCTTGGCAATCGGGGCGATACAATTAGTACCGAAGGGCTCAAAGACATTGTTCCCCCTACAGCCACGTTGACTTACAGCCTGCCTCAGCCGTCAATAACAGGCGTCATACCTGTTGACGTCCAATTTTCAGAAGCAGTCACCAATCTAACAAGCCAGGATTTTGAGGTGCTCAATGGCGTCGTGGATACAATTGTCCGAACCAACGCCTCAAATTATCAGCTTATTTTGTTGGTCACCGCAGACATTGCATTGTTGCAGGCAAGTCTTCGGTCGGTCGGTGTGACGGACTTAGCAGGGAATCTTGCAGAAAATAGTAATGTGCTTGAAATCCGGAAAATCAAGGATGGTGTCATCGCATCTGACTCCCTGGCCCTTGTGAGCCTGTATAATTCTCTTGACGGAGCTAATTGGGTCAATAATACTAATTGGCTTGCACCTGGCCAGAAAGTTGAGAACTGGTTTGGAGTGACGGCGTCTCTTTCAAGGATAACGGGCATTGATTTGGTAGCAAACGGCCTTAGAGGGGGTCTGCCCGATGATATTCTTGTGCTTGACTCATTGAAAACCCTCGATATCAGCAATAATCAGATTTCCAGATTACCCAACCTGACTTCAATGGCACTTTCTACCACCAACGTTGCCAATAATGTTCTTGATTTTGCCTCACTGGAATTCAATATGGGACTTGCTTCTTTCACGTTTTCGCCGCAGTCTGCGCTCCTTACTTTTACGGACACCCTTCAGGAGAGGGGCGAAAGCCTGATCTTGGATCGCCAGGTCGGAGGAAGTGCAAACAATTATCAGTGGTTTAAAAATGACCTATCACTAGAAGGTGCTGCCGGGTTCAATCATACAATCGATTTCCCAACATTTGCGGACGAGGGCAATTATTATGTAGAGGTTACCAGTAGTATTGTTCCGGGTTTGACGCTCACAACTAAGCCGGTAGCACTCAGGGTGAGCTCCCTTGAGCGTGATAGGTTATTGTTGGAGGAGTTGTATAGCTTAACCAGTGGCGAAGCCTGGATCAATAATTCGGGATGGAACACGGCCGATCTATCATCTTGGTTTGGTATAACCGTTGCCAGCGACAGGGTAACCGGGATTGACTTGCCCGCAAACAACCTTTCTGGTGACTTGCCGAAGTTTCTGGGAGATATGAGGAAGCTAACAAGTATCAATTTATCGGGAAATGAAATCACCAGCCTGCCAGTTTTGACAAATATCATTCAACTCACGATGCTCAATGTCTCGAACAACAGGCTACAGTTTGACGATCTTGAGCCAAATATCAACATTCCCAGCCTGAACTATAGTCCACAAAAATTGGCCGGAGTGATGTTGGAAGAACTGATACCAGTGGGGGCTGATTACTTACTCAGCGTATCGATTGGTGGCAGTGCCAATAGTCATCAGTGGTTCAGGAATGGCGTGGAGGTGGAGGAAGGCAATGCGGCAGAGTATACTATTGCTGGGATAGATTTCGCTACGATGGGCGATTACCAACTGGAAGTTACGAATGCCAGGGTACCTGGCCTGACTATCAAAAGTAGCGTACAGCAAGTTTTAGCCACAGCCAATCT
This sequence comes from uncultured Imperialibacter sp., assembly GCF_963974565.1. Taxonomy (NCBI): domain Bacteria; kingdom Pseudomonadati; phylum Bacteroidota; class Cytophagia; order Cytophagales; family Flammeovirgaceae; genus Imperialibacter; species uncultured Imperialibacter sp. The sequence goes on along the minus strand of NZ_CAXBCJ010000015.1, from coordinate 114,366 downwards.
TTCGGGTAAAATAACAGACAAAAGCGAGCTCCCTGTCAATGACGCCTTTGGGGCACTACTTATAGTTAAGGCGGGCGCCTACGATACCACAGGTCACTTCAGAAGCGGGCCAAACGGGACATTTGTCATCGAAGATGTGGTGCTGGGCGATTATCTGCTTTATGCTGAGCAGGATATAGAGGTCTTTTTACCAAGCTTTTACAAAAGCACCATCGATTGGGCCTTTGCCGATCTACTTCAGCTCCGTGGCAATGTTGGTGAACTTGTGCTTACCATGGAGGGTGTTCTGCCAGTGTTAACCCCTGTAGATGGAGACAATACCTTCAGTGGATTATTTGAATCTGATTTTGGCGACGATGGGGCACGGGTGTTTGATAGAAAACGGGTAAAAGGTGCGGGAGTAAGTTTGAGTCGCTCAAGGTTTAGGGCGAAGGATAACGATGAAGGCTACGAGTTGATCGCCTATGTTCAAACAGATGAAACGGGTCAGTTTGAGATGAACAACCTGCCTGATGGTGACTATCGTGTTAATATTCAGTATCCGGGTATTCCGATGGATCCTACTTCTTTTATCGATTTTCAGCTTGGCGGTGGCACAGGCGTTGAGCAGAACAGAATCCGTATCAATGCGTTGGCTACGCCAACCAGCATTGTGGTGACCAAGGTGGAAGAGACGGGCATCTATTTGGATTACTTCAAGGGGCTGACGGTGTACCCTAACCCGGCCAATAAATTCTTGACAATCCGTTATGAGAAATTAGTGAGGGGCGAAATAGTAGCCGACTTGATAGATTTGACGGGTCAGACAATAAGAAGCGCTAACCTTGAGCCGGGCTCTGATAGACAGGTTCTTCTTGACGTTGACGACGTGAAAGCAGGCATGTATATTTTGAGATTTTATGATACAACGGGAAATGGGGGGAGTGTTATTTCACTAAGAATAATAATAAGCAGATAGCTGGCATAAACCGGCTAATACCAACTTTACCACTTAGGAAGTTTAAGTGATATTTTTTATTGATAAATTCTTATATTGGGGTGCTGCCTATAGCCCAATTTGCGGGCCTTTTTTTAATTATTGTATTTTCTTGAGCCGAGTATTGGCTCAACCGATCTAATCGAACATGAAATTTAAAATTTTGGTGTTCTCAATAGTACTGGTAGGTGCTATTCAGAACTTGTATGCCCAAAACTCAGTTGGCATTGGCACAGAAACGCCCAATCAAAATGCTGTCCTTGAGTTAATTGCTATCAATGGAAATCAAGGCTTTCTTGCTCCCCGGCTAACCGCTGCCGAGCGAACAGCCTTCGCAGCCAATCTGACGGCTACCGACAATGGTATGTTGGTTTTCGACAGCGATGATGGGACATTGTATGTTTGGTACAACTCAACCTGGAACGTCATTGGATTGTCTCAACTTGTGGCTGGCAATGGCATTTCAATTTCCGGTCAGGAGATCACTAACTCAGGAGATATTGATGCGACAGATGATGTGACCATCACAACGGCATCTGCCGGTGATGTGTTGGGCCGCTTCGATTCTCTGGTAGTTTCGGGGCTCAAAGGACTGCCGCTCGACAGCATCGCCCCATCCACAGGATTTAGCCTCGTTTGGAATGGAAGCCTTTGGAAATTCGCCCTGGATTCGGCGTCTAATCAGACAGTTATTCCCAATGCAAACCTATTAGCTACCAATACGCAGGCAGCACTCGAAGAACTACAGGTGGAGATATTGTCTATCACCAGCGGCCCAAACAGCATTAGCAGCTCTGAGATAATAGATGGATCGATTGCTGACGCAGACATAAATGCGACGGCCGATATAGCAGGAACAAAGGTTAACCCAGACTTTGGTTCGCAGAATGTTTTAACCACAGGCACAGTAACTGCTGCTTCTTTCTCTGGAGACGGAAGTGGTTTAACCAATATACCAGCGACGCCAGGGCCAAATACGGTAGGTAGCCCTGAACTTATTGATGGATCGATTGCCGATGCGGATATCAACGCTGCCGCCGCAATTGCTGGTACTAAGGTTACTCCAAACTTTGGTGCTCAGAACATATCGACCACCGGATTAGTGACGGCAAGCTCCTTTTCTGGCGACGGGAGCGGATTAACGAACATTCCCGCCACCCCAGGCCCGAATACTGTCAGCAGCGCAGAAGTTGTAGATGGCTCAATCGCATTTTCCGATTTGAACACCGCTGTAGTGGATGGAGTTACACTGGCTTCGAACGGCTCGTCGTTTGAGGTGCGTGACAATGGTGTGACAACGGCTAAGCTGGTGAATGGTTCGGTGACAGACGCCAAGGTAAGCGACGTAGCGCCGGCAAAGATTACCCAATCGGGCGCAACCACAGGTCAGGTATTAAAATGGACTGGCAGTACCTGGGCGCCTGCGACTGATGTTACAGGTTTGGCTTCGCTTACCAGCGGCACGCTGCTGATTGGCGACGGCACCAATACTCCTCAGGAGCAGGTAATTACTGGCCATATCACTGTTGATAACACAGGAATAGCTCAAATCCAGTCGGCAGTTATTACGCACGACATGGTCAACGACCTGTCCTTCGTGGATGGTATTACATTGGTGTCGAATGGGTCAACGTTTGAAGTCCCGGCCGGCGGGATTTCCAGCCTGGAAATACTTGATGGAACAATTTCAGACATTGACATCAGCGATGTTGATGCGGGAAAGATAATAGGCCTGGGCACTGCGGCGACACTAAATGTTGGTACAGGGGCAAGCAATATAGTTCAGCTTGATGGAACAGGTGCTCTGCCTGCAATTGATGGCTCTAATTTGATTGGCGTTGTCCCAGTAATTGGAGCGGGCACTATTGGTGCCACGGAATTGGCAGCAAATGCAGTCACTAATGGAAAAATAGCAGATGGTAACGTCACCGGAGCGAAAATCGCCACTGACGCAATAAGCAGTGATAAAATTGTTGATGGCTCAGTCATCACAATCGATCTGGCAGATGGTAATGTGACCACTGCAAAGCTTGCAAATAATGCAGTTACTGGCGTAAAAATAGCTGATGGCTCCATTGCGGATGCCGATATTGCCGATGTTGCCGTGGGCAAAGTGACAGGCCTTGGCACAGCCGCCACGCTTGATGCAGGGGTCACTACAAACGACCTGGTTCAGCTACCATCAGACGGCATGCTTCCTGCGCTTGATGGATCAGCGCTGGTAAATATGTCGGCGGCTCAAATCTCTGGCCTGGGAACTGCTGCGTCACTTAACGCTGGCACGGCCGCCAACAACGTTATTCAGCTTGACGGAACGGGTGCCCTCCCGGCAGTTGACGGCAGTGCCTTAACTGGCATAACGGTAGCTGGCTTTACCGGCCCTTTGGCTGGTGATGTAACGGGCACTCAGGGAGCCACCGTTGTGGGGCAGGTAGGTGGTGTAACTGCAACAAATGTGGCGTTGGGGGCAAATGCAGCCAATACCGCAACTGCCCTCAACACATCAGGAACCATAGTGGCCAGAGATGGCTCAGGCAACTTCGCTGCCAACAACATCACCGCAACCAGTTTTGCTGGAGATGGTGCTGCGATCACGGGGCTCGATGCCAACGCTATCAATGACATGGAGGTTAATGCTACCGATAATGTGGTTTCACTTGGTGCAGGTGGTGGAAAAACGGCTGCACAGGGTGGGTCGGCAGGAACGGACAACACATTTTTGGGAGCAAATGCTGGCCAGGCAACCTCTGGCAACGGAAATACTTTCGTGGGATCCAATGCTGGGTTGGCTAACACAAGTGGAGCTCACAATATCTTCATTGGCGGCGATGGTGGAACCAACACAACAGGCAATTTTAACACACTGATTGGGGATAACGCCGACGTTGGCGTGGATGGTCTTACAAACGCAACAGCTATCGGTGCAAATGCCGTGGTGAGTACCGATAATTCAATCGTATTGGGTAGTGGTGGTGTGAAGGTAGGAATTGGCACGAGCAGCCCTGTGAGCGGATTACAAATCTTTGATGATTATCATTTATTTCATTTTGATAATGGCTCGACAGTCGACGGCGAATTCTTAAGTGAGAACCTCTACCCTGATGAAGGTGCCAACCTGATGAAGTACACAAATACAGGCCCGGCAAGTGCAATTTATCAGCATGCTGGCAATATTCAGTTCTTGATTGGAAGCAGCCAACCAGCGGAGACCGACGCATTGACAGGGGTTGTTCAATCCGCTCTCGTGCTGGACAATGCTGGCGACGCCCAGTTTGGAGGCGCAGTCGAAGTGGGGGATGTTAAAGGTACACCAACATCGGGAATGATCCGTTACAATGGTAACTTCGAGGGGTTCGATGGTGTCTCCTGGAATTCTTTCTCAAGCTTGGCCTATCCGGTAACCGATATAGTGGCTGATGGTGGTACCCTTATTGATATTGTCAACACTGGCGGGGGAGGAGCGGCGTCCTTTTCTATTAATAACACTTCTGCCATAAGCAGCGCTGTCAGCATTTTTAACGATTCTGATGATACTGGCTCAAATGGGCTCAGTGTTTCACATACGGGGCTCGGCGGAGGGGCGGAAGTTATTATTGGCAATGGCTTAAACAATCAGTATGGCCTGCTCGTAGAGACGGTTGGAACCAATTCAGCTGGCCGGTTTCAGGTAAACAACGTATCGAATACAGCTGCGGCATTGTCGAGCGAAGTAATTGCCGGAGCAGGTGCGGGCCTTGAGGTAACGACCAGCGGAGATGGTTATGTAGCTAACTTTAGGAACCTCAATGCTTCCAACAGCGTGCCTGCCCTCATCGTAGGCAACGATGGAACAGATCAGGTAGCAATATTTCAAAACACAGGCAATGCAACCGCACCCGCCGTAACCATCAACAACAGCGGCACTGGAGCCGCATTGGAGATACAATCAGGCAATACATCTAGAATTGGCCAGGACGCTAGTTTTGGGGGATTGGTGTCGATAGGTCACTTCGCTCCAGGCGTTTCACTCGACATTGCAGGCAACGATGCTATCAGAATACCTTCCGGTACTACCGCTCAAAGGCCAACTCCAGTGGTGGGCATGATTCGCTACAATACCACCCTCGGTACTTACGAAGGATATGATGGAAGCGCCTGGCAAGATATGGCAAGCCAGGGGATTACGGGTGCGCTTACCCAGGACTTGCAGTTTGATGGCGCGACAAACAGAACTATTCAGGTGAATGCAGCTTTGAGTGGAGTAGGCAGCGATCTGATTTTGAAGTCAGGTGATGGAGCCACTAATAGCGATGTCGGTGGCGATATAGTGCTGAGTCCGGGCGTTCAACCAGGCTTTTTAACCCCGTCGGATGTGATTGTGAACGGAGCCATGAGACTCAACGGCCCAAGTGGTTCGCCGGTGGCTTTTGCAAATGGCGATTTCCAGTTTGAAACTGGTGGCAACAGAAACCTCAGAGTGGGTACTGTTCCTTCCGGCGCTGGAAACAACTTGTCGATTCAGGCTGGCGGCACTTCGGGAGGAACTGGAGGTAACCTTGGATTAAACGCCGGCACGGGAACTGTAAGTGCCGGTTATATTTCAATGTCAGGAACAAACCTTATTTATGGGGCTTCGGATCTGACTCACAAAGTTGAGTTTACTGATGGCACGGCCGCTGGATCCGTTTACAATATGCTTTCGCTGACAAACAATAACACATCAGGAACAGGAACAGGTGTTGCCTTGTCATTCAGAGGATCAACAAACGGAAGCAACCGGTTTGACCTAGGGAAGATATCAGCCGCTAAGAGCTCTCCTACCGCCGGCGGCATGAAACTTAGCGTTCTTACCAATACAGCAGGACCTACTTATGTGGATGCGATCAATATAAATGGGTTGGGCCGAGTAGGAATTGGTAACCCAACGCCGGCAGAGGCATTGGATGTGACGGGAAATATACAAGCTAGCGGAACGGTGGACGCTGCCGACTTTACGTTCTCGTCGGCTGTTACAAGATATGCAAGCTACAGTGCTAATGTGTTTGATGTTTTGACGATGTTGGGCTCTGATACAAAGTTTGCGACACCCAATGCAGTAACCGGGTATCATTACTTTAATGGAGTTTCGGGCGCATTGGGCTACGCCGTAGCATCAATGAACTTGCCCGATGGTGCTGTGATTACTGAGCTTGCTGGCTGGGTTTGGGACAACGACGCCACGTCACCCTCAAGAATAGAGCTTGTAAGACATGAAAATGGAACTAGCAACTATTTGGTAATGGCTACGGTAGAAAGTGATGTTCCCACAGCATTGGCTTCAGTTCAAAGCGTTTCTACCGTGTCTGTTTTCTCCGGTGCGATCGACAATTCTCTGTACTCATATTTTGTGAGGTATACTGGTAAAGACGACAATACCCAGAACACCAGGCTGTATAACGCAAGAATACAGTACCAAATAACCAAACCATATTAATTGAGGCAGAATGAAAAAGCTTAGCCTTTTTATGGTAAGTCTTTGGGTGCATATAGCAGCCTCGAACTGTCTTGCCCAATTTACCACCAGCCCGGGCACCACTCTCGGTATAGCCGTAGCCACCAAAGTGGGCGTGCAAGCCAATGTGATCAACCAGGGCACCATTTCAAATACCGGCACTTTGTATCTCCACAACGACTGGAGCAACGTCGGCACTTATGGAGGCGTAGGTATCGTAAACTTGTTTGGGGCAGATCAATCGTTTGCCCACAATGGTCAGGCGCTGGCCTCTTTGTTTGTGAACGGGGGAGGGTCAAAGCAAATTTCATCCGATGTTTTAATTACTGAAGGTCTTGTACTTGCGAACGGGTTGATAGATGTAAATCCAGCAGCCAATTTTGTTGTGAAAAGCACCGCCAGTATTTCCGGCGCATCGTCGTCCAGCTACGTCCGGGGAAGAATGCAAATTTCGGGGCAGGGCAATCAATACTTTCCCATTGGCATTGGTTCTACCTTCACTCCGGTTGAGTTGATAAAAGTAAAGGGCAATGCTCCGGTAGTTTCCATGGAGGTGAAGGAACCACACCCAACTGGCCAAAGTGGCCTCGGGGTTGTGGAAATCTCACAGGCAAGGTACTGGGAGAAAACTGTTATTTCTGGCGAAATGACGGAGGGGCAAATTACCTTACCTGCAATCAACGAAAGCTTTATTGGCACGATGAACAATGCTTCGATAGTGGCATCAGATGAACTTGGTGGTACTTACGAAAGCCTGGGCCAGCAGTCTACCAGCGGCACTGTCGATAATGGCACTGTTACCAGTTTCGAAGACGCACTTTTCAGCTTTTATGCACTAGCCAGCGAAATCAACAATAGCAGGGAAGCCGACTCCGTGGCTTTGGTGAAGCTTTACTCAAGAGCAAACGGCGACGACTGGATCAACAAAACAGATTGGTTAACTACCCCGATAGACACCTGGCACGGCGTCAGCGTTCAGGGAGGAAGGGTGGTAGGCATCAACCTGGCCGACAACAACCTTACAGGCCGCCTCACAGCTGACGTTAGAAAGTTGTCTTTGGCGGCCAGTTTGAACTTTTCAAATAACCAAATCACACAGGGATTACCAGCTTCCGCAGCTCAGCTTACCAACCTTCAAACGCTCAACCTGGCCGGCAACAGGCTGGAAAATCTTCCCAACCTTTCAACACTGCCTAATATTCAGCTAATAGATGTTTCGGGTAACCTTTTGCAATTTGATGACCTTGAACCGAACATCGGTCTTTCCAATTTTAACTACGCTAACCAGGGGAGGTTCGGAACAGCGCTGGACTCCCTTCAGCCAGTACATACAGCCTTTGTCAATGATTTGCCCGTGGGGGGCTCAGCCAACGAGTACCAATGGTTTCGGAGAGGCGAGCCGGTTGCTCAAGCCAACTCATCCACCCTCACCATCGATGATTTGGTCTACGACAATATGGGAGAATATGAGCTTCGTGCTACCAGTTCGCTGGTACCTGATCTTATCCTGGCCAGTAACACACAGCGGATAAGGGCAACAGCCAGCATGCAAGGTCGAGTAACAAACGCAGATGGAGCCAATGTTGCCAACCCTACCGGTGCTGCGCTGGGCATTAGACCCGGGCGTTACGACACCCTTGGCAATTATACCGGAGGGGCTGATGGATTATTTTTTATCCCTCAGCTTGTGTTAGGAGACTATCTGCTCTATGCCAGCCAAAACAATAGTGTTTATATTCCGACTTATCATAAAAGGACGATAGACTGGGCATTTGCCGACGTGGTAAATGTAAGAGAAAACATCTCCGGGGTTGATGTAACAATGGAGTATCTTCCAAGAGAGCTGACACCTGATGATGGCGATAATGTTGTGCTGGGATTTTTGGATGAAGATTTTGGCAATGGCAAAATGCTGGACAGGAAACGGGTGAAAGGGGCAGGTGTCAGTATCAGCCGTTCAAGGTTCAGGGCAAAAGACCATGAAGACGACTATGAATTGGTGGTGTACATTCAGACCGACGAGAACGGAGAGTTTGAAATTAGCAACCTGGCTGACGGCGATTACAGGATCAATATTCAGTACCCGGGCATTCCAATAGACCCAGCGTCATTTATCGATTTCCAGCTCGGAGGCGGAGCAGGCCTGGAGCAAAACAGGATCTCACTGGAAGCACTGGTGACGGAAGAATCGCTCCTTATTACGAAGGTGAAAGAAACAGGCATCTATTTGAGCTATTTCAAAGACCTTGAAGTGTATCCTAACCCGGCTGACAAATTCGTTGCCATCAAATATGAGCAGCTGGTTAAAGGAAAAGTGGTGGCTGAGTTGATGGACCTGAACGGGAACAGCCTGAAAACTATGGCGCTGAAAAACGAAAAGAGCTACACGCAATTGTTGGACGTTGCGGATGTCAATAATGGGATATACGTCCTTCGTTTTCATGATCAACTGGTTCCTGGCAGGCCAATAATTACCTACAGAATAATTATTTCCCGGTAATTTTTGTTGACTAGCTTTACGGGGAAAAAGCAGCAAAATGTTCAATACAGAGGAATTCAACAGACTCATTAAGCACAGGAGATCAATTTACACAGGGCAATTTACCGGCGAGAAGGTGGACGAAGCTGTTATTCACCAAATGCTGGAAAATGCCAATTGGGCACCAACTCATGGGCTTACCGAGCCCTGGAGATTTACCGTTTTCACTGGTGATGGCATTCAAAAATTGGCAGCTTTTCAGGCGGAGTTATTCAGGAAAGTAACAACCGCCCAGGGCAATTTTAACGAAGGAAAATACGAGGGGCTTAAAACCAAGCCACTGTCGGCATCTCACATTATCGGCATAGGAATGAAAAGAGATGAAAGGGGAAAAATCCCCGAGATAGAGGAAATTGAGGCGGTTTCATGCGCTGTGGAGAACATGTACCTGACGGCTGCTGCCTATGGCGTTGGCTGCTATTGGGGCTCTGGAGGAATCACTTATATGGAAGAAGCAAAATCATTTTTTGGCCTTGGCGAGAATGACAAATTTCTCGGCTTTCTCTTTATTGGAGTGCCCGGTTCAAAATGGCCCGAAGGGAAACGAGGACCCGTGAAAGAGAAAACAACCTGGGTGCGCTGACCTGCTTAACAATCTTCATATTCGCAAACGTCGTCCCTTGTCTCCACCTCAAAGGTCTGATGGTTGATGCCAAAGGAAGCGGCTACTTTTCGGGCCTCCCTTTTAACAGCGGCAACAACCTGGGCTGAAGCATCATCTTCCACTACCAGGTGGCAGGAAAGTACATTGTATTGTCCGTCCATCGTCCACACATGAATATCATGAACATCGCTCACGTGATCGATGGTCATTAGCTGATCGTGGATTGCCTTCACGGATAGATCGTCTGGCACAGCCTGCAAAAATATAGTGATGGTTTCGCTCAATGTGCGGTACACGCCAAACAAAATGAAAACCGCTATGCCTATTGACAACAAAGGATCGATAAAATACCAGTCGGTAAAATGAATAACAATGGAGCCAATCAGCACTGCTACCCAGCCAAGCACATCTTCCAGGAGGTGCCACCGTACTACTTTTTCGTTGGCGGTTTTCCCGCCCCACATTTTCCACGCAGCAGCACCGTTGACCAGGATACCCAACACAGAAAAAATCAGCATGCCAAAAGTTTGCACCGGCTCTGGGTTCCAGAAACGTGGAATGGCTTCGATGATGATGATGACCGAACCGGCAAAAAGAATGAGGCCACTTATGGTGGCCGAAATAAGAGAGAAGCGCTTGTAACCGTAGCTAAAGTTTTTGTCTCTTTTTTTTCTGGAAATCCGCTCAAAAATCCAACTGAGCCCTATGGCCATAGAGTCGCCCAAATCGTGAAGGGCGTCCGATAAAATAGCCATGGAATTTGTCAGCAGCCCACCTATCAGCTCGAGAATGGCAAAGATCAGATTGATGAAAAAAACAGCCCTTAGCTTACCAGAGCTGTCGTGCTCGTCGTGGTGGTGATGCCCATGATGGTGTCCGTGCTGATGCGCCATGCTCAAATATCAGGCATATATGACTAATTCCCAACGGAACGCCCATTTCCATTGAATATCGTAGGACTGAATGCCGGCTTTGTGAAGAATATGCTCAAGGTCTGCCTTGAGAAACGACCTGAGTACCGATAGCCGGGCGTCGTATTTCACCATGGGTGAGCGGGAAAACATTCTTGTTAACCAATCGATGGAGTGGTACGCAAACCAGTGGCGGTGCAGGTCATTGTTGATAATGCCCATATTCACCTGCCCGACCCACTGTGAGTAAAAGGCAACAAGCTCTGGCTCGGGAAAATGATGTGTGAACAAGCTGGTGTGGATGATGTCAAACTTTAGTTTGGAAAATGCCTTCGAGTAAATGTCAATCTGTTCAAACCTGATTTCAGGAAAATCTTTCGTGTTCTGCCGGGCATATTCCAGCACATGAGGATTGGCATCAATGCCTATCAACTCCAGCTGTAGATTGTTTTTTCTACCCCACCCGGCCAGCAGCTTCATGATATCGCCACCTCCGCAGCCAATATCGGCAATCACTATTTTTTCCTTTCGTTTTTCGGGGTGCCGACTTAGTAGCTTTTTTAGCCCAGTCAGGCTGATATTGTTTCCGCCAAGTAATCTGTTGATGGTGTCGAGCTCTTTGAGAGTTTGCACAATAATGTCTCCTGAGGAGCTCAGGTCATCCATCCATTCTAATGCTGTTGAGCGTTGGGAGAAATCAGGCATGGCCCTCGACGTTGATTTCAAGCAGCATACTTTCAAGTGTTAGGCCAGGCCCAAATGCAAAACTCAACACCTTTTTTCCGTCATCTTTTTCCGAGAGGCTTTCCATGATCCTTTTCAGAACGAATAACACGGTCGGGGATGACATATTGCCGAACTCACGCAGTGTTTCATAAGCCGCCCAGTTTTGCTCTTTTTTTATACCGACTGCTTCTTCTATGGCTTCAAGTATCCGTTTGCCACCCGGGTGAATGGCAAAATAGTCGACTGTAGCCTCAGAACCACCGTGTTGTTGCAGAAGCTTTTGGGTGAGTTTGCTGATGCCGCCCTTAATAATGTCGGGTACATAGGAGGAAAGCTTCATCTCGAAGCCAAAGTCGCCAATTTGCCAGGCCATGTCATTTTCTCCGGTTGTGTCGACATCACAATGGAAGTTTGCCAGGGTGAGATTGACTCCGTTCTTCTTTTTTCCGGATATAAGCATGGCTGCCGCTCCATCAGCGAAAAGGGCATTGGCCAGTAGGTTGTCTTCCGTGGGCTGGTTCTGAAAGTGCAATGTGCACAGCTCCACGCAAACGACAAGTACTTGTGCCCCATTATGCGAGCGACAGATGTTGTCGGCCACTTTCATGGCATTGAATGCAGCGTAGCAACCCATAAAGTTGATGGCTGTGCGTTGCACATCACCTGTTAAACCGAGCTGTTTTAGCAACTCAAGGTCAAGCCCCGGAGCATACATGCCCGTGCAGCTAACAGTAACAAGGTGCGTTATCTCCTCTTGCCAGTTTGCCTTCAGCCCGATGGCCTTCTCAAGATTGCTCACGGCCTCTAGGCAAAGAGGAAGTGCCTCCTGCCTGTACCGCTCCATTCTTGGGCTGATAGTGGGAAATGGCTCCAGCCGCTCATTTTTGGGGTAGAAAGTGAAGTCATCTACTGCCGCACCATAGTCGTCGAGCACCGAATGGCGGTATCGAATACCGGAGGCCCGATAGAGTGCCTCCAGTCTTGTGGCATCTTTCCCGGTTAGCCCGTGCGCTTTAATCATAAACCCCAGAATCTCGCTTTGACAAAAGCGATGAGCGGGGGTAGCAGTGCCTATTCCGAGAATATTAGATTCCATAGATGGTATAATAAGCTAAATTTAGCCTTACTTGTTTAAATACTCTTGTCTTATATGTTACAAAAGTCTTATACGCTACAAAAGTCTACCTGGCTTCATCTTCGAATCCCGTTTTCTTTTTACTTATTGCCGGTATTTGTATTTGCCTGTGCAACTGTAAAGCCAAATGGCCTTTTATTGACAGGGCTTATTTTTTTAATTCTTCACCTTTTTCTTTACCCCGCCAGCAATGGCTTTAACTCCTATTTTGATAAAGATGAAGAAAGCATTGGTGGTTTGGAGCATCCACCAAAAGTATCTGAAGAACTTTACTGGACGTCGCTGATCTTCGATGCCGTAGCCCTTATTGCTGGGTTCATGATTAATTGGGTATTTGCAATGATGCTTTTTGGCTACGGACTGGCGTCGAAAGCCTACAGCCATCCGCTTACTCGTTGGAAAAAGAAGCCATTACTTGGCTGGCTTGTGGCTGGCTTTTTTCAAGGGTATTTCACGTTTATGCTGGTAGTAGTAGGCTTGAAAGACTTTTCCCCTGATTTATTTCTGAACGCCAAATATTTCGTGCCGGCTTTTTTATCCTCTGCCTTGCTTTGGGGTTCGTATCCTATGACCCAGGTGTATCAGCACGAGGAGGACGGAAGAAGAGGAGATGAGACGCTGAGCCGTAAGCTTGGTGTTTTGGGCACTTTTCATTTTACAGCCATCTGTTTCACTGCGGCGAGCGGCGGCTTTTTCTACTATTTTTTGACGAGCTACGGAATGACCACCGCATTGGCTTTTGCAGTGGCCATGGTGCCGGTGCTCGCCTACTTTCTCTGGTGGTATGCAAGTGTGCGAAACGATAGAAAGCAGGCAAACTTTAGGAATACCATGCGGCTGAACTTCTATTCTGCCATCTGTCTCAATCTGTTTTTTTCCTGGCTTTGGTTGTTTACCTAGAAAGGTCGGCCATGTGTTTGAGCGATGATGCGTTTGGCTAAAAATGGCAAGCCACCCACCAACCCCACTCCAATATTGGAGGTAAAATGAGTACCGAAAAGATTTTGTGACTGTCGGCCTACCCAAAGCCGGCCGGCAAATTGCTGCTTCCACTTCTGAGCATATTCTTTTTCAATGGCCGCCAGGCCAAAGCCATCATTCCGGCGCTGAGAGATAATTACTTCCGAGAGAATTTTAGCCGAATGAATGGCCATAGCCATACCGTTGCCACACAAGGGTGTGATCAGCCCAGCCGAGTCGCCCGACATCAGGATGCTGTTGCTGACTGTCTCTTTCTTCTCAAAAGAAATTTCGTTGATCACCTCAGGGGCGTCAAATAGGAAGTCGGAATTTTCGAAAAGCTCTTTGAGCCTCGGGTTTTGGTAAAGCACAGCCATTTCCATTTCTGATATACTTCCAAAGGCCTTCAGGTTTTGGGTGCGGCTCAGGTAGCAAACATTGTAGGTATCATTTTCAACCTTACTTATCCCGCAATATCCTCCCGGGAAATTGTGAAGGGCTATCAAATCCTTTGGGAAATCAGTTTTCACGTGGTACTTCACACCAACAAAGGGCGACCTTTTTTCAATAAAAGGCCTGTTGAGTTGCTTGTCAATTTTAGACCGCTTGCCGTGCGCCCCAATCACCAACCTGCTGCTGGCCGATTGACCATTGCCATAGCTTACGACAAAATGTTGGCCCTCTCTTGATACGTGGTCAACAGATTGATTGAGCGCAAACTCTACGCCACTCTCCAGAGCCTTCTCATAAAGGAACTGATCGAATTGAAACCGGCTGATACCAAAGCCACCCATAGAAAGGGACACTGAGGCCTGCTTGCCAGAGATGGCCGATAGGCTGAATTGTTTGAGGGAGGCTGGTTCGAAATCATCGGGATAGAGCCCGTTGCGCCGCAAAAAAGGCACCACCTCATTCGAAATGTATTCTCCGCATACCCGATGAAAGGGGTAGCTTTTTTTCTCTATCAGGAGCACGTCAAGCCCTGTCCTGGCCAGCAAAATGCTGTTGACCAGTCCTGCAAGCCCACCTCCGATAATTATTACGTCTCTCATGAATAAGAAATATAAGTTAAAATGAGCTGGCAGCACTTTTTGTTTTCGTCTTTGTTGCAGACTGACAAAAATCAGTGGATAATAAAGGCAATATCATAACCTTTCACTGTATTGTCCACGAATTTTGGAGCATGCAGACAACCCTCCCAAAGAAACCTGTTGCAGAGAAGACTTATTGCTATCACTGTGGTGATGAGTGCCTCTTTGAGCCTATTTTGGCCCACGAAAAGCACTTTTGCTGTGAGGGCTGCAAAACGGTTTACGAGCTGTTGCAGGACAATGGCCTTTGCGATTACTATGAACTGGAGCAAACCCCTGGCTTGAGCTTGAAGCAGCCAAAATCCAGCGAGGCCTACGAATTTCTTGACGAGGAGGTAATCAGTAAAAAACTGATCGACTTCACTGACGGCAAGACCACAAAAGTGACCTTTTACATTCCTGCTATTCACTGCAGCTCTTGCCTTTGGCTACTGGAAAACCTTCCAAGGTTGGAGAGTTCGGTGATAAGTTCAAGGGTTAACTTTGTGAAAAAGGAGCTTACTGTTGCCTTTCAGCAGGATAATGTAACCCTGAGAAAAATCGTAGAGTTACTGGCTTCTATTGGGTATGCGCCGCTCATTACACTCGAAGACGAAGCAAAAGAACAGAAGAAAACTTCCTCACCCAATCAGAAGCTCTACGCACAACTCGGTGTAGCGGGTTTTTGCTTTGGCAATATTATGTTGCTAAGCTTTCCTGAATACCTCGGCTTCGATGGCGACGAAGAATATCTCAAGCAATTTGTTGGCTATCTGAATTTCCTTTTAGCACTTCCCGTCGTGTTCTATTCTGCGCAGGACTATTTCGTTTCTGCGTTTAAGAGCCTGCGAAAGAAGTTTGTCAATATCGATGTGCCAATTTCTCTTGGTATTGCCGCCCTCTTTCTGCGGAGCTCCTATGAGGTGTTTTTAGGAGGAGAGGCGGGGTATTTCGATTCGCTTGCGGGCCTGCTGTTCTTCCTGCTCATTGGCAAGTGGTTTCAGAGCAAGAGCTACGACCATCTTTCATTTGAGCGGAATTATACCTCCTACTTCCCCCTGGCAGTGCTAAAGTGGGTTGACGGTGCAACCAGAAACATCCCCGTTTCTGACATTAAGAAAGGCGATATTTTGCTGATTAGAAACAAAGAACTGATACCAGCTGATGGCATTCTCATCAGCCCTGCGGCCTCAGTAGACTACAGCTTTGTTACTGGCGAAAGCGATCCGGTAAACAGGACACAGAATGACTTGCTGTATGCCGGCGGCCGCCAGCAGGGCGCTTCTATTATGGTGCTGATAGAAAAGGATGTGTCGCAGAGCTACCTTACTCAGCTTTGGAACCATAGCTCCTTTGTAAAGGAAAATGAGGAACAGTACCAGCAGCTGATCAATGTAATCGCCAGGTATTTTACTATGGCTGTCATGGTGCTGGCCACCGGAGCGTTTATTTTTTGGTGGCAGCAATCGCCCACGTTGGCGGTAAATGCTTTTACAGCAGTGCTCATTGTTGCGTGCCCCTGTGCGCTGGCGCTGGCCACACCATTTACCCTGGGCAATGCTATGGTGATGATGGGCAAAGCCGGACTCTATTTAAAAAACACGCACATCATTGAGAAAATGGCGACTATCAATCGCCTGGTTTTTGACAAAACGGGCACGCTCACTTATGCAAAGGACGGGGATGTAACGTTGGGCGGTCGCTACTCGGACGACGAGCTTCAGGCCATTTTTTCGGTGACCAGTCACTCCACCCACCCGTTAAGCCGTAAATTGCACGAGCACCTTTCGCAACGCTTTGCTCAAAAGCTGCCGGTTGATAAGTTTAAAGAAATTGAGAACAAAGGTATTGAAGCAGCCGTCAACGGGAAGGTGTATCGCATAGGCTCTCCATCATTTTGCTTTGAGGAGGCCAGGGTATCAACCACGGAAGGCAATGTTGTTTATTTGGCCATTGATGGAATTACCCGGGGTCTCTTTTCCATTCGCACAAAAACGAGGGGAGGACTGAAGGGAGTAATACACAAACTGGCACACAGTTTCGAAACTACGCTGCTTTCCGGCGACAGATCCACCGAACAGTCGTTGATGAAGGAGGTTTTTCCCGACGAAACGCCCATGTACTTTAATCAGACACCGGAAATGAAGCTGGAATATGTGGCTGGTTGCCAGGCTAGTGGTGAAAAAGTGATGATGCTGGGTGATGGCCTGAATGATGCGGGGGCGCTTCAGCAGGCCGATGTGGGCATGGCCATCAGCGAAGATGTGGCCAGCTTTTCGCCAGCCAGCGATGCTATTTTGGATGCTGGAAGCTTCGAAAAACTCCCGACGTTTCTGCTGTTCGCCAGAAGAGCCAGGCAAATTATTTTTGTCTGCTTCGGAGTGTCATTTGCCTACAATATTGTGGGTTTAAGTTTTGCCATGACGGGCATGCTCACCCCCCTGCTGGCGGCCATTCTTATGCCCGTTAGCAGCATCAGCATAGTGGCACTCAGCACTGTATTAGTTCGATTGGTAGCAGGCCGCCTTAAACTTACCTAACAGATGAAAATTATTATCCTTCTTATCAGCGTCAGTGTAGTTGTGGCGATCGTTTTTCTTATCGCATTTCTTTGGGCAATGAAAAGTGGCCAGTACGAAGACACCTACGGGCCATCTGTGAGAATGCTGTTCGACGACAACATCAAAAAAGACGAGAACAAAACCGAAAAATAGCCGTAAGGTAATCGTTAACTAAAAGTTACCTTTGCGCAACCAAGAGGTTAACGATAGACACTTTAGCAGACGGATAAATGTTGTTTTCACCTGAGGGGAGCACCCCGGTTAAGAGTTTTCTGAACATTGGAGCCTTTGTTCTCAGGATACTCTCCTTTTTCTTCATCCTCTTCTTTTTCGAGCGCTTGCTGTTCGTTGTCTTCTATTTTCCGGAGATGTCGGGCGAAGCTGGATTCCAGGAAACGCTCAGGGCCTTTTATATGCCCTTCAGGCTTGACCTTTCTGCGGCTGCTTACTTTACTATTATCCCCTTTTTGCTAAGCCTGGGTTTTCTCTTTTTCAGGCGTCAGCGGGCGAGAACCGTGCTGACCAAAGTCATCACCGTGTTAATTCTGGCATTTGCAGCCCTAACGATTCTTATTCATGTAGGTGAAACAGTTACGTACCAGGAGTGGAAGTCGAAGCTTTCTTCACGGGCCTTTGTGCACCTTGCTCACCCTACCGAGGTGGTTCGCACAGCGACTCCAGCTTACATGGTTGAGTTTGCTGCAATGGTGCTGGTATTGGGGTTTGTTGTCTGGCAGCTGTACCGCCAACTTTTGAAGAGAGCAACTCCCGTAGCTGCTCCGAGTTCCTGGTTCCGGCGTTTTGCCATTGGCCTGCCAGCACTGCTTTTTTATGCCTTTCTGCTTATTGTAGCTATAAGAGGAGGCCTGGGAAGATATCCGTTAGGCATATCCAATGGCTATTTTTCTAACTACCATATTGTCAACGATGCCTCGGTTAACACCATCTGGAACTTTGGAGATAAATGGTTGCGCTACCGCAAGGGGAATCTTGATCAGTTCTTTGGCAAATATCCGCAAGAGAAGGCGGAGGATATAACAAGAATGTTGTTGAGTGACCACGATAGCCTGACTACGAAGGTGGTTAAAAAGGACACCTTCAATATTGTATTCATTGTGCTCGAAAGTTGGTCGGCCCAAATGGTGGAGGCGCTCGGCGGAGTGGGTGCTCCCAGTGTCTCGAAAGTGGCCGGTGAAGGCATCCTTTTTGAGCGGGTATATGCTGCGTCATGGACATCTCAAAAAGGGAACGCATCCATTTTTAGCGGCTACCCCGCCTTGCCTCGCAGCCCCATCAATCAGCAGGATGAGAAAATACGCAGCCTGCCTTCTTTGCCCAGAAGCCTTGACGAATACAATTCGGAATACCACTACGGTGGCGACCTCGATTTTGGAAATATCGGTGGGTATCTGGTGAATGCCGGGTTTAACAAGTTGTTCGACGAAGATTCGCTTAGCACCTTGCAGCCACGGGGCCGATTGGGGGCACACGATGAAGCTACCCTGCCTTATTTCTACGATCAATTGGAGCGAGCAGGCAAAGGAGATGAGCCTTTCTTCTATTCACTCTTTACGCTAAGCAGTCATTCACCTTACGACATACCCGGACTGACCGACTGGCCAACCGGCGGGGAGTGGGCGGCCTATGCAGCCACAGTGGCCTATGCCGACGAGCATTTGGGCAAGTTTTTTGAAAAGGTGAGATACTCGGCCATTTACGACAATACCCTGTTTGTGTTGATAGCAGACCATGGCCGCACCAATGAATATAATCCGTTTCCTTATAATGACAAGATGTACCACATTCCCATGATTTGGTGGGGTGGAGTGATCAAAGAGGAGTTTCGGGGAGCCAAAGTGGATAAAATAGGTTCTCAATACGACCTTGCCAAAACGCTATTGAGCCAAATGGATCGGGAGGTTTCCGGCTATCAATTCAGTAAAGATTTGCTCAACAAAGGGTCGGTGGGCTTTGCCATGTATGAACACCACAATGGCTACGGGTGGGTGAACGCCAATGGCTATTTCGCTTTCGACTTCGACAGGAACAAAGTGGTGGAAAGTGAATTTACCGACGAGTCTGCTTTTGCTGATGCATACGAAAATAGCAGAGCTTTCATCACGGCGGTGTATAGGGACTTTCTTTTCTAGATCATTCGTTCCAGGCGGAAAGTGACCTTTACCTCTTCTGCGTTTCTCAGCAGCCTCAGCGTAACTTTTTTCCCTTTTTTAAGCCGCATGAGCGTGGTAAGAAAGTTGAGGCTTGTGTTACTTATGGTAAGGCCGTTCACCGTTTTGATAATATCCCCCTCCATCACACCGGCCTTTTTTGCTGGCGAATCTTCCCTCACATTAACAACCCTGATGCGATTGAGCTCTGTGCCGTGCGCCACCACTTCCAGCCCGCTCATATCGTACTCAAACTTCTTTTGGTACTCAACGCTTTTTGAGAGATAAAGCGTTTGGCTGAAGTAGTCGTAAATGTGATTGAACCTGCTGAGGATTTCACCACCTACGGTCCCATTTCTTCGCTCAGCTTCTTCGGGAACAAGGCCGTATGAACCTTCATTTGGGTAGGAAGCGATCACGTCGTCAAAGCTGTATTTACCAATCTTCACCTTGTCGACCCTGGCGACCACACCTTCGATATCTCCACCAAGTCCTTTGCCCAGGCTCGCTTCAAGTTTTTTTTCTGGTATATGAATCAGCTGACTGGTACTTTGATCAAGCAAAATAGCGTGACTGGCGCCGCTATCTACCATCAAAGCCACGTTCATTTTGGTCCCGTTTTTTTGAGTGATTTCGGCAGCCATATACGGCTTGGTGCCTCGGACAATGAGTGGTACTTTTTCATAGTATTTTTTCGGGTTGAAAAAATTAGGCTCGTAGAATTTTACCACCTTCTTGTCATAATTGACTTCGATGATAAAACGGCTGAACAGCTCATATCCTATGATACCGAATACCTCGGTGCCAAGCTGATTGCTCAGGTTGAGGTAGTCCTGATCAAGCACCAACATGGAGATGCCTTGCCCTTCAATGCCAGGGAGCTTGAGCTGCACATTTTTTGCCACGTGAGCCAAAATGCTATCCGCCTGCCCCGGTGCGGTAAAGGTGATGGTGCGGTCGTAGGTAAGGTTGAGGAGAGAGGCAACAAGTGGCTCCGTGAGGATACAGTTTTGAACACCGCTGTCGAGGATGAACTTGACGGTAATTCTCCCATTGATAGTTACCGGGATGATAATCAGGTTATTATATCGCTCGAACGGGAATTCAATCACCTTGGCACCTGTGCTCATTCGAAAGCCCAAAAATTGGGCATGGGTCTGGGCCGAAAGAACAAGCAGTAAAGAAACACACAGGATATGAGAAAAAGCTTTTCTCTTTATCATTTTCAACCAGTTCGTCAAGTAGGGTAGTGGTTTAACGTAATGTAAACATTTCTGTTTTTCAATACACCTATTGGCCCAAGTCTTATTTACTCACGGGCAATTATGACAAATATCAGTTTTGCCGGGAAGAATAGTCATTCATCCCCCGGCGCATGGCAAATAGCTTTGTCTCTGTTTCCATTTGCTAACCCTCTATAAATATGGAATTAGAAAAATTTAGCTACGACAACAAAATAGTAAAGTACTTTGCTATTGCCACGGTTGTCTTTGGTATCGTGGGCATGCTGGTAGGTCTTACTGCAGCCATTCAGCTTTTTTACCCGATATTCAATTTTGATTTGCAGTACACCACTTTTGGTAGAATCAGACCGCTGCACACCAATGCGGTGATTTTTGCATTTGTGGGCAACGCTATGTTTGCCGGGGTGTACTACTCCTTGCAGCGGCTGTTAAAAGCCAGAATGCTGAGCGACACCTTAAGCTGGATTCACTTCTGGGGCTGGCAGCTTATTATTGTGGCTGCGGCCATCACATTGCCGCTCGGCTTCACCTCTTCCAAAGAGTACGCTGAGTTGGAGTGGCCCATCGATATTGCCATCGCACTTATCTGGGTAGTGTTTGGCATCAATATGATAGGCACCATCCTCAAAAGGCGGGAGCGACACATGTATGTGGCCATCTGGTTTTACATTGCCACATTCGTCACCGTTGCGGTGCTTCACATTTTCAACTCGTTTGCATGGCCGGTAAGCCTGTTCAAAAGCTATTCAGCCTTTGCTGGTGTGCAGGATGCGCTGGTTCAGTGGTGGTATGGCCACAACGCCGTGGCTTTTTTCCTTACCACACCCTTCCTTGGCTTGATGTACTATTACCTGCCCAAGGCGGCTAACCGACCAGTTTACTCTTACAAGCTTTCTATTATCCACTTCTGGTCGTTGATATTTATTTACATTTGGGCAGGCCCTCATCACCTGCTTTATACCTCTCTTCCCAACTGGGCTCAATCGCTGGGCACCGTATTTTCAATCATGCTTCTGGCTCCTTCGTGGGGTGGCATGCTCAACGGCCTGCTGACGCTCCGTGGCGCCTGGGACAGGGTGCGTGAAGATGCAGTGTTGAAATTTATGGTGGTAGCTGTGACTGCCTATGGCATGTCCACGTTCGAAGGGCCTATGCTTTCACTGAAAAATGTGAATGCCATTGCTCACTTCACTGACTGGATCATCGCACACGTGCACATTGGTGGCCTGGGCTGGAATGGCTTCCTTACTTTCGGCATGCTCTACTGGATGATCCCAAGGATTTACGGCACTAAGCTATTCTCAGATAAGCTCGCTAATTTCCATTTCTGGATTGGCACCCTTGGTATCATTTTCTATGCTTTGCCACTCTATTGGGCCGGTATCACCCAAAGTTTGATGTGGAAACAATTCACTGAAGATGGTTTCTTACAGTACCCTAACTTCTTGGAAACGGTCACTCAGATTGTGCCCATGTACATGTTAAGGGCTGTTGGTGGCTTGCTTTACATCATTGGAGTGCTGGTAATGGCTTACAACCTTGTGAAAACAGCCTATGCAGGTAAGTTGATTGCCAACGAGCCAGCTGAAGCGCCAGCGCTTGAAAAGAGGGAAATTGTTGGAGGACATTGGCATGCTGTGCTGGAGCGCAAGCCGATTATTTTCACCAGCCTGGCACTTGTTGCCATTTTAATCGGTGGGGTGATTGAGTTTGTACCGGCATTTCTCATCAAATCTAATGTGCCCACTATCGCCAGCGTGAAGCCTTACACACCACTGGAATTGCATGGCCGGGATATATATATCCGTGAAGGCTGTAATACCTGTCACTCTCAAATGGTGCGCCCATTCAGGGAAGAAACGGAGCGCTACGGAGAGTACTCTAAGGCCGGAGAATTTGTGTACGATCATCCATTCTTATGGGGCTCGAAACGTACCGGCCCCGATTTGCACCGGGTAGGCGCCAAGTATCCCGACACATGGCATTTCAATCACATGCTTGACCCCACATCCATGTCGCCTGGCTCTATCATGCCCCGCTATCCCTGGTTGTTTGAGCAACAGGTAGATGCCGACTTAACTCCGGCCATGATCAGTGCATTACGCCATGTAGGCGTGCCTTACGAGGAAGGGTTTGAGGATCAGGCCAATGCCTTGATGAGTAAACAAGCTGCATTGATAGCCACAAACCTGAAAAAGGATGG
The DNA here is from genome assembly GCF_963974565.1 of uncultured Imperialibacter sp. Lineage (NCBI taxonomy): Bacteria > Pseudomonadati > Bacteroidota > Cytophagia > Cytophagales > Flammeovirgaceae > Imperialibacter > uncultured Imperialibacter sp. Next base: position 91,799 of record NZ_CAXBCJ010000015.1, on the reverse strand, counting down.
CATAGAGATCGCTCCTGAGGCAGAGATCATTGCACTCATTGCCTATTTGCAACGCCTGGGCACTGACATCAAAGTGAAGGGAGTTGCCAATCAAAATGTATCGTCAACCCAAGAAGGAGGAAACTAGCCATGTATAAGGAAGTATTAAGATCAATCACGGGCATAGAGATTTGGCCACTAGTTTCACTGGCCATCTTCTTCGCCTTCTTTGTCGGGCTATTACTGTGGGTCTGGTTGGCAGACAAAGACTATATCGATGAAATGAGCCACCTCCCTATGGATAGCGATCAAAGTTCCACACCTAACCAGTTGAATCATGACACACTTAAATAGACTTTTGGCGATACTAAAGAAAAAGCCGAAAACGTGGTTAACACTTTTTGGACTGCTGATGCCTGCGGTGGGCTTTGGCCAGGATGCAAGTGCTTCATCAGCCACCTCCGACAGCCCTGAATTGCTGCTCTACACTGCCATGGCACTTGTGGTCATTGTGGCCGTTCTCGTACTCGTAGTAGCGCTCTATACCCTTACCATTATTAAAGTAATTATCAGGAAGGAAAAAGTGAGCGAGCGAGCTGACCAGGGGCTGACCTATGAAGAAGGCCCCAGCTTCTGGGCAAGGTTCAATCAAAAAATGACGGATGCAGTACCACTTGAAAAAGAGGACGCCGTATTGCTCGATCATAACTACGATGGCATCAGAGAGCTCGACAATCACCTGCCACCTTGGTGGAAGTACATGTTTTATTTGTCTATAGTTTTTGCAGTGGTTTATCTGCTTGCCTACCATGTCTTCGATACGCTTCCACTTCAGGAGGAGGAATATCAAAACGAGTTGGCGGTGGCCAGTGAAGAAGCCGAGGCCAGAAAGCTGCTCGCCGTAAATGAGCTGGATGAGAACAGCGTTGAAACAACCACTGTAGAGGCAGAATTAGCCAACGGCAAGAATATCTTTGAAAAAAGCTGCGCTGTATGCCACGCTGCTGATGGCGGCGGAGGCGTTGGCCCTAACCTCACAGACGTGTATTGGCTGCACGGCGGTTCTATCAACGACGTATTTAAAACCATCAAGTACGGTGTGCCTCAGAAGGGGATGATCGCCTGGCAGGCTACTTTGAAACCAACAGACATCAGAGATGTGGCGAGTTATATACTGACTATGCAAGGCACCACGCCGGCGAGCCCCAAAGAGCCGCAGGGAGACCCTTATGAGCCGGGAGCCGCAGGGCAGGAATCTGGAAACTAGAGCCAAGACGTGAGTATCCCAAAAAAGCGATGGAAGATTTATATGAATATGATGAGCTGTACCGTGATACGATTGCCACTGTAGACGAACAAGGCAAGAGAGTGTGGATTAATCCTAAAAAGCCCAAAGGGAAGTACCACACTTACAGGATAGCAGTAACAGTGCTTTTGTTGGGTTTATTATTTGGTGCCCCTTTCCTTTCCTGGAAGGGGCACCCAATGTTCCTGTTCAATATTTTCGAGCGCAAGTTTATTTTATTCGGCACGGTATTCTGGCCCCAGGATTTCATCATTTTCGGGATAGGCATGATCGCCTTCTTTGTTTTTGTGATTCTTTTTACCGTTGTATTCGGCCGTATTTGGTGTGGCTGGATGTGCCCTCAGACTATCTTTATGGAGATGGTTTTTCGGAAAATAGAGTACTGGATTGAGGGGGATGCCAATCAGCAGCGTAAACTGGCCAGACAAGGCTGGAATTTTGAGAAGATTTGGAAGAAGGGCCTCAAGCTTTCCATCTTTTTGGCGATTTCAGCGCTCATCGCCCATACCCTTATGGCCTATCTGATAGGGATTGACGAGGTGGTTACCATTGTATCGCAGCCGCCCACAGCACACATGGCGGGTTTCATTGGGCTTATTGCTTTTACAGGGATCTTCTTTTGGGTTTTTGCCTATTTTAGAGAGCAAGCTTGTATCGCTGTTTGTCCTTATGGCCGTTTGCAGGGTGTGCTTCTCGACAAAGAGTCAATCGTTGTGGCCTACAACTGGTTGCGGGGCGAGCCCAGAGGAAAAATAAAGAAAGAAGTACCCGGAGCGAAAGCTGAACCACCTAAGGGCGATTGCATCGACTGCAAGCTTTGTGTGCACGTGTGCCCAACCGGAATTGATATCAGAAACGGCACCCAGCTGGAGTGCGTCAACTGCACAGCTTGCATAGACGCATGCGATGACGTAATGACGAAAGTTGATCGCCCAACGGGCCTCATTGGTTACTACAGTCACAGTATGGTCAGTGAGGGGAAAAAGTTTTCCTTCAACACCAGGATAGCCGCCTACACTACAGTTCTTGTGGGAATTTTGGGGCTATTGGCCTTTCTGCTTACCACCCGAACAGACGTGGAAGCTACCATGCTGCGTGTTCCGGGGATGCTGTATCAGGAGAAAGAAAACGGAATGATCTCCAATCTTTACAATATTCAGTTTGTGAACAAAACCTATGAGGATATTCACATAGAAGTGAAGCTGAAAGACGCCAACGGAGGCACGATTGACCGGGTGGGGGGCGAAGGCCTGGTGATACCGGCAGCCAGCAACCTTGAGTCCGTTTACTTTATTGACCTGCCCAGAGAGAACGTGACCGAAACCAGTAATAAGCTGGTGATACAACTCTATAGAGATGGGGAGTTGCTTGATGAGATAAAGACAAACTTTTTAGGACCCTTTAAACAGAAAAAGCCATGAACTTCGGGAGCTGGATTACAGTAGCCTTTGTGCTATTTGCTGGCCTTATTATCAGCCTTGTGGTGGTTTGTGTGCGCCAGGATGTGTCGCTGGTTTCAACAGACTACTACCAGCAGGAAATCAAATACCAAACAAGGATCGACGATATTTCTAATGCACAGGAATCACGGAGGAAAGTTGAGGTAACCCGAATTCCGGGAGAGAACCGACTGGAGCTGTCATTCGGCGAGCAAGGAGCTGCGTTGACTGGCGAAGTCGTTATGTTTCGTCCATCTGATGCCAAACTTGATAAGAAGTTTTTGCTGCAGCTGGACGATACAGGAAGTTTTCAAATGGACACTTCTCGGCTAAAGAGGGGACTTTGGAAAATGAAAATTTCCTGGCAGCAGGGGGGGCAGACTTTCTTTGAAGAGAAAACAATAGTGATCTGATATGCCGCTCTGGTCAGCTTTTGTGCTTGGACTATTTGGCAGCCTACACTGTGCAGGCATGTGTGGCCCGCTTGTTTTTGCCCTTCACAAAGGAGGTAGCGGCTATGGAAAAATCACCTACCACACGGGTAGAATTCTTTCCTACGCTTTGCTGGGCCTTATACTGGGTGGCCTTGGCTTTGCCGCCCGACTCGCAGGTTTGCAAAAGTGGTTTTCTCTCCTGTTAGGCGTTGGGCTGCTTGCGTCAGTGATATTTCCCCTGATTTCTTCCCGATTTCACAGTCACTACCTTAGTACAAAAACCAGCGGATGGCTATCAGGCGGCGTGAGAAAATGGATCGGTAGAGCTGTGGCCTCCCATAGCCCGTTTCGCCAACTTTGGCTCGGCGGATTGAACGGCCTTCTGCCCTGTGGCATGGTCTACATTGCCATAGCCGGTTCACTCTCCATGGCCGACTATTTTCAGAGCAGCCTTTACATGATCTTCTTTGGCCTGGGCACCTGGCCCCTGTTGTTGGCCATTTCCTATGGCAGCACATTTGCCAATCATCTCAGCTGGCTGAACATAAGAAAGCTGGCTCCCATTTTTATAGCCTGTCTGGGCCTGTTGCTCATTTGGCGTGGGCTCAATCTTCGCATTGAATATATCCCGGGGGCATCTGGCAGCAGTCCTTTTGCTGGCATTACAATCTGTACGACTCCCTGATACTTCTACAAGCATATCTGCAGATTTACTATCTTTGAGTAAAAGGCAAGAAATGGACTCTTTCGAACTCAAATTTCCGGATAAAGTACTTGACTCCTTTACTGAGGAGGAGTTTTATCTGTTTTGCCAGCAAAACAGAGACTTGAAGTTTGAGCGAACTTTTGATAAAAGAATTATCATTATGACACCAAGCGGGGGCTTTATTGGTAATAAGGGAATGCGCATTGGTGCGAGGCTTGATGCGTGGAATGAGCAAACCAACCTTGGATACACGTTTGATTCGTCTACCGGATTCACGCTGCCAAACGCAGCCATTCGTTCCCCCGATGCATCATGGGTTGCAAAAGCCAGATGGGAGGCACTTTCACTTGCAGAGCAAGAAAGGTTTCCGCCAATTTGCCCCGATTTTATCATTGAACTGATGTCTCCTTCTGATCGGCTTTCCGAGCTACACAAGAAAATGGAAGAGTATCAAAGCAATGGTTGTCGTCTTGGCTGGTTGATCGACTCCGCAAAGAGGGCGACATACATTTATCGCTCTGAAGGAATGATTGAAACTCCATTCAACAAGGTTCTTGATGGTGAAATGGTGCTGCCAGGCTTCAGCCTGAATCTGACAAAGATATTTTAAGAGCCTCACTGGTCTTTCAATGAGGCCACCGGATTCCCCGTAGCCGCTACCAGGCTGTGGTAACCGACTGTAAGCAGCGTGACAATCAGAATGAGGCCAGCCGAAGAAATAAAAGTGATTGGGCTGGGGCTGATCCTGAATTCAAACTCCTGAAGCCAATTGCTCATGGCATAATAGGCGATAGGGAAGGCGATCAAAATAGAAACGCCAACCAGCTTCAAAAAGTCCTTCGAAATCAATAGCATGATGCTCGAAACCGAGGCACCGATCACTTTTCTCAGGCCGATTTCCTTTTTCCTTTGCTCTGCCGTGTACGACGCAAGGCCAAACAAGCCCATGCAGGCAATGACAATGGTAAAAATGGAGAACGTGGCAAAAACCTGACCTTTCGACTCATCTGCCTGGTATTTCTCGTAGAAATCCTGCTCAAGAAAGGAATACTGCAGTGGCCTGTTGGTAATAATATCTTTCCATGTTTTGTCGATAAAGCCTAGCACATCGCCAGTGTTGGCCGTGTTGATCCTCACCAGCAAAATACCGTTTTGGATGCTGTTGTGAATAATCATGGGCATGATAGGCTCCTGAAGAGCTCTCTGGTGAAAGTTCTTAATAACGCCTACCACTTTTACTTCCCGGGTTTGCAGGCCGTCACCAGTCATTACCTTGAACCGCTTGCCTATAGGCTCCGTCCAGCCCATTTCCCGGGCCAGCTCCTGGTTCACTATCACAGCGTTGGAAGTATCGCTCTTTGTACCTTCGGAAAAATTGCGCCCCTCTACCACTTCTATTTCAAGCGTTGGGAGGTAGCCAGCATCCACCTGACAGCTCATAAACCCCTTTTCCGTAAAACCTCCCTGCTCCATTTCCACAAATATGCCGTTCAGGTTGAAATCACCTCCAGGAGTAGCCCATCCAGACCCTACACTGTAAATGTCCGGGTTAGTCAAAAGCGCCTGTTTTAGCACATCGAGTTTTTTGCGTGCTTCTTGCCCTTCCAGCGGAATACGGATGACCTGATCCTTGTTGAAGCCCAGGTTCTTCTCTTTCATAAAGTTGAGCTGGTCGTATACCACCCAGGTGCATATCACCATAATGATCGAAATGGAAAACTGGAAGACCACCAGAGCTTTCCTGAGTGCCGGATTACCCGATTTGGAGGAGGCCCTGCCCTTTAGTACCTGCGCCGACTGGAACCTGGACAGGTAGAAAGCCGGGTAGCTTCCCGACACCAAACCTAAAAACACCAAAACCCCGCTCAAAGCAAGCAAAATAATGGGATCCTTGTAGAAATCTCGGGTGATTGCTTTGTCAGCAAGATCATTAAAATAGGGCAGAAGGAAGAATGCTAAAACAACGCTTAACACGACAGAAAGAAGTGTCACCACTATGGCTTCTACAGTGAACTGGATCATGAGTTGCTTGCGATAAGAGCCAAGCACTTTTCTGATGCCCACTTCTTTGGCCCGCATGGTGCCCCGTGCAGTGGCCAGGTTCATATAGTTAATGGAGGCAATAAGCAGTATGAAAATAGCTACGATAGAGAAAACATAGATATAGGTGATGTCTCCTCCAGGCTCGATTTGCCCCTCGTTTTTTGAATAAAGGTGAATACTGAGGAGCGGTTCAAGGTAAAAATCGGCCTTTGCATTGAACTGTCGAAACAGCTCTCCTGTATATTTTTCCATAAACGCTGGAGACCTTGCTTCGACTATTTTTGGATCTGTGCCGGTAGCTAATTGAAGGTATACCCAGTCGTTGATATTGCCCCACGCTGATGGGCCTTGTGCAGGCAGGCTGCTATAAGAGATGAGTGCCTTGGGTCGAAAGTGAGAATTGACTGGGGCATCTTTCATTACGCCCGTTACGATTCTTTGCCATTCTTCCGAGCCGGTTTTAATCACTTTGCCCAGGGGATCGTCCTCACCGAAGTATTTCTTTGCTATACTTTCCGTTAATACGATAGAATTTGGGGCAACGAGCGCCTTTCTTGGATCACCTGTTACCAGCTGAAAGCTAAAAACGCTGAAGAAAGAGGAATCGGCGAAATAGAACTTCTCCTCATAAAACTGCTGGTCTTCTTTGGTCACCAGTTCTCTTCCGGGGTAGTTGATACGGACAAAATTTTCAACCTCGGGAAAATCTGTCTTCATGGTAGGCCCAATCGGTGACATGGCCTGGCAGATGTCCACCTTGGTATCCTGAATGGAGGCGTGCATGCCTACACGGTATATTTGATCAGCGTTTTTGTGGAAGGCATCAAAGCTTAGTTCATCCTTTATGTAGAGCAAAAGAAACAGACTGGAAAGCACGCCGGCTGTTAAACCAAAAATATTGATGAAGCTATAAAAGCCCTGGCGACGCAAATTTCTTATGGCTACAACTACATAACTTCTTAGCATAAAGAGAAAATTTATATAAAACCAGCAACAAGTTACGTACCTGTTTGCATATCTTTCTGGTTAACAGCGCTTTATAAAAATACTCAATTAGGAGTATTGTTTAATTGTACGCTTATGAGTCAATTAGCTGTTCGACTGTGTACACAATTTGCCCCATCAGTCAAACTTTCGATGGCTTTGTGGTAAATAGTTTTTATTGTTACAATATCTTAAATTGTATTAGCGCTAGCCTGAGTATTATGCCAACCAAACCAAACACTCCCAAGACGAAGTATGCCTTTCTGGCAGTAGCAACTGTAGTTTTTTTCTTTTTGCTGATTTCCAAACCGTCGCATGTCAAGGCTCAGGCAACCTATGAGCCAGACTCACTGGTGATAAGAGAGCTATATGCCACGCTGGGTGGGGCAACCTGGACATCGGCTACCAATTGGGAAACATCGGCGAGCATAGGAACATGGCAAGGTGTCACCACAGCCTTTGACGGAGTCACAGGTTTCAACAGAGTAACCTCTATCTCCTTGCCTTCAAATAATTTGATAGGAACTCTTCCCTTTTCAATTGGAACCCTTGCAAACCTTTCAAACCTTGACCTTAGTTCTAACTCAATAAATGGCAACATTCCTGTCGAAATAGGCAACCTTACTTCATTGGCCTCATTAAACCTCGGAGGTAACCAACTGACGGGTGCGCTACCTACAGAAATTGGCAACCTCACAGCTTTGGTCGATTTCCAGCTTTGGAATAACCAGTTGTCAGGGCCACTGCCAACGTCGATTGGTAACTTAACCAATTTGACCTATTTAGATCTGGCTCCCAACCAGTTTTCGGGAACGATCCCAACTGAAATAGGGAACTTGGTGAATTTGGGCACTTTATGGCTGAATAATAACCAGTTTTCAGGAGATGTGCCGGCGTCATTGGTTAACCTTACTTCACTCACCGCCCTCTATCTGCAAGGCAATTCACTCACGAACTTACCTGATTTGTCCGGTATAGTATCACTGGCTACTTTGGATGTTAGCGACAACAATTTTCAATTCCTTGAACTTGAGCCTCATACTTCGATAGCAAGTTTCACTTATGCGCCACAAAAGGCATTTGGCGCACTTAACCCGACAGAGTTATTGTTGAGAACCACTGAGCCGCTAACACTCTCTTTTCCTGCCGTTGCAGGCACTGGCGTAACTTATCAATGGCAAAAAAATGCTGTGGACGTTGGTGGTCAAGTAGCCACTGCTCTTAACATCCCCTCCTTCACAGTGCTTGACACCGGTACGTACACTTTGCTGGCTAACCACCCCACTTTGACTTTATTGACTTTGGTATCTCAACCCAGAGAGGCGATGTTGGCCAATGAATCTTTGTTTCAGATTGATAACACCAATTCCATTTTTGGTGAAACCGTATCAGGAGTTGTTTACGGCCAGGCGTGGGCGGATTTTGATCAGGATGGGGATGAGGACTTATTTATAGGAACTCTTGACATCGGCGGCCCGGGGTCTGTAAACAAACTATACCAGAACAATGGAGACGGCACGTTCACCTCCATGTCGGCGGGCGCTATAACGACGGATTTGGCAGATGTGAGAAGCGCCACCTGGGGCGATATCGACAATGATGGATACCCTGACCTGTTTGTACCTGACCTAGGCTACAGGATAGGGGCTCCGGTGCCAGCCACTTCGGTTATATATGTAAACAATGCTGACAATACATTCACGTCGGTGCCCCTGCCTGTAGTCACCAATCTTGACAACATTGAAAGTGGGGCCTTTGGAGACTACGACAACGATGGTTTTATTGACCTTGCAGTGTTTGGTAGCTCTAATGTGTCAAGTCCTGTGACACTTTTTAAAAACAATGGGGATTTAACCTTTTCGGAGGTGCCGGGTGCATTCAATTTGCTATTAGGATCTTTGGGAACAATTTCCTGGATCGATATTGATAGCGACGGTTTTCTTGATTTGTTTCTTTCGGAAACAGCTGGCAGATATTATTTCCGGAACAATGGAGACGGAACTTTCACACAAAATACGACAAACCCACTAGTAACAGAAGCAATAACCAGCACCAGAGGCCATTCATGGGGCGACATCAACAATGATGGATTTGTTGATTTAGTGCAGTTAAGCCAGAATCCAGGATCCCAAACTACTTTTTTTATCAATGATGGTGCCGGGAACTTCGCATCTTCAGACGACCTGACGAGAACCGGAACAGAAATTATTGGGCGAACTTCCGCCCTTGAAGACATTGACAATGATGGCGACCTTGATCTAATGGTGATACAGTCAAGCAATGAACAACAGGTATATCTGAATGACGGCCTTGGTAATTTTACCCTGGTCACGCCATTGCAACAAAGCTTTTACTCTGCATATACATTTGGTAGCCTTTCTGTTTCCGACTTCAACAATGATGGTTTTACTGATCTTGTGAATTTTTCAAGCACAAATGACGATGCATTCGTGCATATTGAAGACATACCAAGGGCGTATACAAATGTTACTAATGCAAATAACTGGACGAAGGTAAAGCTGAATGGCGTGGCATCCAACCGACAAGGAATCGGAGCGAAAATAACACTAGTTTCTGGGGCAGGGTCTCGTATCAGTACGGTGAAATCTGGATCTGGATTTGCTGTATCAAACTCGATGATCACCAAATTTGGTCTCGGAGCACAAACAGCAATTACCTCTGTCACTGTGGACTGGCCTTCAGGCAATACCGACGTAATTCTAAATCCGGGGATTAATCAAGTTTTGACCGTGACCGAAAATAGCACTGTACCAAAGGGGCTATTGGCCGGTACCAAGTCGGAAAATAGCATTGAACTGAAATGGACACCTTACCAATTTGCCAATGGGGGCTCTCTCTATTTGGAACGTGCTACCAGTGATGCAGGCCCTTTTCTGACAGTTGGTATACTTAGTGACACGATATCTAGTTATTCAGATGTTGGGCTGTTTGCCAACACTGTATATTATTATCGGCTCAAGCATGAAAACGGACTTACCGTATCTGCATATTCGCCGTCCGTTTTTACAGCCACTTTCACCACCGGCCTGCCCGACACCTGGAATATCCAACAGGAGTTCACAACCCCGGGTCGGCTAACCCTTCTTGATATGGCAGTCGATAGCCTGGGCAACACCTATCTGGCTGGTAATTTTGCGGGCACTTTGTTTTTGAATGGAGACAGTATTTACTCCAACGGCGCCAACGATGCCATTGTCATTAAAGTGAATAGTACCAAAACCATCGATTGGATAAAAACATTTGGAAGCCCAGCGGTGGATCTTGCCGTAGATGTGGCTATCGGTCCTGGAGGAAGTGTTTATGTAGGGGGTTACCATCGTGGGGCCTTTACGGTGGACAGCCAGACGGCACCGGCGCCGGTTGGTGGCGCACAGGATGGCTACGTTGCCCGCCTTTCGCCGGATGGAACGGTTACGTGGATCACAACCCTGGGCGCTCCCGGAGATGCTACCGTAAACAAAATTGCTACTGATGCCGCCGGGAACGCCTACCTGGCAGGTTACTATAACGGCGACTTCACATTTGGCGCCACTACTTTTAGCGGAGGAGGAGGAGGAGCGGCTCTGTTTAAAGTGGGCCCCGACGGCAGTAAAATTTTTGCACGTTTTGGTACACTTGTGGGCAATACCCGATTTGTCAACACTTTTAACTCGGTGGCAGTTAGCGGTAGTAATGTTTATGTTACCGGTGAAGTAGACGGCCAGTGGTCTTTTGAGGGCACGCCCATCACTCCCAATGCACTTAGAGATGCGGTGCTGATTAACTATGGGACCGACGGCTCTCTCAAATGGGTAAAAACCATGGCTGGGCCGGGAGAAGTCTTTGGCAACGAGGTGGTTGTTGATGCTGCCGGTAATGTTTTTTGGACGGGAGACTTTGATGGAGGCACGGCTACTGTCGACGCTGTAAGTGTTACTAATTCCGGAACGGGATATGATATTTATCTGGCTAAGGTCAATGGCTCGGATGGAACGGTGCTGTGGGGTAAAAGTGCTGGCACGGCCAATGAAAACGACACACCATATAGCTTGACTACAGACGGAAACAGCGCATTCATAGCAGGCACCATGGGGTACGGTGCTACCAACTTTGACGCTTCCACTCTCGGCAATGGAAAGCTTTTCATAGCTTCCTACGGAACCGATGGTGCTGTGCGGTGGGTAGATAAATCAGAAGGCTCGTTCGGTCTCCCCTGGGGGCTGGAATATTCGCCTGTTGATCAGGGGATCCTAATGACAGGCTCTTTCGAATATACTCAGCGCTTTGGTGTCACTGACTTAACAGACAAGGGCAATAGAAATGGGTTTTTGGTTTTTCATAACGACTCTGGTTTGCCGATTCCGGCAGCGCCTGGTGCCTTTCAGGCATTTGCCACCTTCAATGGGCCGGTGAGCGCAAAGTGGGCCGCCGTTCCGGGTATAGCAAGTTATAGTTTGGAAAGAGCAGATGATTTCATTGGTCCATATAGCCAGATAGCATCCTTGCCTGATTCGGTGCTAACCTATTCCGATGCATCAGTAGCCTCGGGACAGACCTATTACTACCGGTTGAGATCTCTGCAAGGTGTATATTCCGACTATACCTATACTGAAGAAGTATTTACGTTTTCGAATTCTTTGGCCGATTCCTGGGACAATACGAAGTTTTTTAAGGGACGGGGCAGGGAAAACTTTCTTGATGTAGTCACTGACGCATCGGGTTCTTCCTATTTGGTTGGTTATGCCACAGACACTACCACATTTGGAGCTCTGCAAGTCACCAGCAAAGGAGCACATGACCTTTTGGCTGTCAAACTTGATTCGCTAGGCAGCCCAGTTTGGGCAAAAAGTTTCGGCAGCACTGGAACCGATATTTTAGAGGGAGTTCAGATTGATGGACAGGGAAGTGTGTATGTGACGGGTTATTATAATGGTGCGATGGCCATTGGGGCAGATTCGCTCCCTGCTCTGGGCCATACGGACATGATAACCATTAAGCTCAATGCGGCAAACGGCGACGTTATTTGGGCCAAGCCGGCCGGCGGAAGTGGCGATTCCGGGGGACTGTCAGTCGCCGTCGATTCGGTTGGAAATGTTTTTGTGGCGGGCTATTTCAACGGTAGTCTTACTCATGGGGCCACAACCTTAAACGGAGGAGGTCATGCGCTATTGAAATATGACGCCAACGGGGCACCACTGCTGGCTTTGCAAGGGGCTTTGGTCTCCGCTCAAACATCCTTTGTTAACCAGTTCCAAAGAGTAAAAGTCAATAATGCCGGAGTATATGTTCTGGGGAAATACAACAACGACTGGACTTTTGGCGGACTTCCTGCCACGGGCATTGGTGGAACAGACCTTTTTGTAGCTCACTACGACCTCGCAGGAAACATACAATGGCTTCGATCTATAGGTGGTACAGGCGACGATGAGGCCAGGGACATTGCCCTTGATGCAAATGGAGATGTGTTGGTGTTGGCCTTCCCCAAAAGCAGCTCGATTTCGATAGACACGATAACTGTAAGCCAAAATGGGCAATTAAACTTGATTGCGAAGTTGAGCGGCAGCACAGGTGCGGGCATATGGGGGAAAACTTTTGGAACGCCACAAGGAAGTGACTACCCGTATAAAATAGCCTCAGACCCCACAGGCTTTTTTGTGGCAGGTGCAATGGATATTGAACCGACACAGTTTGGAGGCCCGGTTGTCAATGGAGGCCTTTTATACCTTGCTTCTTTTGATACCAATGGCACTATTAAATGGGCAGATGCCGGTGAGGGAGAGCTATATTCCTGGGCAATGAATTACTCAGCCTATCATAATGCGGCTGTTGTGGCAGGCGGGGTGCATTTTAATGCACAAATTGGGTCAGCAAAATTTGAAGGAGTTGAAGAAAGGGATCTATTCTTCAGCATGCACGGTCAGTCGGCTACGCCACTGGCTCCTGCTATCAGCAGGGCTGTTGCCGCAAACAACACGTCTGCCTATATCGAGTGGACGCCAGTAGTTGATGCCTCTTCGTACCTCGTGCAGGCCAAGCTTTTAAGCGCAACTGCTTTTTCAAATGTCAAGGTGGTACCCTCCGACACATCACAGGTGCTCGTAAAAAACCTTTTGCCTGACAGTGTTTACAATGTGAGGGTAATTGCCTACGGACAAAGTGTGAGCCAGTCTGCCGTGTCAGCTGCCGTGAATGTTACAATGTCCTGTGGGGCACTTCCTTTATCGGATGGAGATTATCTGGTGAAGTATGGTGCAAGAAAAAGAGACGGGGTCATTATACCAAGCGAGGAGTCTTATGCCGCCATTTATTCCACAGCGCCCGGCACCTACATCGTTAATGGATTAACGGGCGGCTACTACAAGAAGTATTTCGGCTCGGCGGCGGTTATTGACACACTTAGCAGAGTATGCAACGTGGCATCAAAATCCTCCCTTACAGACCCTACCGGAATTTTGGCGTCTGTGTCCTCCGTTGTTTATGCGCCCGATACATTGTGGATGGAGTACAAAACCGCAAGTGGTGATTGGCTTAATTTGCGCTTTTTCAAGACGGCCAGCCAAATGGACTCAACGGATCGGGCGGCTATAGTTAAGTTGTATGACACTACCGGTGGCGATACCTGGACGAACAAAACCAATTGGAAGTCGGCTTTGCCGGTTGGTTTCTGGCATGGCATAAAGACCTCTAATGGCAGAGTAGTAGAAATCGATCTTCCCGGAAACAATTTGATAGGGGAGCTGCCCGCCGAGCTATTTGCCATGGATTCTCTGCGCATATTGAACCTGGGAGCCAACCAATTGACCGGATCCATTCCTTCAAGCATTACGGGGATGAAAAGGCTCGAAATGCTGTACCTGAATGACAACCGAATAGGCGGCGAGATTCCGGATGACATCGGTCTGCTTCAGTCACTCAGCGCACTTGATTTGGGGCGAAATCAGCTAATAGGTGGTCTGCCAGCATCAATTGGCAACCTCACCAAACTGGAATCTATTTTTGGAGTGATGGGCAACCAATTGGAAGGAATAATACCACCTACGATTGGGAACCTCAATAAACTGAAGGTTCTTGCGCTTGATGCTAATCAGTTTGATGGATCGATACCAGCAGAAATTGGTAATATGGCCGCCCTGGAGGCGCTGTATCTGCATCAGAACAAGCTCACTGGTGCATTGACCGACTCGATTGCCAAGCTTAAAAGCTTGAAGTCGCTCTACCTCTTCGACAATCAGCTTGAAGGTTCGGTGCCAGCAGGAGTTGCTACCATGGACAGCTTGCAGATTCTTATTTTGCAGCAGAACCAATTCACGTTCGTGCCAAACCTCACTGGGTTGGCCAGTCTCGACACGCTAAATATCTCAAATAACAAGGTTGGCTTTGGATCCATAGAGCCAAATCTGGCTGTGAATGGCTTTGTGTACAGCCCGCAAGGAAGATTTGGGCTCCCACTCGACACATTGCATAGTGCTGGAGACGCTTTTTTGTTTGAGTTAGAAATGGGCGGATCCACGAACAGCTATCAGTGGTTCAAAGATGATGTGGCGATTGCTGGGGCAGTTGAACAGGACTACTTCATTGCAAGTGCAGGCGAAATAGATGAAGGAACATACTTCTCTCGTGTTGCCAATGCCTCGGTACCTGATTTAATACTGGACACAGATGAATATGTTTTGAAGATTTCCTCCCGTAAAAGAGACAGTTTAGCCCTGGTGGCAATCTATGAGGGAACCAACGGGCCTAACTGGATAAACAAGGCCAACTGGCTGCAAGGAGACTTATCTACCTGGGGCGGGATAACGCTTAAGAATGGACGAGTGAGCCAGCTTGATTTGCCAAACAACCGCATGGTTGGTCCTATGCCTGCTGCCATCAGAGACATTGGCGAGCTAGCCGTAATTAATCTTTCTAACTCTGCTCCTTCGTTCGACCCGGCAATTGATAACCAAATAAGATTCCTTCCCAACCTGAAACGATTGGATAGCCTGACCGCAGTGGATATGACTCGCAACAGGCTTGGTTTTGTCAGCATTGAGACAAACCTGGCTGCCCTTGGAGAGAAGTTCTTATTCAGTCCGCAACGGAGGTTTGGTGAAACCCGATACGACAGTGTCCCTGTCGGGCAGGCTCACAAGGTTGCGATTGAGGTCAGCGGTCTTACCAACAGCTATCAGTGGTACTTTAACGACCAGCCTATTGAAGGTGCAACAAAGCGATTCCACATTATCGACAATGTTAACTACGATAAAATGGGGTCATATTTTGTCGAGGTGAAGAGCCCGAAAGTGCCTGATTTTAGCATTCGAAACAGAAATCAGAACGTGCTGGCCACAACAACGATCTCTGGTTCGATAAATTCAGCTTTCGATCAAAGCCCATTGACCAGCGGCGTCGCTATTGTATACAAAATCAAAGACGGCCCCTACGACTCCATCGCAGCAGCACAAGTGTCGCCTGAAGGGGCGTTTATAGCTGAAAAAATTGTGCTTGGTGATTACATCATTATTGCCAAGCCGGATTTAGAGTTGTTCCCCGACGCTCTGCAAACCTATTATTCAAGCACTATAGACTGGGTACAAGCGGATACATTAAGAGTAAGGAATACGGTTACTGGCTTAGCCATTTCTCTGTTAGGCACCCCTCCACCCCTAAACGGTGATGGTGTGATTGGCGGGTCACTTGAATCGGATTTACCTGACAATACGATTCCGGATGAGGAAGCTCGAATTCTTGACAGAAAGCGTGTGGCCGGGGCTGGGGTAAGCTTGAGCCGCCAGCGATTCAGGGCAAAGGGCAATGAGTTCGACTATGATTTTGTAGCGTATACTGTGACAGATGAAGAAGGGAATTTTAGTTTTGGCACACTGACTGACGATACATATTTGATCAATATTCAGTACCCGGGTGTTCCAATGGATCAGAGTTCTGATATTCTGCTGACACTAGGCACACAGACGGATTTCAACGAGATTTCGGTGGCTGCACTTGTGACCCCCGAAGGAATTGTAGTTGACAAAGTATCCGTAAAAGGGATTGCAGCTCCATTCCTTCGTGATCTCAACGTGTATCCTAACCCAGGCGATGACATCATCAATCTCGACTATTTCGTAAGAAGAAAGGTTGAAAGCCTTAACATGAGGGTGACGGATATGACCGGTAGAGAGCTGATGTTACATGCCCTTCCATATAGCCAAGGGCCTCAAAGAACAGCAATGGATATATCTGGACTTACACCGGGAATGTATATTCTGGTTATTTCTGATGAAGCTGGAAGCTTCACCGAGACATGGAGGATTCAGAAAAAATAGAAAAGTGATCGACTTTACCTGTTTGCATGCTGAAAAGGCATAGGTTTCTATGAGACATAATTAACAAGCAAGGCCACACAGCGTGGCCTTGCTTGTTATGCCACATGATGCAAAGTCCGGACGGGCATGGTATAGTCCATTAGCAATTGATGCAAATGGGCCGGATTAAATGGCTTCATCATCACGTCATTCATTCCAGCTGCATATACCCTGCCTTCAACTTCTTTTCTTGTGGAGGCAGTTAGGGCAATTATCGGTGTATCACAATTGAAATTACTTGTTCCCCTGATTTCGTGGCTAGCATGGTAGCCATCAATAACCGGCATTTCAAGATCCATAAGAATAATGTCAAACTTCTCCCGGTTAGCTAGCTCAATGGCTTCCTTGCCGTCGCTTGCCTGCTTGAAAGTGACGTTCCATTTTTTCAGAAAGCGATCTAGGACCAATTGATTGATTTGGTTGTCGTCAACCGTAAGAACACGGATTTCTTCCAAAGATTCGAGTAGGTGGGTCATATGCTGGTCGTTTTTAATTGATTGATTTGTCGTTTTTAGTGGGATATCGAAGTAGAAGGTAGAGCCTTGATTGTTCTTACTCTCAACCCATATTTTGCCGCCCTGCTGCTCTACAATCATCTTGCAGATGGCCAGGCCAAGGCCCGTTCCACCATACTTTCGTGACGTGGAGGCATCTGCCTGGCTGAACTTCTCAAAAATGAGCTGGAGCTTGTCTTTGCTCAGCCCGATGCCATTGTCGGCTACAGAGAACCGTATCCAAAGCTTGTTACTTTCCTGGCGCAGTAGCCTGGTGGCTACCTTTATTTGGCCGTTTTCAGTGAACTTGGTGGCATTGCCAATGAGGTTATTGAGCACCTGAACAATTCTGTGCAGGTCACCTTCAAGCAGCGTCGGAAGCTTCGTATCGCCCTCGAACTCGATAGTGTTTCCCCGTTCCTGCACTTTGAATTTCATTGAATGCACCGCCTTGGCCACTCCTTCATTGAACTTGAAGGGGATGTTTTCGAACTGGATGTTCTCCGTTGATATTTTTGAAAAATCAAGGATGTCATTAATCAGCGTGAGTAAGTTTTCCGCAGAGTAGTGGAGCGTTTGAAGAAGCTCCACCTGGTCTTTGCGAGGACCCTCATCCATAAGGATCTTGCTCATGCCAATTACAGCATTGAGCGGTGTCCGTATTTCGTGCGTCATAGTCGACAGAAACTGCTCTTTGGCCATTGACCCCTCTTCAGCATTTTTCTTTGCTTCCAGGAGTTTGGTTTCAGCAGCTTTTCTCTCGCTCACATTATTTTCGATTGATATGAATTTTATCAGCTCACCATTTTCGCTGAATACAGGGTTTATCTGTATTTCTACCCAATACGCTTCGCCTCGCTTGTTGTATTTGATGATTTCTCCTCTGAAGCTTGCACCGGAGTCGAGCGCCTCGTTCATGGCTTTTCTAACCTGGGCATCGGATTCCGGACCCTGGAGAACTTCTGCTGGCCTTTTTCCTTTCATTTCCTCCAGGCTGTATCCTGTCATTGTAATGAATGCTTCGTTGACCCATTCCACTAGCCCATTCTTGTCGCTTATAATGGTGCCGGAGCTCGAATATTGAGCCACCATAGCAAGCTCTTTAAGTGCTTCTTCGTTTCTCTTCCTTTCGGTAATATCGATTAGGCTGCCGATGACTTTATGTAAACGGCCGTTTTCTAATTTGGGCTCAGCGACTATTCTAGCCCATTTGGTGGCATGCCCTGCAACGGTGAGCTGGGCCTCAATATCGAAACTGATATTTTTGTGGTACACGTTGCTATAGGCTTTAGCAATTTTTTCGGCTGACTCTTTCGTGAACAATTTCAGTATTTCAGGCATGCCGGGAATTTCGCCGCTTTTGAACCCTAGCAGCTCGGCCAAACTGTCTGTATATGTACTTCTTCCCGACACTACGTCGGTCTCCCAGCCACCAATGTGTGCCAGCTGTGTCGTTTGCTTAAGTACTTCGTTCAGCCACTTTTGCTCGGTCACGTCTCTAAGAATGGCCTGGGTTTGAATATGCGCTCCTTTTTCGTCAGATATCTTCTGTATAGCCGCTTCCAGCCAAACGTAGTTGCCAGTTTTGGTTCTTACCGAGAAGTCGATGTTGGTACCTTCAGTAGCCAATCCTTTGGCACTGGGGTCTATAAACAGCTTGATGTTTGTACCTATTACTTCAGAGGGTTGGTAACCTAATATGGCCTCTACTGCAGGCGAAACGTAGGTGATATCTCCCCGCATTGAACAAAGCAGGATAATATCTTTTGAATGTGTAGCTAACAGTTTGTAGATGTTTTCTTGCTCCGTGATATTGTTCTTGATCAGCTTAAGGCTGCTGGTCGAAAGGCTGGAAAAAGGGTTTTTTTCCTTTGAAGATGACCTAAGCAAGGCATCCAACACGGTTTGTACCTGACGAACTTTTAAAATTGTTGACCCAAGTCCGAAGGCAATGGCAAATATTCCCAGTGTTGTGAGCACAATCCTGACGGGCAGGTGGGCAAGAGTGATGTCGCTGACAACGGCTTGAAGGGCGGTGGTCGTTAGCAGTAAAAAGGGAACAGAGAACCAAAGAATCAGGGAGTTTCTCTGTTTATTACCAAATAAGAGGGAAGAAATCCCGATGAGCAGGACGAAGAAAAGAATTTGAACAATCAGGATATCTTCGAATGCGTAGCCGATAAGTATTGCAAAGAGATTGGCATTGAATAGCGAAGTGTATCTTTTCCATATTCTTCCCTTCAGATTAGTGTAAAACGTAAGAGAAAGGTGGATCAGGCTGATCAGAAAGAAAGTAAAAGCTGGGTCGTTGTTGCCTGAAAGAAACAGTGTCAGGGCTACAAAGGTGTTAATGGCGCCAAAAAAGTAATTGATAATATTGGTGGTTACAAAGGCCTTTGAATCCTTCGCAGCCATCGGGCCTTTTTTCTCGTAACCGTTTAAAATTTCAACTAGCATAACCAGAGAGAGTAAAGTATAATCCAAAAGTAACGGGTAGCAGTCTCTCAATTTTCGGAAGCTGCCACCGCCCCTTACATGTATGTTTTTTTCTACAATTCAATCGAAAAGCAACCCTTCTATGCGGTCAAATGGTCACTATCAGCGCCTATAATTGGATTAATTCAATATTTTATATGATCTAAGTAATAGGATGAAATGTTTGGTTTTTGCTACTTTTGACATATAACTATGAGAAAACTTCTTTTTGCGCATGAAAATCTTTCCGGGCCTGTTGTGGCGGGGTTTGTATTGACCTTGATTTTCCTTGTCCAGACTGCGCTTTTCGCACAAAATCAGGTAGTTGAAAAACATTTTGGTATGATCGGGGAGGCAAGTCTTCAGCAGCTTCGCACGGCTTGCATCAAGGGTCGCTACGTCCCGCTCACCATGGAGCCGGTCACCTTTGTGGCCTACCTTAAGTTTCCGGATAAGATAAAGATTGAGTGGACACAGGGTAGAGTCAAGTGGACGGACACCTATGCCAATGGAAGGGCTGTCAGCAGGCAGGGTGGTGTTACTACGGAGTTGGAGGGAAAGGAATCATTCGACCTGTTTTGGATGCTAAGGTCAACGTCGCCTTTGCGGGAGGCAGGAAATGGCCAATTCAGTTTGTCCGCCGAAAAATGGAATAACAGGGAATTTTACAAGCTCGTAACTGACACCGAAGAATCACAATTGGAGTTTTTAGTTGATAAAGGAACCTACGAAATAGTGCTCGAAAGAATTATCAGTGTGTCAAAGTCGTCAAAAAAAGACGTGCAGGAAATCAAATACCTCAGATACATGGACCTCGGGGGCGTGAAAGTACCAGCGGTGTTTGTGATGGACACGGAAGATGGCAGTGCCGATCTGATCTACGACGAGGTGCTTTTGGGCTACCCCCTCAACGATAGCTTTTTTAACTGACAGCGGTCAAATGAAAGTAGCCATTATTCAACACGCCCCCGAGTATCTTGACAAGAAGCGGAGTTTGGAAAAAGCGCTTGTGCTTATAAGGGAGGCGGCCAGCGGTGGAAATGTGTTGGCCGTTTTTGGCGAAAGCTGGCTAAGCGGCTACCCAGCCTGGCTCGACTATTGCCCGGGTGCTGCACTGTGGAACCACGAGCCAACAAAAGAGGTCTTCGCAAAAACCCATGAAAATGCGATAGTGATCGACGGGCCTGAAATGACTGTTTTACAACAGGCTGCGTCCGACCTCGGTATAGCTATATGTATCGGAATCAATGAGAAAACCGGCAGCGGAAGCGCCAATGGAACGTTGTATAATTCAATGGCTATTATTAGCCCGGCGGGTGAGCTGGTTGTGCACCACCGAAAGCTGATGCCGACTTTCACGGAAAAATTGATCTATGGCGTCGGTGATGGAAACGGATTGCGGTCAGCTGAAGTGGCCGGTGCAAGAGTAGGCGGGCTCATTTGCTGGGAGCATTGGATGCCACTTACCAGACAAGCCATGCACGAAACATGCGAGCTGGTTCACATTGCGTTGTGGCCCACGGTACACGAAATGCACCAGGTAGCCAGCCGTCAATACGCTTTTGAGGGCCGGTGTTTTGTGCTGGCCGTTGGGCAGATACTGAGAGTCAAAGACATTCCCGCAGCCTTTGAGCTTCCCGAAGAATTAAAAGCCAACCCCGAAAGCTTGCTCCTGAAAGGTGGGAGTTGTGTGGTGGGGCCTGATGGATTTTACATGCGGGAGCCTATTTTCGATTTGGAAACTACGATTGAGGTAGAGTTGCCCTTGCGTGAGGCTATAAAGGAAAAAATGACCCTTGATGTAACGGGTCATTACAAACGAGAAGACGTTTTCGACTTCAAGGTAAACAAGAAAAGGAACCAATAGATACTATTGGTTCTCCTTCTGCTCCATTTTGTGTGAGATAAAAAGCCCGGCTCCTCCAAAGATAAAAATCATGGAAAAATAGGCTACCTCTTCGTCTCTGAAGAAGCCTTCAATAAGCCCCCCAAATAAAATTCCGCAGCCTACACCAATAAACAACAGCCCAAATTTAAGCGCAATGCTATTGGTTGACTTCCCTCTGAAAATATTGGGGTCGGCGCCTTTTTCAATGGCGGCTAGTCGCTCGTCGTTTAGAAACTTCCTCCAAAAGATAATGGTGATAGCAATGGAGGTAAACAACGCTAATGGGATTAATACTTCCGGTCCGTGCATATTATTTTAAGTTTTGATTTGCCCCTATGACGCCCCACTCTTTGCAGCGGTTACAAATGAAAACTTATTATTTTTTTCGGTAACTTCTGTACTCAAAGATGCGTCATAGGGGTGGTGTCAGAAACTAGTTATACAGAAGAGGAGCTAATCACCTTTATCAAAAAGGGCGAGTCTGCCTACTTTCGCCATTTGGTAGACAGGCACAAAAGCTATGTTTACACGCTTGCCCTCAGGGTGGTGTGCTCACATGAAGATGCTCAGGAGGTGGCACAGGACTCTTTTATCAAGGCCTACAACAATATTTCATCGTTCAAAGGAGACGCTAAATTCAGCACATGGCTTTATAGAATTGTTTTTAACACTGCTATAAGTAAAAAGAGAAAAAAGAGACTACCTGAAACAGATATTGAGAAGGCTTCTGGCGTTTTGGATGCGGACGGCATGAACTCCAGTGAACTGTTGTCGCAAAAGGAAAGGAGGGCCTGGATCAATAAGGCGATTGAACGGCTGCCTGAGGATGATGCGTTTTTGATTACACTATATTACTTTCAGGAACTGACGCTGGAGGAGATAGAAAAAATTACTGGGTTTGCCCCCAACAATGTTAAAGTAAAAATTTTCAGGGCACGAAAAAAGCTGGCCGAATGGTTGGGCAAGTGCTTGCAGGAGGAAATAACCTCATTGACCTAAAAAGAAAAGGCAATGGAAAACATGGAAAAAAGATTATTCGACTATTTAGAAAATAAACTTCCAGCCGCTGAGAGGAAAGAGCTGGAAAAGCAAATAAGCAAGGACAACGTTTTGCAAAAGCAGTTGATAAGCATGCAAAATGCCGACAAGCTCATGGCCAGGCATAACATGATGGAGCTCGATGATGTATTTTTCACCGATGGCATCATGAATAGGATAGAGGCCGGAAAGGCCAGGGCCAGTAAAAGCAATCGCCTTCTTTGGATGGCACTGGGGATTTTTGCAGCTATGTTCGCTGCTGTACTGAGCATACTGCCTTTATTTCAGGAAACGGTACAGAGCCCATCTGTAAAGCCCGATTACCTTCCTGAACTCCCAGCGTTCGACTTTGCTCCTATGCTCGAAGTAATCGACAATCCAGCGCTGATTCAGCTCGTGGTGATTGCCACGGCCATTGCTGTGTTGCTGGTGGCAGATAAATTACTAGGTGGGAAATTCAAACCTAACCTGCCGTCTCTCTTTTAGCTTCGAGCTGCCGGTTGCGGAGGGGCAGGTCAGAAAATATTACCGAAGAGCATTCATTAGCTCCCACAGCCCACGCACTCAAACTCAGAGTTGCTCGGGCGAACTCCTTCAAGTGTCATTTTGAGGTTGTGGATTTTATCCCTGATCTCCATGTCCTGAAACATGTCGCCGGTAAGCTTGCCTTCCAGTGTTGCGATTTCGCCTTCAACGGCGGTTTTTTCCTGATCAGTCATTACTAGTGGTTTTTAGGTTAATAGATTCTGGATATCTTCTTTCGAAAGATTTTTTACAAAACTCTCTTCGGTGCTAATTAATTCCGTAGCCAGCTTCATTTTCGACTGCTGAAGCGCCAATATTTTCTCCTCCACAGTGTTCTTCGTGATGAATTTGTAGGTAAAAACCTTGTTTTCCTGCCCAATTCTGTGCGCTCTGTCCACAGCCTGTGCCTCCACGGCCGGGTTCCACCAGGGGTCGAGGAGGAACACATAATCGGCCTTTGTTAGGTTGAGGCCCAGCCCGCCAGCTTTTAGGGAAATCAGAAACACCTGAATAGATGGATCATTTTGAAACTTCTCGACTTGCGCTTGTCGATCCTTCGTTGATCCATCGAGATAACAATAGGTAATTCTGTTTTCTTTCAGGTAATTTTCCAGCAAAGCCAAATGTTTCACGAATTGACTAAAAACCAAAATTTTATGGTCTTTGCCTACCGCTGTTGCCAGCATGTGGGTCACGTCCTCCATCTTTCCTGAGTCGCCACCATAGTCGGGATCAACGAGCTTGGGGTGGTTGGCTATCTGCCGGAGCTTTGTCAGGCCCTGTAGCAAAATCATGTGCGACTTGTTGACGCCATCCGTTTCTATCTGATCCATGATTTTGTTTCTGAACAGTGACTTGGCTGTTTCATACTCCTCTTCCTGCATGGCAGTCATGGTGCAATACTGAACGTTTTCAACTTTCTCAGGCAGCTCAGTAGCCACCTGGTTTTTCTTCCTCCGCAGAATAAACGGTTTTATAATGGCGTAAAGCTTCTGAACCTTCTTTTCGTCGTTCTTTTTTTCAATAGGGTTAAGGAACTCATTTTTGAAAAATGCCTGATTTCCCAAAAGTCCGGGGTTGATAAAGCTCATTTGCGACCACAAGTCCAGCGTAGTGTTTTCGACTGGTGTTCCCGTCAGAATAAGTTTGTGCTTCGATCGAAGTTTCTTCACCGACTTGGCAATGTTGGAAGAAGGGTTCTTAATGGCTTGAGACTCATCAAGTATAATGTAGTTGAAGTAAAACTTTTCCAGCAAGTCGATGTCAAGCCGCACGATGCCGTAGCTGGTGAGCACCAGGTCGTAGTCAGCAAATTTGGTTACATCTTTCTCTCTTTGTGTGCCTGTGTAGTTCAGCACTTTGAGGCCGGGAGTAAACTTTATTGCTTCTTTTTCCCAGTTGTAGATAAGCGATGTGGGCATGACAAGCAAGCTGGTGCCGGTGTTGCCGTTTTGTTCTTCTTTCACGGCTTGAAGCATTGCGAGCGTCTGCACGGTTTTGCCCAGGCCCATGTCGTCTGCCAGGCAGCCGCCAAAGTTGTAGCTGTTGAGGAACCTTAGCCAATTGAACCCAGCTTTCTGGTAGGGTCTTAACGTGCCCTTAAAATGCAATGGGGCCGGGAAGTCCTCGATCTCCTCAAAGCCCCGCAACTTCTCCAGTTTTCTGCTGAGTGTAACGGTAGCCAGGTCGCTATTGCTCAACTCCTTAACCAGCGCCAGGTGATGTTTTTTGAGTGAAACGGCACTTCCGTCAGCTTTGCCATCTTCGGCAAAATTGAAAAGCTCTGAATATTCCGTAAACCAGGCTTCGGGGATAACGGCGATTTCCCCATTGGGGAGCCTGATTTCCCTTTGCTTCCGAATGATATGCTTTCTGATGGTTTGAAACGGTATTTCAAACTCCCCGAACCGGACCGTGGCAAAAATGTCGAACCAGTCAATGTTTTCTCTTACCTCAATCGAGATTTGTGAAGTACCGATAAAGTACCGCTTGTCTCCCTTTTGGTTTTGCTGGAGCTTGACTCCAAGCTCTGCCAGCTTTGGGGCGGTAAAGGACATCCAACTGAACGCTTCCCCTTTGTTCAGGGTGGCCTTTGCATGCTTCAACTCCAGCCCCGACTCTTTCAATAGGGCGATAATTTCCCGTTCTCTTGTCAGGTCACGGTTGACCCTGTGAAATGTGTAATCGTCTCCGTTTTGCTCTACCGACACACTCACTTCTGTCAGATTTTCAGCTTTGAATTTGTACGGGCCGTATTGAAAGACGAGCTCAAAAAGCATTTTTTCATCGTTGGGATCACCTGCCACAGCCACATTGCCCTCGTCGGAAAAGAGTGATAACTCTTTTGTTGACGCAAGTTCAGAAAAAGTGATGACAGCCTTTGGAGGGAAGCTAACAGTGTTGATGGTAAAGCCTTTGGCATATACGTCAAAAGCTGCAACGAGAGGAGCGACGAATTTCCTGTAGTAAGTATCCTCCACCGACTTGGGGATCACAATAAACTTTTTGTTTAAGAACGGGAGCAGTTTGTGACCATCTACTTCTTTTTTGAAGGTGAACAGCATATTGTCCATCACCATCCAGGCAGGCTTTTTACTTACGATGTAGGCCCCCTTGTTGTTGAATTCAAGCTTTTCGCCGTTCAATTTTAATGTTGGGAAATAGTGGGTGTTGTCCTCATTCCGCCTAAAGTGGAAGAGAACAGTTGCCGGTTCGTCCTGCCATTCCAGCTTTTTCCAGGCAGGGTCACCATCTCGCCCCATTTCGTACACCTCCTTGTTCACCATCAAGGGCAGTAGTTTTCCTCTCCTTCTTTCCAGGTACTGCTCAATTTCCTGCTGTAGTAGCTTGTTTCCTTTTTCGGTGTCGTAGGTTTTCAAAAAGAATTCAGCCGGCTTGATCTTTTTTTTATGAAAGTGACTCACCACCGCATCCTGCTGCATCGAGTCCATCGTCTTTATGAGTTCGTAATCGACTTCGTCCAGCCCGGAAGCAAACTCCTGTGCGTTCTTGAAGGAAATATTTTGAGAAGCCAAAGAAAGCCTGCCTTTTTCATCTACTTGTACCACGAACGATTCCGCCAAATAGCCGAGGTACTCGTGCTGGAACAGAGAATAAATTAATTTGAATGGTTTTGCTGGTGAAACGTTCATTAATAGATTCAAAAAATTTTCAAACCTGAAAACTAACCATTATCGGTCAAATAAGCATCAAAATTCTGTAATCTGTTTGACTCTAAAATCAACGAAGTTTCCCCAATCAGTTGAAAACTAAAACATTGATAGCCTTATTCGTGAAGCACCCGAGAGCGATTCATTTTATATACGGCAAAAATGAACCGCTGATGGGTTCACAAGTCAGCGATAAACTTTGATTTGCTGGCCAGGTAGGCGGGTCTGTAGGAGGCAAGCAAGGTGACCAGGATAGAAAGCACTGCAGTAACGGCAACGTCCAGGGGATCGATGAGCACAGGATAGGCGTCTACAATAGAGCTTTGCATACCCAAAGAAACAACTCCAAACTGCTGCTGAAGATAGCTTAAAGTAAGGCCCAGCACGAGGCCGATAGAGGCACCGATAAGTCCGATCAGTGCACCTTCCGACACGAAGATTCTCCTGATAAGCTTATCTGTGGCACCAAGCGCATAGAGGATCGCCACATCTCTTTTCTTTTCAAGGGCAAGCATGGAAAGCGAGAAGAAGATATTAAATGAGGCGATGGCCACAATAAACGAGAAGGTGAGAAAAACGAAAAGTTTCTCCCACTTCAGTATTTTAAACAGATCGGAGTGTTGCTCTTCTGAAGTTTGGATTTTGAATTGGCCACCAAGTAGTTTTTGTAAAGCCGGCTTCACACCTTCTGGCGTGAAACCCTCCTGCAGTTGCAGCTCCAGGCTTGTTCTCTTGTTGCCAAACTCTGTTAGGGTAACAGCGAAATCTAGCGGAACGAAGATGTATGTCTCGTCGTACTGCTTCTCAATCGCAAAAAAGCCACCTGGCATAATGCTTTGCTTATTGAAATAGCTGGATGGGCTTAACGAACCCGGGTTTACATTTTTTGGATAATGAAGCTGTAATGCCAGAAATTCGTTGTTGGCTGAAATAGAAAGAGTGTACTGAAGACCACGACCAATGATAGCCCTTGGAGCGTTGTCTTTTTTAAGCAGGAGCTCGCCCTGAACAAGGTGCTCATCAAAGCGGTGGTTACTAATGAAATTGTCGCTAACACCCTTTATTTTGGCCACCATGTCGGTGTCGTTGTAGGAAATGAGCACAAAGTCTTCGATTACTTCCGATACTATCGACACACCCGGAACGGCCGCTATTGAATCAATCAGGCTTTTGTTGGCTACAAAACTTTTCCCCTTTGAAGCCTCTACTTTTATCTGCGAGTCGAATGTGCCGTACAGGTTTCTGAGAATATGCTCCAGCCCATTGAAAAATGACAGACCGATGATCAATGCCATGGTGCCAACGGCCACCCCCACCATAGAAATAATGGAGATGATATTGATGAAATTCTTCTTTTTCTTGGTGACGAAATACTTCCTGGCGATGAATAGAGGTAGATTCAAAGTAGTAGTTCGTTAATCTTCTGTATCGTCAGTTTCGTCCGCCGGTGGAATCTCAAGGCTGTTGATCAAACTATCCATCTTGTGAGCATGATCCTCAGTGTCATCAATAAAGAAAGCAATTTCAGGAATTATTCTTACCTGCTTGCCGATCCGTTGCCCAAGCAGCTTCCGAACCTGGCTCTTGCGTTCGTTGATCTGTGTCAGCATTTCGTTTCTGTCCTCTGCCATGAATATACTGAGGTACACTTTGGCAAAGCCGAGGTCTGGGCTCATTTTCACCAGCGTAATGGTGATAAAGGCCTTTCCAAACATGTGTTTTGTGTCACGCTGGAAAATTTCCCCTAATTCTTTCTGTATTAAGCGGGCGTATTTTTGTTGTCTGGTGCTCTCCATAAGATGGCAAATATCCGCATTATTTTGCACAATCGGCGTTATAACACGTATTTTCGTGGCAAGACAATAACCTTGAGAAAATCCGTTGCTATCTTTTTTTAGAATAAACGACCCTTACCGCCTCATTTTTGTGCTGCTACTTTTGGTGCTGGTAAGGCTGCCATTTTACATTTGGGGAATTCCACTCACGTTGCCGGAGCTGCACTGGAGGCTTATTGGGGAGGCAATGGCTCAGGGTGGCCACCTTTATCTCGATATTTGGGACGACATCGGGCCGCTGTCAGGCGTCATGTATCAGGCGATCTTCTACCTGTTTGGCGACTCCCGCTGGCCTTACTACGTCATCTCTGCTTTGCTGGTAATTATTCAGGCTGGGCTATTCAATCAGGTGCTGCTCCGGAACAAGGCCTACAAGGAAAACACCTACGTGCCTGCATTGTTCTACATGATGTACATGAACCTTTCGTTCGATTTCATCACGCTACCGCCCATTCTGTTCAGTATTACGTTCATCTTGTTAGCGATCAACAATATTTTCCGGCGCATAGACAACAATACCCGGGATGAGCTTTTTCTGTACACAGGGCTTTACTTGGGCATTGCAGTATTATTCTATCTGCCACTACTTCCCTTCCTTTTTACCACAGCTTTATCGCTGGCCCTCTTTACGGGATCCATACCACGGCGGTACATCCTGCTCTTTTTTGGTTTTTCGGTATTGATTTCTGTTAGCTATGCCTACTACTATTGGTTCGACGCCGTGGATGAGTTCCACACGCAGTTTATGAAAGGACTTTGGAGAACGAGAAAGCATTATTTGATGTCCTCGTTTCAGCTTTTGGTCATCGGCGGATCCTCACTGTTGATCCTTGTGGTCTCTCTATTTCGGATTTACACCAAAGCGAGATTTGCCAACTATCAGGTAAAATTTCAACAGGTCATGTTCATCAATATTATTGCCGGGTTCATCACGCTGGCTATTTCAAACCAAATCGTTCCGCAGCTGCTCCTGATTTTTGTGCCCCCACTAGCCTTTTTTACTGCTCACTATATATTGGAAATGAGGCGGAGAATTTGGGCTGAAATATTTACTACTTTGGTTTTTGTTTTGGTGCTCGGCTGGAGCTATGCAATGTTTAAGCTGCCTGCCAGGCTCAGTGAGACAATTACTTACGATGCATATTTCGCTCAAAAGGAGTTGTTGCCAGCCAGCTACTCAGGCAAGAAAATATGGGTAATTGGCGATAAGGAAAGCTACTACGAAAGCGCCGTATTGGGCAGTAAATACCTGAACTGGAACCTGAGTGAGGAGGAGGTAACACAACTCGATTTTTACAGCAATGTTGAAAACGTATTCAACAATATCGATCAAATCCAGCCCGAGGTAATCGTAGACCTCGAAGGCCTGATGCCTAAGTTAATAAATCGGGCACCTGCTATAGGCGAAAGATATGAGAGCGTGGAGGGGACGAACCTCTACATAAGAAGGGAGTAGTCAACAGCTTATTTTGCCCACCCTTCGTTCGTGTCTGCCTCCCTCGAATTTAACTGAAAGAAAAGCCTTAACCATTTTTTCAGCTTCTTCATAGTCAACGAATCGCTCTGGCATGCACAATACGTTGGCATTGTTGTGCTGTCTGGCGAGCGCAGCTAGTTCTTCTTTCCAGCAAAGGGCTGCTCGTATTTGCTGGTGTTTATTGGCTGTCATGGCCACACCGTTGCCACTGCCGCAAATAAGGATACCAAAATCAGATTCATGACTTTCGACGGATGTGGCTACAGGATGAGCGAAATCCGCATAGTCTATTGAATCAGCACTGTGGGTGCCAAAGTCCTTTACTATGTGACCTTCACGTCGCAAAAAGGCAAGTATCTTTTCTTTGTAACCGAAGCCAGCATGATCAGCTCCCAGGGCAATTTTTAAGCTCATGATTTCGGGTTTCGTTTCAGCGCTTCTTTTGCTTCTTCTCTCGCTTCTCTGCGTTTGATTCTCTTCGAAATATAGATACTCACTTCATAAAGCCCGACGATCGGCAGCGAAACAAGCATTTGGCTAAAAGGATCTGGTGGAGTAATCACAGCGCCAACAATGAAAATAACAACAATAGCATGTCTTCTGTAGGTGATCAGGAATTCCGGTGTTACAATTCCGGCCTTTGTTAGGAAATACATCACAATCGGAAGCTGGAAAATCAGCCCGCTTGAAAGTACCAACGTCACTACCGTGGAAACATAAGAGATAATATCAAACTCGTTGAGAATGGATGGATCCAGCTGATAGTTGGCAAGGAAGTACACTGACACTGGCGTCACTATAAAGTAGCCAAATAGCACGCCAATCATGAAAAGGAAGCTCACAAAAAAGGTGGCCCCACGGGTCAAATTTCTTTCATGTGAGTAAAGTCCAGGCGCTACAAAACGCCAAATTTCCCAAAAGGCATAAGGGAAGGCACAAATAAGCCCCACTACCAGTGAGGAGGTGATGTGCATGGTAAACTGCCCGGTAAGCTGTCGGCTTTGGATAATGAAAGGAAGCTCATTGATGCACAGGGCATCAATCTTAACAATCTCGGAGAGCTTGCAAAGCATTCTGTACGACCAAAAGTCAGTTTTGGACGGGCCAAGAATCAGCACGCCAAATATGAAGCCCTTGGAAACAAAGGCTGCCACGGAAAAAACCAATACTGATGCTACTGAACGCACCAGATGCCACCTGAGCTCTTCCAGGTGGTCGATAAACGACATTTCTTTCTCTTCACTCTCCGCCACGGCCGGTATAGTTTAATTATTTGTAAAGTGGGAAGTTGCTCATCCAGCTATTTACCTCCTTCTTGATAGCGGAAAGTTTGGACTCATTTTCATGGTTCATCAATGCGTCGTCCACCAGTTCGGCGATTTTCAGCATGTCATTTTCTTTGAGTCCTCTTGTGGTCATGGCCGCAGTTCCGAGCCTCATGCCCGAGGTTACAAACGGAGACTTGTCGTCGAAGGGAACCATATTTTTGTTGATGGTAATATCTGCTTTTATAAGGCCATTTTCAGCCTGCTTGCCGCTTAAGTTTTTAGGGCGCAGGTCGATCAGCATCATGTGGTTGTCGGTGCCATCCGAAATCACTTTGTAACCTTTGTCGACAAATGCCTGAGACATTATCTTCGCATTTTTTTGTACCTGCAGCACATAGTTCATGTAGTCGTCCGACAAAGCTTCCTGAAAGGCAATCGCTTTGGCTGCTATCACATGCTCCAGTGGGCCGCCTTGCGTGCCAGGGAAAACACCGCCGTCCAGCAGCGAAGTCATCATTCTCAAGTCGCCTTTAGGCGTCTTCAGCCCAAACGGATTTTCGAAATCCTCCCTCATCATAATCATGCCACCCCTTGGGCCCCGCAGTGTTTTGTGAGTGGTGGTAGTTACTATGTGGCAATAGTCAAGCGGATCGTTGAGCAAACCCCGGGCAATGAGCCCCGCAGGATGTGATACATCTGCCAGCAATAGGGCACCTACTTGATCGGCGATGGCCCTGAGCCTTTCGTAGTCCCAGTCTCTGCTGTAAGCTGAAGCACCACAAATCATCAACTTAGGTTTTTCCTTCTTTGCTGTAGCTTCTACCACGTCATAGTTGATGACGCCGGTTTCCTTTTCAACGCCATAGAAATTGGCCCGGTACAGCTTGCCTGAAAAGTTGACGGGGGATCCGTGAGTTAAATGCCCACCATGTGAGAGGTCAAACCCAAGGATAGCGTCACCGGCATTAAGCACTGCCAGCATCACAGCGGCATTTGCCTGAGCCCCTGAGTGGGGTTGCACGTTGGCCCAGGTGGCGCCAAACAATTCCTTTGCACGCTCAATCGCAAGAGTTTCTATTTCATCAACGACTTCACACCCACCATAGTATCTTTTACCAGGGAGGCCCTCGGCATATTTGTTGGTTAACACGGTACCCATCGCCTCGATTACCTGCGGAGAAGCAAAGTTCTCAGAGGCTATCAACTCAATGCCGTCTTCTTGTCTTTTCTTCTCTTTTTGGATGAGGTCAAAAATCAATGTATCTCTCTGCATTTCAGGAATTGTTTGCGGCCAAAGTTAGCGCAAGCAGTAGAATTTACCAATTGAAATACCAGACGTATTACAATGCCTTTTTTAGCATGCGACAACCAAAAGAAATATGCCTTGACGAAGCCCGCCGTTTCGGCCAACTGACACAGCTGCTATATGTTGTTTTACCCAAAAAAAACGTACATTTTTGTTCCCATTTCAAAATAAAGGCAACATCCGCACAGCGCATACCTGTTGGATCAGGAATTAATTATAAGGCAAAGGACATGGCACTAGAAGAATACCGGAAGCAGATAGATGACCTCGACAACAGGATTTTGGACTTATTAGCTCAGAGGATGGAAGTGGTGAAGCAGGTCGGCGATTTAAAAAGAAAGACCAACGCCACGATTTACCGCCCCGAAAGAGAAAAGGCGATCATCGACAGGCTTGACAAAATGAACAAAGGCTTGCTCAACAGGGCGGCCATTGAGGCCATCTTTCTTGAGATTTTCGCAGTAGCGAGGAATCTGGAGCTGCCCGAACGAGTGGCTTACCTGGGGCCGGAAGGAAGTTTTACCCACCAGGCAGCAGAAAGCCGGTATGGGGCAATGAGCACTTACACTTCACTTAACTCCATTGAAGCGGTGTTTGAAACCGTTAAGAGCGATAGGGCGAGGTTTGGCGTAGTGCCTATTGAGAATAACCAGGAGGGGGTGGTGCAGGAAACCATTGACCTGCTTGGCCGCTACGACCTTAACATCATTGCCGAGCTGCCTTTGGCCATCCACTTCGCTTTTGCCACTGAAGAAGAAAACCTGAAAAGCATTAAGAAAATTTATTCTAAAGACATTGCTTTCAGGCAGTGTAGTGCTTTCATCGAGGATCACTTCGACAAAGGAGTGGAACTGGTGCCGGTCAACTCTACTAGCACGGCTGTAAAAATAGCCAAGGAAGAAAAAGGTGCGGCGGCCATTTGCGCTCACATTGCAGCCAAGGAATATGACCTTCCGATACTGTTTGAGAACATTGAAGATTCCGGAGAGAACTCTACCCGGTTCATCATTCTTTGCAAGGGGCATTTTAACGAGCCAAGCAACAACGACAAGACATCCATTTTGGCACGCCTGGAAGATAAGCCGGGAGCTTTGGTTACGTTCCTGCAAGAATTTCACAAGGCCAAGATCAATCTTTGCAAAGTTGAGAGCCGGCCAGCTAAAGAGGGCTCTAATTTTAAGTATATTTTTTATATCGACTTCGATGGCCATTTCAATGATAGACGGGTCCAAAAGGTGGTGAAGAACTACTGGCACAACATTAAGTGGTTGGGCAGTTATGTGAAGCTGGTTTAGTCAAAAAAATAGTGCCGTTGGAAAGAACGAAACGCACTTTTAGATCGTTTTAAACTCATCTGGGAAATATTTGAGGCCTCAAATTCCAAAGCGTGACAAACAGCCACGCTTGCCTGGAAAAGAACACAAAAAAACCATCGAAATGAAAAAGTTATCAATGCTGGCCGCAGTGGCTATAGCTTTTGGAATTGTGGTTGAGGCCAATGCCCAACAAATTGAAATAGGTAAGAACACCAAAATTGAGAGGAGCGAAGTGCCCATTCGAATCCTCAAAAGCCTGGAGAATGAATTTCCGGAAACGAGTAATTTCCAGGATCAAACCTGGTACCTGCACTACATGGAAGGCAAGGGCAGCGTGACGGCAAAAGTGTATAAGGTAGTCATCGAAAACAGTGATCTGGATTTCACAGCGTACTACAAACCCGATGGGGGGTTTGAAAAGGCTAATGAAATAAAGAAGCACGCCCAACTGCCCGAGGCAGTAGAAGCTACGATACACTCGCAGTATAGCAATTGGAAGGTGGTTGATCGAAATGAAATCATCTCGGTAGGCAGGTTCAACCGTGATAGGTTTGAGATACAGCTGGAAAAAGGCAACCTGGAGCGCCTGATTGTGGTATCGCCCGATGGCAAGGTGATCCGGGACAGGCATTCATGATGAGGCGAAGAAATCAGATCAATAAAGGGGGCGATGGCTCCCTTTTTTTATGCCGTAACGTTCATCATTTCCAGCAGGTCGTCAATATACTCCCGGGAATTGGAAAGCCGTGGCACTTTGTTTTGGCCGCCAAGCCTCCCTCTTTTTTTCATCCACTGATAGAAAGTGCCTTCTTCTACCACGTAGAGCACAGGCGCTTCGAGGGCAAGGCTTTTATACCGTTTGGCGTCGTAATCTGAATTGATTTTTCGAAGGGTGCTGTCCAAAACCTCTATAAACCTGGTTCTGTCGCTTGGAGGCTTAATAAACTCCATCACCCATTCGTGAGCTCCCTTTTGTCCACCCTCAAGGTAACGTGGGGCGGCCGTAAAATTGCTGATCACCGCCGAGGTTTCCCTGCATGCTTCAGTAATCGCCGTTTCTGCATTCTCAATAATCAGCTCTTCACCAAAGGCGTTAATGAAGTGTTTCGTCCGGCCGCTGATTTTCACCCGGAAAGGGCTGATAGAGGTGAACTTAACCGTGTCACCAATTCTGTATCTCCAGAGCCCAGCGTTGGTGGTGATAATCATCGCATAATTAACCCCAATTTCTACCTGTTCCAACGTTAGTGCCTTGGGGTGATCGTTGCCAATTTCTTCAAAAGGGACAAATTCATAAAAAATGCCGTAGTCGAGCATCAACAGCATCTCGTCGGAGTTCCTTTGGTCTTGTATGCCAAAAAAGCCTTCGGACGCATTATAGGTTTCCATGTAGCGCATGCCATCGGAGGGAATGAGCGCCTTAAAGAGGTCTTTGTACGGGGGGAAAGCTACTGCGCCGTGGAAGAAGACTTCCAGGTTTGGCCACACTTCCAGGATATTGGTTTTGCCTGTTAGTTCCAATATTCGCTGTAGTAAGACGACCGTCCATGTGGGCACGCCACTGATGCTGGTCACGTTTTCCTCCAGAGTGGTGGTGGCCATCATCTCAATTTTTTCTTCCCACTCGTCCATCAGCGCAATTTCCATGCTTGGTGTGCGCACAAACTGAACCCATAGAGGAAGGTTCTTGATGATGACAGCGGAAACGTCGCCATAATAGGAGTTGGCGTTTTTATCAAACTGATTGATCTGCTGACTGCCGCCAATGGTGAGGCCCTTGCCTGTAAAAAGCTTGGATTCGGGGTAGTTGTTAACGTAGATGGAAATGAGATCTTTGCCACCCTTAAAATGGCAGTCTTCAAGTGCCTCGGGAGAAACGGGGATGAATTTGCTGCGTGCATTGGTAGTGCCCGACGACTTGGCAAACCACTT
The DNA here is from genome assembly GCF_963974565.1 of uncultured Imperialibacter sp. Lineage (NCBI taxonomy): Bacteria > Pseudomonadati > Bacteroidota > Cytophagia > Cytophagales > Flammeovirgaceae > Imperialibacter > uncultured Imperialibacter sp. The sequence goes on along the minus strand of NZ_CAXBCJ010000015.1, from coordinate 56,840 downwards.
TACCTCGCTTGGCCAGAGCACATTTTGCTCCCCCTTCATTAATCGGTCAATGTAGGGTGCCAGTTCTTCGTAAGACACGATCGGCACCCGCTTTTGAAAGTCCTCATGATTTCGAAAATCCACAAAGCCGTATTTGTTGCCGTATTCTGTGTCCTTACCCCGCTGAATCAGCCTCTGGAAAAGCTCCTCCTGCACCTCAAAGGGATACTTCATGAAAAGCTCGATCTGGTGGATTCGCTTTTTCATGACCCAGGTCATTATAGAATTGAGAATTTCCATTGGTGTTGTTGACTAAACTTTTCTTTTCAACTCGAAGTGCTTGCCCAGGTACACCCTTCTTACCTGTTCGTCAGCAGCCAGCTCTTCTGCAGTCCCTGATTTTAGCAGTTTTCCTTCAAACATCAAATAGGCCCTGTCAGTTATCGACAGCGTTTCATTCACATTGTGGTCCGTGATGAGGATTCCAATGTCCTTTTTCTTGAGCTGTGCCACAATAGTTTGGATCTCTTCCACAGCGATTGGGTCTACCCCTGCAAAAGGCTCATCTAATAATACAAAATTGGGATCAACTGCCAAAGCCCTGGCAATCTCCGTCCTTCTTCTCTCTCCTCCGGAAAGCACCATGCCGAGGTTTTTGCGCACATGCCCGAGGCTAAATTCCTCCAGCAGGCTCTCAAGCTTTTCTTTTTGCTCAGCCTTCGGAATATTTCTCATTTCGAGAACAGCCATGATATTTTCTTCCACACTTAATTTTCTGAATACGGAGGCTTCTTGTGCTAAATAACCAATGCCAAGCTTGGCTCGCCGGTACATCGGCAGGTCGGTGATGTTCTGGTCATCCAGAAAAATTTCCCCGTCGTTGGGCTTTATCAAACCTACGATCATGTAAAAGGAAGTCGTTTTTCCGGCGCCATTGGGACCAAGCAAGCCGACAATTTCTCCTTGCGAAACCTCAACCGACACATTGTTGACAACGCTTCTTCCTTTATACTTTTTTACCAGGTTGTGTGCACTTAGTTTCATTGATCCTTTCAGGTATTAATCAAGCTTCAAATCTTTGATGTGTAATTGCATGGTTTTGTTTCCCATAAAGTCATTCTCTTCAATAGTATAGGCCACATTGAAAGGTGTGCCATTTGCAATAGCATCATAGTACTCGCCAAATCCAAAAGCAATAGCCTCAAGGGAAGCCTTGGAGCCTTCCTGGCTCAAAAACATTTTCAGGTGTATGTCTTTCAGCTGCTTTACCGATTTGGCAACTACGTTGGTGGAGACAAACACCGGTTGCATGTTACCTGGCCCAAAAGGAGCCATTTGCCTTAATATATTGAAAAACTTGTGGTTGATACCCTCTATTGGAATCGCCAGGTCGATGTCAATGATTGGCTCCAGCATTTCTGGCGTAATTCTTCTGGCCACCACCTCTTCGAACCGTTCCTTAAAGGCCTCAACCTTATCCAAATTCATCGTTAGCCCGGCGGCGTACTTATGGCCGCCGTACTGATCTAGTAAGTCAGCGCATTCTGCAATGGCTTCGTACACATCGAAGCCAACTACTGACCTGGCACTGCCCGTTGCTTTGCTATTTGATTCAGTCAGGATAATGGTTGGCCGGTAAAACTTTTCTATACAACGGGACGCTACAATGCCTATAACGCCCTTGTGCCAGTTTTCTCTATAAAGCACGGTCGAAAAAGATTTCTTGAGTTGATCTTCCTCTTCAATTATTGCCAGTGCTTCTTTGGTAATATTTTCGTCAAAGCCCTTTCTAAGGTCATTTTTGATGTCAAGCTGGGCTGCCAGTTCTTCGGCCTCTTCCTCGGTTCTGGCCAGCAATAGCTCCACTGCCGCACCGGCGTGATCGATTCGCCCGGCGGCGTTGATGCGAGGCCCGATGCCAAAAACTACTCGGGTCACTGTAACGTCTCCCCGGATACCCGAAAGGTTTTTCAAAGCTTTCAGACCAGGCAAAGGCGATTTATTAAGCTTCTGCAAGCCAAAGTAGGCCAGCACCCTGTTTTCGCCTACAACAGGCACGATGTCGGAAGCAATGCTGACAGCCACCAGGTCGAGGTAGAGATAAAGCTCCTGAATGTCGACAGTGTTCTGAATGGCAAAGGCCTGCATGAGCTTGAAACCTACTCCACAGCCGCTGAGCCCATCAAACGGGTAATCGCAATCGAGGCGCTTTGGGTCAAGCACGGCAAATGCCTTGGGCAGCTCCGGGCCCGGAAGGTGGTGGTCGCAAATGATGAAATCGACCCCCAGGGAATTGGCCAACTCTACTTTTGAAACTGCTTTTATGCCACAGTCAAGCGCAATGACAAGCGTAAAACCCTGCTCGGCTGCCCAGCGGACGCCAGTTTCTGAAATGCCGTAGCCCTCATCGTAACGGTCGGGGATGTAGTAGTCAATATTAGAATGATACTTGCGGAGAAAGCCATAAGCCAGTGCCACAGAAGTGGTGCCATCCACATCGTAGTCACCATAGATAAGTATTTTCTCTTTTTTGAAAATCGCCTCACTCAACCTGTTCACGGCCTTTTCCATGTCCTTCATCAGAAATGGATCGTGTAGCTGGCCGAGGTGTGGCCTGAAGAAGGCACGGGTCTCTTCGAATGTGGAATAGCCTCTTTGCACCAGCAATGCTGCCAGGGTATCGCTTACCTTGATGCCTGAAGCCAGCGAATGCACTGTTTCGGGATTAGGTAGGTCTTTGTATACCCATCTTTTGCTCATTTATTGCTGCGATTGAAGTACTTGGGAAATATGAAAAACAGGTTATTTCCAAAAATACAAATTCAATCGATTGATGAGCGATAGTCTGTAAAGAAATGAGGAGAATAAGGTCACATGCCCGACGGAGGCGTCGGGAGGGAGTATCTTAATTCGAAAAAATATCAAAAGTCCAGCTCGAACTCTCTCTTTTTGAAGTAAGTATCGAACCAATATTCATAGTTGGAATAGTCGATACAGTCCTCAAGCTCAACGCCGTCGTTGATCAGGCGCATGATACTTTTACCTGGCAGCCACGACAACAAAGCGTTGGCCTGGCGCATTGGCAACTGAGAAAGTTGAATGAACTTTTTACCGTTAAGGTAGATGGGTTTTAACTTAAACATGACCCTTTGATTTATTATGCAAGCATACTATTTTATTTTTCCCAGGACGTTAAAATCATGTTAAAGGTTGGTTAATTTTAACGTGTACTCACCTGAAAGACAAGAAATTATAGCTAATCCCCTAAAGCCTGCGAAAATAAACTATTGTGAGGGAGCGTTTGACTCCAACTCGGCGATCCACTGACGGATAAGCGCCACTCCTTCTTTGTGAGGCAAAGACCTGCCAAGTTCTGGCATCATTATACCAGGATCAGTAGACTCCATTCTGAACACAAGAATAGACTCTTCCGGTTTGCCAGGCACTATAGCGTAAAGCCGCCCGCCTGATCCCTTGCCTGCTGCAACGGGTTTTTTCATAATGCCATACTTGCTTCTGTCGCTGACGTCAAAGGTGAGGAATAGCCCCGACGTGTTGGCCGAACCTTCCGGGTGATGGCAGGAACCACAGTTGGCGTCGAGATAGGCCCTGGCGGCCAGACTGACGTTGGCATGTGCGGAGTTCCAGTCAGGAAATGCCCCCAATGCGGCGGCTTCGTCCCGAAGGTCAAGAAGTCCCTTGCTTTTCCAGTAACTCAATTGATTTTGAGTAGTGCCTTCGGGGTAGGTGTAGTCTCTATTTAGCTGCGAAATTTTTGGGCCGAGTGGAATCACGGCGTTGGATCGGCCGTGGCATGTTTTGCACTGATTAACATCTGGCACAGAGTAGCTTACCTTTTGCAGCACGCCATCTTGCTCTAGTTCAACATCGATATTTCCGCCAGCTACTTCAAGAAAAGCTTCCGTTTGTTCATCGTTCCAAATATAGGTCAGGGCCTTCCATTCTTTGTCCGTCTTTTCTATCACCCTCGTTTCCATCAGCTTTCTGCCAGCCTCGTTTTTAGCGGGATAGTGGAAAGTTTTGATGAGCCTGGTGCCAACAGGAAAATCAAGAGAGCCATCGTCCAACACTGTGATTACTTTCTCTGGAGGCAAGGCCACAAACCTGCTTTTATCGGCATAGTCAGAGAACAATGGCATGTTGAGGTCGTAGGGCACAATGCCTTTGCCTGGCACCAAATCCGATAGTTTTCCTTCGAAGAACCCGAACTCCGACAGCTTGTCGGGGCCAAGTGAAAGAGGTTGCCTGTTTTGCCGGATATTGTCGTTGTTCGTTCTTAAAGAAGCAGGGACAAGTCTTTGACTTGCTTCTTTTTTCTGGCCTGAGTCACAGGCAGCAAAAAAAGCAAACAAGAAAAGGACTGGAACAAAAAACCTCATAGCGAAGCAACTGCTTTTTCTAAAACGACGGGTGGAAGCACATTTCCTGAACAGGTGTGTGCATCAATATCCCGGTTGCTGTCTTCAAAATCATTGGCTGCATCCATATTGGCAAACGATGCGTCACCATTGGCTTGCACGCAAATGACCTTGTCAGAGGGTGCGGCGGTAATTCCATCCCAAAGGATGTCAGGAATGGAGAGTCCGAATTGCCATACGAGCAGATAGCCAATATCACTTTTAAGAGAGGGCAAAGTAAAGCTGTTGGCGATGCTGTTATCGTGGATAAAGACACCAGAGGGGATAGGGTTGTAGTTTTTGTCGGCCTTATAAGCAGCTTCATTCTGCGACATCTGTGCATCGCCGTCATTCGAATCGTCCATGGCTGCTGCTGCCATCACAAAGTCATAGCTGATAACAGACACTCCTGCCGTTCTGTTTTCAGATACTTTATTGTTAAAAATTTCTACTGATGTCATTGCCAGCACCATCACGCCTGTGCCGGGAGGCACCGAGGCCACTATGTTCCCTTTAGGGGCGAAGTTTCGGAAATTATTGCTACTTACTTTGTTGTCGAACACTCTGACGTTTCCCCCTAATTGGGAAAGACCCGGCAGGTCGAAAACAAGGATGCCTCCGGTATTGTCGTAAGCTTCATTGTTGAAAACGTCTGCGCTCGTGGTATTCTCTATTTCGATGCCAGCCACGTTATTGTAGGCAGTAGAGTTGCTCACTATAACGTTGTGCGACTGCCCCACATAAATGCCAGCATCTGAGGCGCCAATGGCGACACACCGGTCGATCAAAACATTTTTGCACATCACAGGGTAGATCGCATAAGCGCCGTTGGTTTCTTCAGGCTCACCTGTCCATTCCGATTTCACGTTGATCAGCTCCAGCCCGTTGATGTCTTGTATCTTGATATTGTCGCCAACGGCATCTCTGATCGTCAAATCTTTGAGCACTATCTGGTTTCCGTTTTGGATCCTCAATCCCTCAGCTCCTTCTGTTTGTTCATGAAAGGAGAGAATGGTTTTGTCCATTCCAGCGCCCATAATGGTGATGCTGTCTTTTCCTTCCAAAGTAAGGCTCCTTTTAAATACATAATGGCCGGGTAGTATAACGATAGTATCCCCAGCTTCGGCCATAATGAGCCTGGTCTGCAGATCCTGAGAAATATCCTTGTAGTCGGTATCTTCAAAGGGGATAGCCCTTGTAACAGGGTCGCCACAGGAGGCGACTACCAAAGCTATGAGGGCCAAATAAAAAAAGTGCTTCATGAGTAAGTGTTGTTCAAAATGTTTCTGGGCGCAGGGTAAAAATAAGAAACATCAGCAAAATTGACACGGCTGTAGCTATGAATGAAGCCCCACTTTTTTCTTTTTGCTTACCTTCCTATCTTTCCAAATGCCTATGAAACTTGATTTCGGTGAGATATGGCCTTTTCTGAAAATAATTGGGGAAGAGGCATCAGAATGGTCTTTCAATCTGGTAGCGGGAAATTTTGTGAGTGAAAAGGTTTCCCTAGCGCTCATTCATCAGCTTGAGAATGACCCTTATTATGATGCAGAGATGCTCCCGAATTTATTTACGTTCAGAGAAATATTTTGGCAGCCCAATGTGTACCCCACCTTGAATGCCTGCCTGACAGGGCTGAAACTGGTGGCTAACTACAGCAATGAGCTGACCGAAGAGTATGCGAACTCCACTCGGGAAACGCAGCAATTGTATGTTCATTTGGTGAAACACATCGGCGAACTCGCCCGGCAGGCGAATGAGCAATTGGCGGGCAGCGAGCAGGCGAATGACCAGATTCCTTCGGTTTTGGGGGAGTTTAGAAAGCAGTCTTTTCCCGTTATCATGCTGTTTATTCACCATCCGATGAATAGGGTCGACTACAAGGAAGACGCCTTAAGAAGGATCAATTTTATGGTGAAAACGCTGATAGAGCAATATCAGCTCAGGTTCAACGACTTGCTGCTGCCTCATTGGGAGCTGGACAGGCTTTCTGGCTCGAAAAAAACCGACAGCAAACAGACTGGCGATCAGTCACCCGAACCGTCTTCTGAAGCAAGCACTGAATCGCCCACCTGAATCACCCCCTCCTGTATTACCTTTGCTGTGATGCCCCCATGGCCTCTCATGGCATTGTAACCACCAAAGCCCAATGCCTTCTCCATTTTTGAGCATGGATGGCACAAGCCGGTCATCTCCAGAACAGCAGTGCCAATGGCAAAGGTTTTATCCTTTAGCGCCAGCAGGTTGATGCCCTGCACTACAATATTTCTCCTTAACAACCCCGGATCAACACTTTCTTTGTTCATCATGGAAGCCACAGTTGCCAGATGCTCAGCCTGAATAAGCGTCACCTGCCTGGGGTTGTTGGCGGGCCCTTTGAACCGATCACCCTCCAGCCCCTTTCCGGGTGTTGCTTTCACATTTTTAACTGATAAAACGGCTTCATTCCTTGCCGGACGAACGCCAATCCATGCTACAGTGCCCTTTTGGCTAAAGTGCCTCATAAGCTCTGCCATTGGTGTATTTTGATTTAGCTCTTTCACGGGCGATGGGTAAGGTGAACCGAAGTGCTTCAAACTATTCCAGCTAAATTCAATGAAAGACTTTGAATGATAGTGGAATACAGCTTCTGATAGGTAAATTTATGCAATAGAGTTCTATTTTTGTAGTGAGGAAAACATTGAAAAACTTGTTGAATAAGATGAAGAGAGTGATTCTGGTTGTAGTTCTATCAATGGCGTTATCCTGTTTTACCAACGCACAAACGGCCCCGCCCATCCCCCCATTCCAGCATGTGAGTGTCGAAACAATTGACTACTCGGGCATCAAGGATATGTTTCAGGTGAGTTTGTACGCCAGAAGATGGCTTACCATAGAGCAGTTTCACTTGATTGGAGACACCCGGGAGAATTGGGATGCCGAGATCAGGCAGGACTCTTGCAGTGTAATGACATTCAAACTTGAGACACACGAAAGGATAAGTGGAAAATACCATACATCGCTGTACCTGGTAGACTGCAAAAGTGACACTGTTTATCAGAGCGATGGCAAGGCCATGGGTTCCTCACCGGCACAAGGCTTCCAGTATGCGGCGGAAGCTGCTCTGAAAGACTTTAAGAAGGATTGGGAAAAAGGTCAGGAGCCAGCCAAAAAGTCGAAGAAAGGGAAGAATTAGATGTCCGTTATTCATTTTGCTCATTCCAATGGGTTTACAGCGCTCACTTACCGCTATTTCCTTGAGCAACTAGCGCCGAACGATGTGCAATATTTGGAAAAGTTTGGGCACGACAAGAGGTTCGAACCCAGGTTTTCCTGGGCACCGTTGACTAATCAGCTCATTGAATCAATTGAAAAGCAACGGAAGCCAGTCATTGGCCTCGGTCACTCACTTGGGGCCGTGGTTACACTGAACGCCTACTACAAGCGACCAGACTTATTCAAAGGGTTGATCATGATGGATCCACCATTTTTCGGCAAAAAAATGCGCCTCCTCTTATTAGGCGCAAGGATAGTTGGCGTTTCCGGCAAACTTGTGCCGCCGGCTGTAAAAGCAAAAAAGAGAAAGTGGGAATGGGAGAGTAAGGCGGTGGTTGCTGAAAGTTTCAGAAATAAGCCACTGTTCAAAGATTTTCACCCCGAGGCTTTTAAAGACTATATTGAGCACGGTCTTGTAGAGACGGAGCAGGGCAGGGCGAAACTGGATTTTTCAACGAAAGAAGAGTACAGGATTTTTAAGCACACACCATTTTCATTAGGAAGCGGGAAGATTGATGTACCAAGTTTTTATCTCTACTCCAGCCGTTTTGAAATAGGTTCTGCAGCTTCCATTGAGGAGCACAAAAAGAGGTTCAAGCAAACTGAGTTCATCGCTGTGGATGCTGGTCATATGTTTCCCATGGAGCAGCCAGAAAAAACGGCGCAGCTGGTAAAAGACCTTATTAAACGGGCAATGTAATCGTGAACCGACTGCCGCTGCCAGGCGTGCTCACCACTTCAATGTTGCCGCCGTGTCGCTCAATAATGCCGAAGGTGATGGACAAGCCCAGCCCTGTGCCTTTTCCATAGCCTTTGGTTGTGAAGAAGGGTTCAAATATCTTGTTCTGAATGCCGTCCGACATCCCGCAGCCGTCGTCTTCTACATAAATCTTTACCTTATCGCCAAAACCTTCTGTTCTGATGGTTACGATGCCTTTTTCTGCCACTGCGTCCAGTGCATTTGAGATAAGGTTCATAAACACCTGATTGATTTGGCCGGGAAAACACTCAACTGGCCTCATCGAATCTCCGTATTCCTTCTTTATCCGAACCCTCTTTTCTTTGATCTTTGGAGAAAGTAGAACCAATGAATTGTCGATGCCTATATGAAGGTTAGTCAGCTGCTTATCGCCCTTATCGTTCATGGAGAAGGTTCGCAGCCCATGGACTATCTGCGACGTTCTAACAGCCCCCTCACGAATAGCCTCCACCACCTGGAACATGCCCTCTTTGGTTTCATTGAAATACAGCTGCTCTTTAAGGGCGGTTATTTCCTGCAAAAAGGCAGGCGAAATATTTGGCTCGTCTGACTCCTCCAGCTCGGCGTACTTGTTTAGCACCGTAATAAGATCTTGCAGGGAATTCTTAAGGCCATCCACACCTGCGTAGACAAAGTTGACGGGGTTGTTGATCTCATGAGCAATGCCGGCAGTAAGCTCACCCAGGGAAGCCATTTTTTCAGCTTGAATAAGCTTCGCCTGTGCAGCCTTCAAATCCATCAGCGCTTTTTCAAGGTTGTGGGTCTTTTCAGCAATTTGTTGGTAAGCCGAGGCATTCTCAAGGGCAATGGCCACATGTAATGCCAGGCTTCTCAGTATATTGATCTGATAGGTTTGGTATTGCTCGGCTTCCAGGTGCTGCACTGTTAATACACCTATGCGCTTATTCTTCACCACAAGCGGGAGATAAATCACCGATCTGTAAACCGAATGATTGGCAGAGAAGCCCACGAAATCTGGTTGCAGGGTTGTGTCGAAGAAAATTTCTTCCCGTGAATTTTCAAGACAAGCAATGGCTGGGTGATCAGCCTTTTTATGCGATACATTTATCTTTTCTATTGAGGCAGAGCCTTTGCTTATCACCTGAAACTTCAGCTTGTGGCTGTCTTCTTCAAAGAGACCCACCCCGGCAATTGAGTAGTCCATCAGGCCATGTATATACCTGAACACAATTTGGACGATATCGCTTACCGAAAGGTGAGAGTTGATTTCTTTAGCCACCTCACTTAGGCGCTTAATGTCATTGTAAGATTCTTCGAGCTTGTCCTTTTGGGTTTCAATTTCCTCCTTTTGGTAGTTGATCTCTTCGTTCTGGCCTTGCAGCAGTTTTTTGGCTCGTGCATTGATGCGGTAGCTCCTCAGAATAAGGAATAAAATGACCAGCACAAGGGAAGTGACGCCAATGAAGAAATTTCTCAGGCTTTTAATCTTGGTCAGCTCAAGATCCTGAATGGCCTGCTCCTGAAGGAGGATTTCGATCTCTTTCTGGTTCTCTTTTTCTTCCAGCTCCTTTTTCTTGAGAGCAAGATCCTGGATGAACTTGTTTTTTTGCAACAACTCTATGTCGTTGTCTTTGTTTTGTGCCTCTAGTCTGGCCTGCTCCAGCTTAAGTTTCTGTTCTTCCTGGATTTTCTCTGCCAACTGTTTTCCCAGAATAATCCGCTGGATTTCATTGTCACGTTGCAGCAGCTCAATGTCCCTTTGCTTTTCCTGAGATTCGAGCTGAAGCTCTTTCAACGCCAGGTCTTTGATTTCCTTTTCTACCATCAGCAGCCTGATCTCATTCTCTTTTTTGTCGAGCGTAAGCAGCTGATTGAGCTGAGACTTGGCATGTAGTTGTCGGTCAGTGGAAATTGAATCGGACAACCAGGCAAATTTTTTGAAGAAACTCAGAGACTGTTTGTAATCGCCAAGATGTTCGTGAATGTCGGAAAGGCGCTTGTAGGTGACAATAAGGTCTTCGGACTTTTGCGGGAGCTTCTCCCCAATTTGAATGGCAGTTTCGGCAAATGTTCTTGCTTTTTCCCACTGATCCATTTTCATATAGGTGGCCACTACCTCGTTGTATAGCGGAAGTGTCTTTGAAGGAGTCTTTCGTGCTTCGTTCGATTTGATGGCTTCGAAGAAGTAGTTCAGCGCCCTGGAATTGTCGCCCATGTCATGGTAAATGCTCCCGATATTTGCGAGCAGCACCATGTCTCCCACATAGAAAGGATCATTGTTATGATGCTTTAGGTCAAGTTCGAGCGACTCTTTGAAGTATTCCAGCGCCAGCATTTTTTCATCGAGGTACTGATAGAGGTAGCCGATATTATTGAGAGAGGCGATGATGCCGGGAGTATCTTTTAAAGCCTGGTAAATCGACAATACCTGCAGGTCGTAAGCCAGGGCGAGTGTGTGTTTCTTTTCGTCAATATGCAGAAGGGCAAGCCTTCGCAGTAGGGTCAGCTCAGCTTGTTTGTCGTCGTCTTTAATGAGTTGAAGCATGAGCTGATAATTCTCAATGGCTTTCTGATTGTTTCCGGCCAGCTCAAACGCCGTGGCAGCCTTTCCCAGGCTATATTTCATCCCCAGCGTGTCGCTGATCCCTTTTTTCTCTTCGTAGGCCTTCATGAAATATACCCAGGCTTTCTGTGGCACTTTCCATTCGTCGTATAGCTCGCCGATAAGGTCATTGCTCTGCGATGCTTCCATATGTTTACCCAGGAGTTCAAACTCACGCAGGGCAACGAGATAGTGATTAAGTGAGGAAGCGAATTGTTCTTTCTGCTTGTAGCTGTCGCCGATCACAATATTGCTTCTTGCAATGAGGCACCGGATGGCCCTCGATTCCGCCATGGCGAGTGCGTTGTTGCCATAAAAAATCGCTGAGTCCAGTCTCTTTTCCGAAAGGGCTATTTCCGCTTTTAGCAAGAAAGAAGTAGCCTTCAGGCTATCTTCTGTGTAGGGATAGGGGGTTTCCTGAGAGAAAGCTGTTTCCCACACTAAAGGTGCTAACAAGAGCAGTATGTAAGCTTTTCTAAGCAATTTCCTTTTGGGTTACAACCTCATAGAGAGGAAGGTATACTTTTACTTTAGTCCCCTTGTTCACGCTGCTGTCGATAATAAGCTGCCCGTGCATTTTTTCTATGAACTCCTTGCCCAGCCTGAGTCCCAGGCCAGCCCCTTTTTCATTCATCGTGCCCCTTCTTGGCTCACTCCAGGTATTTCCCTGTAGCTTTTCTATCAGCTCTTGCGGGATTCCCACGCCAGCATCGACAATCGAAATGACAACGGCGTCTTTCTCTCTCCTGAATGACAAGTGAATTTCTCCCTTTTCGTGGGAGTATTTGATAGCGTTGCTGATCAGGTTTCGCAGCACCAGACTTACCATATTTTCGTCCACCATTGACCACAAAGGACTTCCGTCAGTTTCCATGACGATACGGATGTCTTTCTGTGAAGCCAGAAAATCAAATAGGTCCACCTGACCTTTGGCCACCTTCACGAGGTCCGTCTTTTTATTACTGATTTTAATATCGCCAGTTTGCGACAATGACCAGTGAAGCAGATTGTCGAGCAGTTGAGTAACGTGTTGGAGGTATTCCTTTGCTTTTTCACCCAGATCATGCACTTTTTGCTCATCAAGCTGGTGCTTAAAGCTGAGCATAATTTCAAGCAGGATGTTGAGCGAAGCGATGGGCAGCTTCAGGTCATGAGAAATGATCGAGAAGAATTTGTCCTTGACTTCATTGAGAGTGGAGAGCTCTTTGTTTTTTGTAGCCAGCTCCTGTGTGCGCTCAATCACTTTTTGTTCGAGGTTGGCCTTGGCCTTGCCCAGGTCGTCAATCAGGGCTTTGTTTTGAGTGCTGAGTTCGTATTTCTGTATAGCGTTGTTAAGGGTGAGCAGCAGGTGATTGGAATCCCATGGTTTGAGGATGAACTGATAAATGCCGACCTCATTGACAGCTTTGAGTATCACGTCAATATCGCTGTAGGCTGTGAGTATCATCTTGATAGAATCGGGCGATATCTGGTTCGCTTTCGACAGAAAATCGATACCAGTCATGCCCGGCATTCTTTGGTCAGAAATGATCACCTGAACCACCTCAGTCTTCAAAATATCCAGGGCCTCCTCCGCTGAATTGGACGTGATTACCTTAAAATTCCTGAAAAAGGCGTTGCGAAATACGATGAGGTTGTTTGACTCATCGTCTACATATAAAATAGAATACTTTTTTTCTTGCAAGGTGGTTTGATTAGGTAGTTGCTAAGTCTTAAACATTCAGACGGAAAAGAACCCCCATATTGTTACAAAACTTTAGCTTTACTACCTTCTTTTTAGCGAATAGTTAACGTGTACAGCAACATTTTTCATTCTATTCATACTTTTTTTGGGCAATGGTGATAATAATGGGCAAACTAACTTTTATGTTTGCCCGGGAAGAATAGACCAGGTATGAACAGACAAGGTTTTCTGCTACAGAATCTTTTAAAGGGCTTGGCTTGGTTTGCCCTTTTGGTAGTAGTTTACCTCGTGGTGAAGCGATATGTGGATGTTGACTACCTGGATTGGTTGTCTCCCATTTACGAAAAACCCCTCTACGTATTTTCCATTTTCACAGTCTCCGAGGTTGTAGTGGGCATTATTCCCCCCGAGGTATTTATGATCTGGTCGCTCAGAGAAGGAGTGGCAGCCATTTACATCTCCAACGTTTTGATTTTGGCGGCGTTGTCCTACGCTGCGGGGGTGATTGGATACTTTATTGGTTCGTATCTCAATCAGACCCAGTTCTACAAAGCGCTCGAGAAAAACTTTTTTGGCAAGTACACCACCTACCTTGACGAATATGGCGGCTTTTTGATCATTGTCGCTGCGCTCACGCCACTCCCTTTTTCAGGTATTTGTATGCTGGTGGGAGCGGTGAAGTATTCCTTCAAAAAGATGTTGCTGTTTTCGCTCACCCGCTTTATACGCTTTAGTGCGTATGCTTATGTTATATGGGCCGCCCACAACTTTTGATTTGGCTCTAGTTCATAGAATTTATTTTGTTGATAATGGCCACGTAATCTTCAACATCCTTAGGCTTGATCTTGTTGGCCTTGGCATACGCTTTTAATTCATTTTCTTTTCCCGGCAAAAGTGAAAACACATTTGAGTTCTTGCCCTTGGTTAGCTCGATAGCTTTGCCATCTACAATGGAGAGGTAAACAGGCTTTTTCAGAATTTGATCGTTTTTGTTGCCCACATTGAGGGCTACGTTGTAGTCTGCTTTCTTAATTGTGATCTTTTCATAAGAATAAAGCGGCACAGCGCCGTCAAGGATCACCTCCAGAAAAATATTCGTTGGCATATCGTCACCACTACCCTTGAGCTGATTCACATTGACATACCTTTTGTACTTATTGGTAGAAGTTTTCAGGTCAAAATATTTTACCTTATTTCCGTCAAGCCCTCTTACGCCGTCGTCATAGTTGATTTCAATAAGGTTACTCCTGAGGTCGTATCTGATCACCATATCATCATAAACTTTGGGAGACACGGTCAATTCGAAGCTTCCTTCTTTGAACTCTGAATCGAGATAGAAATCGCCTTCAAGAGACGCAGGGGGCAGGGGTATTCCGAAAGTTGCCGTGTTGGGGTTAACCGCCGCAAGTCGGTCAACGGCATTTTGCTTTTGCAGGTATTCGTTGCCCGCTGTGGAGGCGGTATTTCCAACATTTGAGCCCTGAGCGAAGGATGAAGAAACTGCTGTGGATAGTACGAGTGATAGCGTTATTTGAGCTACGTGTTTTCTCATGATTGCATTTTGTTTAACTAAATTAATTAAAAGAATTCGGCAACCATCCTTAAAAAATCCTGTTAGTCTATAAATTTGAAATATGAATAACAAGAAAGGGAAAAAGGGAGTGTTGCTGGTCAATTTAGGAACACCAGATCAGCCAGATACCCCTAATGTAAGGAAATACCTGAGAGAATTTTTAATGGACGGCAGGGTAATTGATATTCCTTTTGCCCAGAGATGGATGCTTGTTAACCTTATCATAGCTCCTTTTCGTGCGCCCAAGTCAGCGGCGGAATATCAAAAGTTATGGGATGAGAGAGGCTCTCCGCTCAAGTATTATGGGGAGGATGTGAGAGACTTGCTTCAGAAAGAACTGAACGGCGATTACGTGGTGGCACTGGCCATGCGATATCAAAATCCGAGTATTGCATCGGGGCTGGACGAGTTAAAAAAAGCGCATGTTAGCGAAATAATTGTGGTGCCTCTTTTTCCACAATATGCCTCCGCCAGCACCGGCTCAGTGGCTGATAAAGTAATGGAGCTTGTTCGGAAATGGCAGATTATACCCAACATTCGTTTCATCAACCAGTTTGCGGACGACCCGATGTTCATAGAAGTGATTGCTCAACGGGCAAAGAAGTGGATGGAGCAGCATGACTACGATCACTACTTATTCAGCTACCACGGGTTGCCCGAAAGACAGATTCTCAAAGGGTCGGTTGGTTCACAGTGCCAGCTGGGCAAGTGCTGCAACAACTGCCACGATAAGAACCGGTATTGCTACCGTGCTCAGTGTTTTCTTACCTCACGGTTAATCGCTGAAAGCCTGGGTATTCCTGAGGACAAATATACCGTTGCGTTTCAAAGCCGGCTGGGGAAAACTCCCTGGATACAGCCCTATACAGACGAGAAGCTGGTAGAGTTTGCTGAAAAGGGCTACAAAAAAGTACTCGCCTTTTCTCCGGCTTTTGTGTCGGACTGCCTCGAAACGACTGTTGAAGTAGGAGAAACCTATCAGGAACAATTTTTAGAGGCTGGCGGAGAACGCTGGGACTTGGTGGAAAGCCTCAATGATCACCCGCTCTGGATAGAATGCCTTAAAAACCTGGTGTTGGAAAAAGCTTCTTAGATCAGGCTCTGACAGCCACAAGCTCAGTCAGTTTTTGAACGGTGAAGTCTATGTCTTGTTGGGTGGTGAAGCGGGAGAAAGAAAAACGGATATTTCCCCGCATGGGATCTACTCCCAAAGCACCCAACACATGTGAGCCAACGTTCGAACCGCTGGAGCAAGCGCTGCCGCCAGAGGCAGAAACCCCTTCAATATCAAGGCTGAATAGAAGCATGTCGTTGTCTTCGTTGGGAGGAAGGCTGACACTGAGCACAGTGTAAAGGCTGTTATTGAGATTGGCCGAGTCGCCGTTAAATGTGATGCCCTCAATGTTGGCGGATAACTGGCGGATCATGCTTTCTTTCAAGGCTTCCATGTGCTTTCGGTGCTCGTCCATGTGCTCATAAGCAAGGTCCAGTGCTTTGGCCAGGCCAATGATGCCCGGAACGTTTTCAGTGCCCCCCCGCATATTTCTCTCTTGTGCTCCGCCATGGATGAAGGGATGAATCTTGCAGTTATGGTTGATGTGCAGGAAGCCAACGCCTTTTGGCCCGTGAAATTTGTGAGCCGCACCCACCATCATGTTCAGGTTGAGCGCCTGCAGGTCGTGGCGGTAGTGCCCTACTGCCTGCACGGTATCAGTATGGAAAACGGCTTGGTACTCCTTAGCCAGCTGGCCTATTTTCTCAATATCATTCAGGTTGCCAATTTCATTGTTGGCATGCATCAGGCTGACCAAAGCCTTGCCGGGATGGTCTTTCAGAAACGCCTCCAGGTGATCCAGGCTTACATGACCTTTTTCGTCAAGCTCCACATAGGTTAGGTCAATCTTGCCCTGCTCGTGAAGATACTCAAGTGTGTGAAGCACAGCGTGGTGCTCGATTTTTGACGTGATGGCATGCGTGAGGCCATAGGCTTCAATTGACTTCGTCAGCGCAGTATTGTCAGCCTCGGTGCCGCCGGAAGTAAAAAAGATTTCTGAAGGGGAGGTATTCAGTAGCTCAGCCACTTTTTTCCTTGACCTTTCAATCGCCGACCGCACCAGTCTCCCATGCCCGTGTATGGAACTTGGGTTGCCGAAGTGCTCGGTCAGGTAGGGTAGCATCGCCTCCAGCACTTCTTTATCGAGTGGTGTGGTGGCAGCGTTGTCAAGGTATACTCGCATGGCTTCAGATTTTTTCTGAAATAATCTCTTTGATGTCCATCATGATTTTATGGGCCAGGTGCTCGGCTGTCGCCTGACTTTCTGACTCAGAATAAATCCGGATGATGGGCTCGGTGTTCGATTTACGAAGATGCACCCATTCTTTGTCAAATTCAATTTTGACACCATCCACAGTATTGATCGGCTGACGCTGATATTTGTCTTTTATCTCGTGCAATACAAGATCAACATCCATTTCAGGGGAAAGCTCAATCTTGTTTTTCGAAATATGGTAGTTAGGATATTTTGACCGAAGCATCGACACGCTTTTCCCAAACTTGGCCAGGTGGGTAAGAAAAAGGGCGATGCCTACGAGCGCATCCCGACCATAGTGAAGCTCAGGAAGGATCACTCCGCCATTGCCTTCGCCACCGATCACAGCGCCGATTGCTTTCATTTTTTCGACAACGTTCACTTCGCCGACTGCAGCCGCCTCATATTTCTGTCCGTATTTTTCGGTCACATCTCGCAATGCTCTGGTTGATGAAAGGTTGGAAACGGTTGACCCTGGCTTTTGCGACAGCACATAGTCAGCAATGGCTACCAGGGTGTATTCTTCGCCGAAAGTATTGCCGTCCTCGCAAATCAGTGCAAGGCGATCCACGTCAGGATCGACCACAATACCCAGATCGAACTGGCCATTTTCTATTTCACCACAAATGTGGGTAAGGTTCTCAGGCAATGGTTCGGGGTTGTGAGGGAAATGGCCATTGGGTTCACCGTAGAAAACTTCGACCCGGTCTACTCCCAGTTTCTTCAGCAGCATGGGTACTGCTATGCCTCCTGTTGAATTCACTGCATCCACAGCAACAGAGAAGTTGCGTAGCCTGATGGCTTCAACATCTACCATCGGCAGCGCAAGAATTTTTTCGATGTGTTTTTCTATGGTGCCTTCTCTGAAGGTGTAGCTGCCGAGTTTTTTAACGTCAACGAAGTCGAAGGCCTCTTCATCCGCTATAGATAAGATGTTTTCGCCGTCACTTCCCGACAGAAACTCTCCCTTGTTGTTAAGCAGCTTAAGCGCATTCCATTGTATCGGGTTGTGGCTGGCAGTGATAATAATTCCCCCACCGGCTTTTTCTTCCACTACCATCATTTCTACAGTGGGAGTAGTTGAAAGACCGAGGTCAATTACATCGATGCCAAGCGACTGTAGTGTAGACGCCACGAGGCTGGAGACGATTTCGCCGGAAATCCGTGCATCTCGTCCGATCACCACCATTGGATGAGCCTTTTGTGTCAATAGCCACTGGCCATAGGCCGCGGCAAACTTAACAGTATCCAGAGGAGTCAAGCCGTCACCAACTTTGCCACCTATTGTTCCTCTGATTCCAGATATTGATTTAATTAAAGTCACTTTTCCAGGTTTAATTACTTGCGGGCGCAAATTTACTGAAAAAATACCGTGATAAAATGGTAGAATTCAAAGATAGTGCCTTTCGCAAGGTGGATACCACCGTTAATCGATTGAAAGCCTTAAAATTTCGACAAAACTTTGTTGACTTCTGAGTCTGGATTCCCCCCTGCAGGGTCAGCGCAAGCATCTCCGGGCTGTAGATTCTTGCCGCAATAGCCACATGTTACACCTTCCTTATTTAGGAACGGGCTCTGTGAAGCACATGTGCCCTTGAACTCTCCATTTTTTAAAAATATCAGCCGTACCGACATCAAAATGAAGAACAGTGCTATAAATCCAATCCCCAATAAAACTGTTACCATGGCATTCTATATCTTTATGCAAAGAAAAAAGAGCGGCTTTACAATACCTAATCAGCCGCCTGTTTGTTGAACAAGTCGCTGCAAAGGAAAATTCATTTGATGGAAAAAATACCCGCCCCAGATTTACGAAGAGAAGAAAAATTGAAAGCCTTTGACAGGTTGCTTACCATTATGGATGAGCTGCGTGAAAACTGCCCGTGGGACAAAAAGCAGACCTTTGAAACGCTCCGCCACCTGACAATAGAGGAAACCTATGAATTGTCAGATGCCATTCTGGAGGGAGATAAGGATGAGATCAAAAAAGAGGTGGGTGATTTGATGCTTCACCTGGTTTTTTACTCAAGGATTGGGTCGGAAACTGGCAGCTTTGATGTGGCCGATGTCATTGATGCATTGTGTGAAAAGCTAATCAACCGGCACCCACATATTTATGGCGATGTGAAGGCCGACAACGAAGAAGTAGTCAAGCAAAACTGGGAGAAGATCAAGCTAAAAGAAAAGGGCAATAAGTCTGTGCTAGGTGGCGTGCCAAAAACCCTGCCTGCGCTGGTAAAAGCGATCAGGATCCAGGATAAAGCCAGAGGTGTTGGTTTTGACTGGGAAGAGAAGCAGCAGGTGTGGGAAAAGGTTGAAGAAGAAATGCAGGAGTTCAAAGAAGAATTCAATGTGAGCGGCGAAAAGGAAATTGACAGGGAGAAGGCACAAGGTGAATTTGGTGATTTGCTTTTTTCACTCGTCAATTATGCACGATTTATTGATATCGATCCTGAGGAGGCCCTGGAGCGAACCAATAAGAAATTCATTAAGCGATTCCAATACCTCGAGCAGGAGTCGGCTAAAGAAGGAAAGAGTCTTGGGGAAATGACGCTGGCAGAAATGGACGAATACTGGAACCGGGCGAAGAAATTGTGATTCGGGTAAAAATGGTTAATTTGATATAGCTTATCACACTAACCTACTTACTATGAAAATACTGAAAATCAATCACTGGGCCATTTTGGTCATTGTTGTGCTTGGTCAGGTTATTCCTGCCCTGTGGTATGGGATGTTTGCAGAAACCTGGATGCGGCTTAATAACCTTACCGAAGCTGATGTGATGTCGGGAGGATCCACGCCCTACATTTCGAGTGTAGTTACTGCCGTTGTTTTTGCCTATGTGTTGGCATGGCTTTTCAAAAGAATGAATGTCGGGTCGGCTGCCGATGGCGCAAAAACAGCCTTTATTATGGCTGTTTCGTTTTCGCTGCTCATGCACATGACAGTAAATTTCTTTTCGATGAGACCTTACGGCTTAGCCTGGGTCGACGGGGGAGCGGATCTTGTGGTTTGGACGCTAGCCGGCACTATTCTGGGCGGCTGGAGAAAGTACGAAAACTAGCTTTCAGCAATGTTGTTGCAGCCTGATATGCCCTATACCGAATTTCGTCCGAACCTCAGGCTGCAGCAGTTTGTAGAGTGCTATTGGTGTGTCAAAAGTGCCACTCAGCTCAGTAGCTTCAGGCCCGTGTTTCCCGACGCCTGTTCCGACGTTATTTTCAACTTCTCTGCCCCACTTCTCTACGAGGAGCATGGCAAAATTTCCTGTAACAAGTTTCAGTCCTTTTATGTCGGCATCCAAACCGCACCTATTTTCACAAAAGCAGGCGGTGCAACAGATTTATTGGGTGTGAGGTTTAAAAACCAGGGAGCGTGGAGGTTTCTGAGGCGTCCGCTGGCGGAATTTAGCAACAAGACCGCCTCACTTAAGGAACTGGACGAGGGTGATTTGCACAACCTGACTGAGCAAATGGCTTTTTTGCCGGTTTCAGAAAGGATCAACCTGATTGAGCTTCGATTGCTTGAACGATTGGGAAATGAGAGCCAGTATGATTTGGTGGATCAGTTCTTCAACAGGCCATCAGAGTCGATCCATGCATTTTGCAAAGCAAATCACCTGAGTGAGCGAACTTTGGAAAGAAAGTCCCGGGAAAGGGTAGGCGTGTCTCCAAAAATGTACCAGCGCATCGTTCGCTTCAGAAAGGCCTCCGGAAAGCTTTCAGGCTTCGATGGGTCGTTGATGGAATTTGCCTGGGATATGGGCTACTACGATCATGCTCACCTTGCCAAAGATTTCCGGGAATTTGGACACTTTTTGCCATCCAGCCTTATGCATTAATTCGTCAATTGTCGGGTTTTTACAAAAGCTGATGAGCTGGCTAGCCCTAACTTGTGGCCACAAACAAACCATTAGAAGATGCAAAAATTTCAACAGCTTTCACCAAACATGATGGTCGCAAGTGTGGAGGAGTCCATGGCCTACTATTCGACAATTTTTGGCTTTAGCGAAGGGCCGAGCGTGCCTGCCCCGAGCGGTGGTCTTCAATGGGGAATGGTGATGCATGGAGCGGTGCAGCTCATGTTTCAGACCGCTGCAAGTATTGGCGAAGATCTTCCAGGCTTCAATACTGAAAAAACTGGCGGCAGTCTCTCGTTATTCATCGAAGTGGACGATGCCGCTGCGCTGTTTCGGGAGGTAGAGGCAAAAGTGGAGGTCTTTATGCCACTAAAAGACACCTTCTATGGGAAGCGGGAATTTGGTATCCGTGATCTCAACGGATACCTGTTGGTGTTTGCAAGCGACATCAAGTAACTGCTAGCTCATCTTGATGGGCAGTTCTTTGCTTCTCTTTCCTGTAGCCGCAAACACGGCATTGGCCAGAGCAGGCGCAAAAGGTGGGACGGGCGGTTCTCCCACACCTGTCGGTTTTTCGTCACTTTCTACCAGGTGAACAAATATCTCTTTGGCGGCATCCTGCATGCGGGCCACTTCAAATTGGTCGAAGTTTTTAGCGACCGTTTGTCCATCTTTGAAAGCAATACCCCCTTTCAGGGCAAGGCTGGAGGCAAATGTTCCACCTCCTTCAAACTGGTTTTTGACAGAGTTTTGGTTCACAACAATGCCACAGTCAACAGCGAAGTGAACTTCCGGAATGGTGAGCTTGCCGGCATCGTCAACCGCCACATGCACCACGCAGGCCACATAGGTAAGGAAGCTGCGATGCGCACAAATGCCCATGCCGTGCCCTTTAGGCAGTTCTTTGCCCCACCCCGACTTTTCGGCAGCGAGCTTAACCACGTTTTTGAGGCGTGCTGTTTTCATCGGAAACTTCTCAACAGGCTCGCCATAGTTGCCAAAGCCTTCCATCAGCTTGTCAAAGGGGATTTCCCTGTCCGACCCGATCAAATCCAGCAGGTTTTCTACCGGATCCATTTGTCGGGCTGTTGCAATTTCATCCACCATGCTGCCGATGGCAAAGGCGTGCTGGATGTTGCTCACTGACCGAAGCCAGCCAATACGGGTCATGGCCTTCGCCTCGTGCGACTGACAAGAGATGTTGGGGATATCAAAAGGCATGTCGACCATGCCGAGCTGGAGCTCATCAAAACTTGGCCCCGTTGCATCTGGTGAGAAAGTACCACCGATGGGAGGGAAAACACTGTGGTGCTCCCAGCCCGTCACTTTGTTGTTGTTGTCTAGCGCCACTTTGATCCGCTGCACACTGCAGGCGTGAAAGAAGTCGTGCTGAATATCATCTTCTCTTGTCCAAATGACTTTGACGGGAAAGCCACTCATCTGAGAGGCTAGTGCAGCTTCCACGATAAAGTCAGGCTTTGATTTCCGTCCGAAGCCGCCGCCAAGTAAGGTGACATTTACTGTGACATTGGCTTTGTCTATTTTCAACGCCTCAGCCAGGGCATCGTTGGCCCCCTGGGGGTTTTGGGTGGGAGCCCACACTTCACACTTTCCATCTTTAAAATGCGCTACGGCACAAGGCGGCTCCATGGGTGCATGAGAAAGATGGGGTATCAGGTAGGTGGAGTCAATGGTTTTCGCTGCATTTTTAAAGGATGTCTCTACCGACCCTTCCTCTCTGTGCACCTGACCTTTGCTTTTCACCCTTCCCAGCATATCTTTGAAATAGTCGGCTGTGCTGTATTTGGCATTGGGGCCAAAGTCCCATTCTACTTCCAGCGCATCTCGCCCTTTGATGGCTGCCCAGGTGCTGTCCGCCACCACGAGCAGACCACCCAACGGGGCGTTTATACCGCCAGGGAAAGCTGTGAAAGGCATTTCATACACCTTTTGTACACCAGCTACCTGCATAGCTTTGTCTGCATTGAAGGTTTTTACCTTTCCTCCCGCCACCGGGCAACGGAGGACCGTGGCGTATTTCATGCCAGCTACCTTTTTATCCAGGCCAAACCCGCCCTTGCCACTAATAATGTCTTCAATGTCAACGATGGGCGTGGACTTGCCAATGAATTTCCACTCTGACTTTTTCTTCAGGGTGATTTTGTCTTCGGCAGGCATTTCCAGTTTTGACGCCGCTTCAGTTAACTCGCCAAAGCCTAGCTTTTTGCCACTGCCCTCATGTGCCACTTCGCCGTTTTTCGCTTTGCACTCGCCAACAGGAACACCCCACTCGTTGGCCGCAGCTTGCTCCAGCATCATTCGGGCTGTGGCGCCTGCCTTCCGCATAGGCTCAAAAAACATGCGCACAGAAAATGACCCATCAGTATTTTGGTTGCCATATTTGGCTTCGTCGCCTATAGCCTGAACAATCTTCACTTTGCTCCAGTCGGCTTCCAGCTCGTCGGCCACAATGAGCGGCAATCCCGTACGAATACCGGTTCCCATCTCCGACCTGTGGGCCACTATGGTCACCGTGCCGTCGCTGTTCACCGTCAGGTAAACATTGGGGGAGAAAGGAATGCCGCTATCTTTCTTTTTCGAAGGAGAGCACCCTATCTGCATACCGATGATAATGCCTGTGGCGCTGATGCCGCTAATTTTCAGAAAAGAACGGCGAGCAACTTTTTTGAGAATGGATGGTTCCAGGGAGTTGTGCAGAGGCTTCATAAACAAAGTTTTGTGGAATAATAAAGCTAATTAAAATATGCTGAAAAGTTGACGGGGTTGCGGATATTTCCAGGGACTCCCTTTTGGCCGACTTCGCCCAATCGATGGCACCCTTCTAAATGTGCCTAACACAGGAGCATTAAAAAAAGGAAATTTAATAGAACTTTTTAAATGACGAAGAGAGATTTAGTTTCTTCAATTTTCACCATCCCTACTGTAAATATTTATGCGCTATAGCGCTTACATTTCACCGCCATATTTGTTATATTTAATCTAGTCTCCGACTGTCTAAACTTGGATTTATATCGAGTTTTACTAACATTGCAGAGTTCTACCTACTTGAAAATGAAAGTGCTTTCGTCCAGCTATGCCAATGACAACGAACTCCTGGAAGCTTTCCAGAGGGGAGAAAAAGACGCATTCATCGTCATATACGAACGGTTTTGGAATAGGATTTTTTTGATAGCCTACAAAAGCACAAGAAACAAGGAGGTGTCTGAAGACCTTGTTCAAAACCTATTTCTGAAGCTTTGGGACAAAAGAGATTTGCTGCATATAAAGCAGATTGAAGCATATTTGCATTCTTCCATCAGAAACAGTGTGATCGACTACATACACAGCCAGGTAGTAAGAAATAAATACCTCGATTACCTTAAAGTTTCGCCTCCGACCGGCGAGAATAATACAGACCGCATGATGGCAGTAAGTGATCTTTCTAAGCTGATAGAAGAGGGGCTTACTCAGCTGCCGGAAAAGTCAAGGAGTATTTTTAGAATGAACCGGCTTGATCATTCACCAGTGGAAGAAATTGCGCAAAAGCTGAAGATTTCGGAAAAGGCAGTTCAGTACCACCTGACGAAATCTCTGAAGGTCATGCGGCTCTATTTGAGAAGCATTATTTTTAGTCTTCTGCTTATTTTTCTGGGCTAGGTTTTTCGACAGAACTCACTCCATTATTGCGACCTCATCCGACGAAAACAATAAATCTGATATTTTTCACATTCCTTTTAGGAAAAACAGTGAGTTGCCCGTCTAGTTGGTAGGCGTGGACATATTTAAACAATTAGTATATCCTTTTTGATGCCGGGCGTGCGCCATGAAAATGAAACAAAAAGAACTTGAACAATTGCTAAAACGCTATTTGAAGGACAGTAGCTCTGAGTTTGAAAAGCTTGAAGTAGAAAGATGGTTTGAAGATATAAGCAATAACGACATTGATTTGAGCGAATCTGAAAAAATTGAAATAAAGGACAGAATGCTTGCGAGAATTCTGGAGGCCAGGGAACAGGGGGGGAGCGAGCCTGCCGTTCGGGGTCGGCAGTTGATTTTCAGAGTGGCTGCTTCACTTCTTTTGATGATCGTATCTTTTGTAGCATACCAGCAGCTGTCTCAGAGCGAACCTGAAACTATCGCCGTCACCACGGCGATGCTTTCTGACGAGGTTGTGATTGAGAATAACTCAAAGGGTCCCAGGGAGATTTGGCTTCCGGATGGTACCCAGGTGATACTAAAAGGAGAAAGCAAGATCAGCTACGCCAGGCATTTTTCCGGAAAGAAGAGGGAGGTAAACCTGGTAGGCGAGGCTTTTTTTGATGTGATCAGAAACCCCGACAGGCCGTTCTTTGTGTACAGCGGCAATGTCGTCACCAGGGTGCTGGGCACAAGTTTCAGCATGGTAGCACCTGAAAACGCTTCTACAATCGAAGTAAATGTGGTGTCGGGGAGAGTTTCGGTTTACGAATCGGAAGAAGGTGAAACTGATGAGACTGAGCAGAAGAAGGTGAAGAAAGGTGTTATTCTCACCAGAAATCAAAAGGCAACCTTCTTCGTCAAAGAAACGCACCTGGTTACCTCGCTGGTTGAGCAACCCAGGCCTGTAAAGGTGCCAACGAGGGAAAATAAGCTATTGGTATTTGAAGACAATACCCTGAGCGAGATTGCCTCCAAACTTGAAGAGAATTACTCGATAGAGTTTGTGATGGAAAATGCATCAATCAGCAACTGTACTTTCACCGGAGACCTGTCCGACATGTCTCTTTTCGATTTATTGTCTGTGATTGGGAAGTCGGTTGGGGTTGAGTATGAAGTGATGGGCACTAAAATCCTGCTAAACGGACAAGGTTGCCAGAAACAAATTGTGAACTAAAAAAAGAGGAATGATATGAAACAAAAATCTACTTAGAAAATGACCCTTGGTACCACGAGTACCTTTGGAGGCAGCCCTTTTTATGAAACCGTAAGGTTAAAAAAGGCCTGATCGAAAAATTCACTACCCTACAAACTTACATACTTATGAAACTACTAAACCTACTTCATGCAAGGAGAAAGTACTTTTCTCAGGGCATGAAGATATTTATTACCCAAATGGTTGTCGTTGCTTTGTCAACATCCATTTCGTCGGCCAATGAGCTCATTGGCCAGGCACTTCTGGACAAGGAGGTATCGCTCAAAGCTGAGGATGTTGAACTTAAAAGTGCCATTTCAGAAATTGAAAGAATCGCCAACGTGAAATTCGCTTACAGCCCCAAGCGAATCAAAGACAGGCAAAAGGTGTCCGTGGATGTGGAGAACAAGAAGTTGAGCGAAGTGCTTGACGGAATGCTCCAGCCGCTCGACATTTCCTATGAAGTTATTTCAGACAGAATCTCTCTCTACAAGCCTGAAACAAACAGAGGCCCCGAAAAAGCATCTGCTGAAAACGAAATTTTGGCTCCTGAATTCACGGTATCGGGATCTGTCAGGGATGAAAATGGACAATCGCTTCCCGGTGTGAACGTTGTCGAGAAAGGCACCACCAACGGTACCATTACGGACGCTGACGGTGGATACAGGTTGAGTGTTACAGACGAAAATTCAGTGCTCGTCTTCTCATTCATTGGCTTCGCTACACAGGAAGTAATTGTCGGTGGCAGGTCATCTGTCGAAGTAACCCTGGCTACCGACACTAAAACACTTGGCGAAGTGGTGGTTGTGGGTTACGGTGAGCAAAAGAAGGTCACTGTTACCGGATCTGTGGTGTCGGCTAAAGGCGTTGACCTGGTGAAGTCGCCTGCCGTTGATCTTTCGAATTCACTTTCTGGCCGTTTGCCTGGTTTGGTGGTAATTCAAACAAGCGGCGAGCCTGGTAACGATGGTGCTCAAATCAATATCAGAGGGATCAACACTTTAGGAAACAGCTCCCCACTAATAGTAATTGACGGGATTCCTGACAGGGATGGCGGACTTGGTCGTCTGTCACCTCAGGATGTCGAATCCATCACTGTGTTGAAGGATGCTGCTGCCGCAATTTACGGTGCAAGAGCTGCCAATGGTGCCATTATTGTGACAACCAAAAGAGGCACAACTGGAAAACCAACAGTCTCTTATGACTTTAACCAGGGCTGGGCTCAGCCTACGGTAATTCCCGACATGTCGAATGCCCCGGAATACGCCGAAATCATGAACCAACTTCCCATCTACAAGTCGATTCCGGCAAGTGAATGGGAGGCTGCTTGGCAGGGAATTCAGCAGAGTGGGACTTTTACCTCCCCTTCAACTGGAACGTCACTAAGTGCTCAATTCAGCCCTTCTGATGTGCAAAAGTACAAGGACGGCTCTGACCCCTGGGGTCACCCCGACACCGACTGGTTCGGCGATGCGTTTAGAACGTGGACTCCTCAGAACAGACACAACCTACAGGTGAGCGGCGGCACTGAGAATGTGAAGTATCTGTCGTCTATTGGTGTAGTGAATCAGGACGCTTATTATAAAAACTCCGCTACTAACTATCAACAGTACAACCTCAGGCTGAACCTTGATGCGAAGATCAATAAGTACATCAGCACGCAAACAGGCATCATGTTCAGAGAGGAAGTGAGAAACTTCCCTACGGAGTCAGCCGGATCAATTTTTAGAATGTTGATGAGGGGTCGTCCGACCGAGCCTGAAGTATGGCCCAACGGCCTTCCGGGTCCGGATATTGAAAATGGCCAAAACCCGTACGTGGTCACTACCAATGCCACTGGTTATGTGAAGAACCCAACCGATTATATCCAGACCAATTCCAGAGTTGACATTACTAACCCATGGGTAGACGGCCTTACTTTTACGTTGCAGGGCTCTGTTGATAAGCAAATCGACAGAAACAAGAGATGGCAAACTCCCTGGTACCTGTATACCTGGGATGGAACAGGAACAGGGCCAAATGCGTCAAACCTCAATAGATCGTTGAGATCAACTTTTTCCGATCCCAGACTATCTCAGTTTGAGGAGGCCATATTGAATACGAACATAACCGGAATGTTGAGTTACGAGAAGACATTCGCCGACGACCACACCATCAACCTGATGGCTGGTATGACCAAGGAAACTTTTAAAGGAGAGTTCTTTTCAGCGTATAGAAGAAACTATATTTCTCCGGCCATTGACCAGTTGTTTGCAGGCGGGTCAGAGGCTCAGAACACCAACGGCGGTGGCTACGAAAGGGCTCGTTTGGGTAACTACGGAAGAGCTGCTTACAACTACAAAGAAAAGTATCTGGCGGAGTTTATCTGGAGATATGACGGCTCTTATATTTTCCCTGAGTCTGACAGGTTTGGTTTTTTCCCCGGCGTATTGGCGGGCTGGAATATTTCGAATGAAGACTTCTTCCAGAACAATATCAGCTTCGTCAACTTCCTGAAGATTCGTGGTTCGTACGGTCAAATGGGTAACGACCAGGTTTATTTCAATAACCAGCTTCAGGAGTATGCCTATCTGGCTACTTATGGATTTGGCGAATACCCCATCAATAGCCAGGTGGTTAAAACCCTTGTTGAGAGACAGCTGTCTAACCCTAGCTTTACATGGGAGAGGGCCAACAACCTGAACATCGGACTTGATGGAACCATGTTGAATGGAGCGCTGACCTTTGCATTCGAGTATTTCTATAATAAAAGAGATCAGATTTTGATTCAGAAAACCGGATCAACCCCAGCCTCTTCTGGCATTAGCTCACTACTGCCCCCGGTAAATGCCGGAAAAATAGATAACAAAGGGTTTGAGTACACAGTTGGGTACAACAATGTGGCAGGTGGCTTGACTTATGCGTTTGGTATCAATGGTGGTTACTCACGAAACAAAGTGGTATTCATGGACGAAATCCCGGGGGCACCTGCTTATCAGCTTCAGGAGGGAAAGCCATATGGTGCGTATTTAGTTTATGAATCTGATGGAGTTTTTCGGGATTTGAGCGATATCAATGACAACACCCTTGACTACAGTGCAGTTACACCTCAATTGATACCTGGTGATATGAAGTTTAAGGATATCAACGGAGACGGCAAAATTGATGGTGATGACCAGACAAGACTGGATAAAACCAATACGCCAACTTTCAACTTTGGGGCAACCATGAATTTCCAGTACCGGAATTTTGACTTGTCTCTGTTGTTTCAGGGAGCCATGGGAGCGATGCTAAGGTTGTCTACAGAATCAGGAGATATTGGTAACTACCTGAAGTATAGCTATGACAACCGCTGGTCAATCGACAACCCAAGCAGCACCGATCCGAGATTGGCAAGCAGGGGTGACACGTACTTTACGGGCGGAAACTATGGTAACAATACTTACTTCCTGCTCAACAAGAATTACCTGAGATTGAAGAATATCGAACTCGGGTATAACTTCCCATCTAGCATAGGTGAACGAATTGGCATCAGTAATTTCCGATTGTATGTGAACGGTCTTAACCTGATCACATTTGGGTATTTGAGTAAAAACGGAATCTTTGACCCGGAATCAACCAATCAGGCTGGTACCTACTATCCGCAGGCAAGGGTTATCAACACCGGACTTCGTTTAACCTTTTAAATGACAATGATGATGAAAAGAATAACGATAACAATATGGGTGTTTGCTGTGGGCATGATGCTTCCCATGGCTTGCAACACGGACTTCTTGAATACAGAGCCACTGGATAAAATTTCCAGCGACTTGACATGGAGCGATGGGCCATTGGCTGAGGCGTTTGTTTACAATGTATATGCCTCCCTGGGGTATGGCGGTTTCGAAGAACAGATGCTGGCAGCCTATACAGATGAAGCTATGTTTACACATGCGGGAAGAAACATCAACCCCTTCACGGAAGGTGCGGAGAGTCCTGCTAACCTGGCATGGATGAGTCCAACGTATGAGTGGAATAATATGTACCTGGCCATCAGAAAGGCCAATGTGGCCATTGAGAATCTCCCAATTGCAACTTTTGACAATGAAGATTTAAAAGACAGACTTCTGGGAGAGTCGTATTTTCTGAGGGCCTATTACTACCATCAGCTGCTGAGGTTCTATGGCGGGGTTCCTATTATTGACAGACCTTATGGTCTTGATGAAGACTATACCATCGTAAGAAGCTCATTTGCAGAATGTGTAGATTTTATTATTTCTGATTTGGATCAGGCCGCTACATTGCTTGACGGAAAACCTATCACGCCTGGTCGCACATCCAAGATCGCAGCTATGGCCCTTAAGGCACGAGTGTTGATCTATGCTGCCAGCGATTTGCATGATATTCCAACAGCCTCTGCTTCGGTATCGGGGCTTACCGATCTTCATGGGTATACAAGCGGAGATCAAACTGCCAGATGGACAGCGGCGAGAGCCGCCGCCAAGGCTGTGATGGATGCAGGCAGTGGTTATAAGCTGGATCTTACAGTGCCGGTTTCTCCGGAAGAGGGAAAGGCTAATTACGTAGCCCTGTCTTATGGGGGAGGAAGTGCTGTGGCAGATGCGTCTGCAGCCGTAGAGTTGATTTTCCAGAGAACGCAGACTCCATTATACACCGTAGAGAATAACTGGCCGCTGGGTGGCATCCATTTTGGCATTAACAATGGGCCTAACGGCTATCACAACTGGGCTGGTAACACACCAATTCAGCAGTTGGTAGACGACTATGAGATGATGGACGGCTCTAAGTTTGACTGGAATAATGCAACCCATGCGAGCGCTCCCTACGATGACCGTGACCCTCGTTTGTATGCTACTGTACTTTATGATGGTGCTGGCTGGAAGCCAAGGCCCTCTGATGTGGCGGGCATTGACCCTATGGATCAAATTCAAACAGGTTACTATGATGATGGCGCAGGTGGAGTTATCAATGGTGTGGACACCAGAGAGTCTCCCATCGAGAACTGGAATGGTAGCCGTACGCATTACTATGTGAGGAAGTTTATCGATTCTGATCCGGCAGTCATTGACAATCAGTCGGGTGCGCAGGTGGTTCCCTGGCCATTTATTCGCTATACGGAAATGGTACTGAATTATATCGAGGCATCTATTGAGTTGGGTGATGAGGCTGAAGCCAGAAACTGGCTGAACAAAATACGGTTCAGGGCTGGTATGCCAGCCGTGACCGATGCCGGCGACGCCCTGAGAGATCGATACAGAAATGAACGCAGGATTGAGCTGGCCTATGAGGAGCACAGGTACCATGATGCCAGAAGATGGCTGATAGCGCCAACAACCCTTGGCCGTGGCATCAAAGACATACAGGTGGAAGCTACTTTGAAGCCAGGTGCTACGCCACATGAGCCATATCGCTACGATCCGGCTGTGTATGACTACACCTATACGCCTCAGAATAATACAGAAAACGAAACCCGTACTTGGGTCGACAAAATGTATTTCCGCCCTATAAGCCGGGGGGAGATGAACAGGAACGATAAACTAGTTCAGAATCCGGGATACTAAAGTTTCAGTAAGTTGTATCTAAGTTTTAAAAACCTATGCCGGAGTATTTCGGTGTAGGTTTTTATATTTTTGTTTAAGACCGATCCAAATGCTTAACAACCCTGCACGATTTCTTCTGGCCATTTTTATAGTGATTTTTTGCGGATGCAAAAACGAAACCAAAGAGGAACGAACCGAACCTGTTGTTCCGGATACTCCGCCTCTTTTCAAGCTGCTTCCCCAGCAGGAGACGGGCGTAGATTTTATTAACCAGCTTGAGGAAGGATTGAATACCAACATCCTGATGTACGAGTACTTCTACAACGGAGGTGGCGTTGCGGCGGGCGACATCAATGGTGACGACCTGATCGACCTCTACTTCACCTCCAATATGGGAGAAAGCAAGCTCTACCTGAATGAGGGGGGTATGCGTTTCAAAGATATTACCGCTGAGGCGGGAGTTGGCGGAAGGTCCGGGCCCTGGAAGACCGGCGTAGCCATGGCTGATGTGAATGGCGATGGCAAGCTGGATATTCATGTTTCTTACTCAGGCCAAATGAAAGAAGAAAGTCGGCAAAACCAGTTGTTCATCAATAGGGGCAACGATGCCAATGGAATGCCCACGTTCGAAGACCAAGGGAGAGAACTGGGTTTGGCCAGTGCAGGCTACAGCAACCAAATTTACTTTTTTGACTACGACAGGGACGGCGACCTTGATGCATTGTTGCTCAACCACAACCCGAGTTCAATGCCCGTCCTCAATGAAGTGAAGACGGCCGAAATTTTAAAAGTAGATGATGAGCTAAGAGGCGTAAGGCTTTTCAGGCAAGCCAATGGGCATTTTGATGACGTCACTACGAAGGCTGGCATCAGCAGCTCAGCACTCACCTACGGACTGGGCGTTGGCATTTCTGACATCAACAACGATGGTTGGCCGGATATCTATATTTCCAACGATTATGCCGTGCCCGACTTTCTTTACATAAACAATGGAAACGGAACGTTTACCGACAAGTTGAAGGAAAGCGTAGGCCACAATAGCCAATTTTCAATGGGCAACGATGTGGCCGATATTAATAATGACGGCTGGAATGATATAGTGACCCTCGACATGCTGCCAGAAGACAATTTCAGGCAAAAGCTATTACTCGCCCCTGATAACTACTCCAAGTTCGAATTGAACATTAAGTCTGGCTTCCATTATCAGTACATGCGCAACATGCTGCAGTTGAGCAATGGAAATGACCTCACCGGGAACCCCACTTTCAGTGAGGTGGGGCAAATTGCGGGTATTTCTAATACCGACTGGAGCTGGGCGGCACTCCTGGCCGATTTTGACAACAACGGTTGGAAAGATCTTCATGTGACCAATGGGTATTTCAGGGACTATACCAACCTGGATTTCATCAAATACATGGACGATTTTGTGAAGAGCAAGGGCAGGCTGCAGCGGGAGGATGTGCTGGAAATCATCAGTCACATGCCGGCATCTAATGTAGTCAACTACATTTTTTCAAATGTCGATGGGCTGAATTTCACTAATCAGACGCAAGCATGGGGATTGAGTCGGCCGTCCAACAGCAACGGTGCTGCCTATGCCGATCTTGATAATGACGGCGACCTCGACATCATCGTTAACAATATCAACCAGCCTGCATTTATTTATCAAAATGAAGCTGATAAGAATGGCGATAACAACTATCTCGACATCAAGCTCCTGGGCGAGACGCCCAATACCCAGGGATTAGGCGCAAAAGTGACCATTTCCATCAAGGGCAAAAAGCAGTCGGTGGAGCAAATAACTGCCAGGGGCTATCTGTCGTCTGTGTCGCCCGTTCTTCATTTTGGCCTGGGTGAAGCTGCAAATGTGGATACGCTGATTGTAGCCTGGCCCAGAGGAAAGATACAGATTCTTACAAATGTAGCAAGCAATCAGGTGTTGGCTTTGTCGGAGGCCGATGCATCGGAAGTTTCGATGCCAGCCAAAGTCATAAAACCACTTTTTGTGGAGACGGCCTCTCCTATCAATCATCAGGACAAGCCACTCAACGCCAACGATTTTAAAAGACAAACACTCCTGATCAATCAGCTGTCGTTTGGAGGGCCCGCCATGGCCAAAGGCGATGTAAATGGAGACGGCCTTGAAGACGTATATGTAGGAGGAGGGGTGGGTCAACCAGGCGAATTGTGGTTGCAAAGTGCAGGGGGCACCTTTCGCAAAAGGGCAACCGCAGCTTTTGACCTTGACAGTGCCAGTATGGATGCGGATGCCGCTATGTTCGATGCCAACAACGACGGCCACATGGATATTTATGTGGCCAGTGGAGGCTATCACACCTTCACATCAAATAATGTAGCGCTCCTGGATCGGCTATATATCAACGATGGAAAGGGTAATTTCAGAAAAGACAAAGATGCCCTACCCCAGGTAGGCGGCAGCAATGCGACAGTGGCAGTGGCTGACGTAAACGGAGACGGCTCCAATGATATTTTCGTCGGGGGGCGTGTGGTGCCGGGAAGGTATCCGGAGGCTCCGCAAAGCTACCTGTTGATCAATAAAGGATCAGGCAAATTTTCGGACCAGACAGCATCACTGGCACCGGGCGTCGAAAGATTAGGTATGGTCACCGATGCCGCCTGGCTCGACATCAACAAGGACGGAAGGCAGGACCTGATCGTCGTGGGTGAATGGATGCCAGTCACAGTATTTGAAAATACTGACAAAGGCTTTTTGCTTGCTACCGAAAAGTACTTTGACAAATCTTACGAGGGGTGGTGGAATACCCTCACTGTTGCCGACATCAACGACGACGAGGTTGCCGATTTGCTGGTGGGCAACCTCGGAATAAATACACAGTTTGGCGTCTCCGAAGCCACGCCGGCAGAAATTTACTTCGACGACTTCGACAATAACGGATCTGTCGACCCCATCTTTTGCTACTTCGTGCAAGGCAAAAGTTATCCAAGTGCCACCAGAGATGAGCTGCTCGATCAGCTCAGCTCATTTCGGCGAAAATTCAATAATTATAAAAGCTATGCCGGAGTTACTCTGGCCGACATTTTCTCGCCGGAAGAGCTTGAAAACGCCGGACACATGCAAGCCAATTTTATGAAGACGTCAGTCTTTCTGGGCCAGGTCAATGGCAAGTTTACTGAGAAGCCGCTGCCTGTGGAGGCGCAATACTCGCCCGTTCATACCATCACAGTCCTGGACTTTGACGCCGATGGCAAGGACGACATTTTACTTTGTGGCAACAATAGCTACAGCAAGCTGAGGGTAGGGAAATTTGACGCCAATTACGGTGCGCTGTTCAAAGGCAAGGGGAACGGGGAATTTGCCTATGTGAGCCAGCCGGGTTCAGGTTTCAATCTGAAGGGCGATGTGCGCAACGTAGTGCAAGTTGACAAGTTCCTGTTGTTTGGGGTTTGCCAGGGAAAAATGAAAGCTTATATTTTTAATGACTAAAAACCATTGAAGACTTATGGAACGCTTCAATCACCATTTCTTCCGCCTTTGCTCAATAGTGGCCATAGGCCTTGTTTTCGGCTGTTCCGCTGGCAAGAGGAAAATATTTACGCCGCAGGAAATGGCAACCGGGTGGGGAGAGCTCTCTATTTACATCACCAAAAACACCCCAGCCAATTCGCCGACTTATGCCTCACGATGCTTTGGGTATATAGGGTTGACGATGTACGAGTCCATTGTGCACGGCTATCCTTCGTACCATAGCATGGCCGGGCAGCTAAATGAACTGGAAGCCTTGCCTCTGCCTGAAAATGGAGCCGAGTATGATTGGCTTGCGGCGCTCAACGCAGGTCAGGCTTTGATCATCAAGCGCATCTACAACCAAACTTCTGATGAGAACAAGTTGAAGGTAGATTCACTGGAGGCCTTGTTTTTTGATCAGATTTCCGGGGAGGTTGATGCTGAAGTTGCGGAGCGGTCTGTGGCATATGGCAGGGAAATAGCTGAAGCCATTTTTGAATGGTCAAAGACGGACGGGGGTCACAGGGGCTACTTGAAAAACTTCGATAAAAACCTGAAGCTTCCTACTGGCGAAGGGCGTTGGGAGCCGCCGCTGTATGCGCAATCTATCAGCCATTATCCGTTGCACCCCCATTGGGGAGACAACCGCACTTTTTTAGAGAAAAACAGCCGTATTCCTACGCCGGAGTTGATTCCACACGATACAACACCAGGTTCCCCCTATTACACGCAGTTCATGGAGGTGTACGAAAAGGACAAAGAGCTAACGCAGGAGGAAAAGGAAGCGGCGCTATGGTGGGGAGATGATCCGGCTGATACATTTACACCGCCGGGCCACTCTTATTATATAGCTACTGCGGTTTTGAAAGCAAAGAACCCGGATTTGATCAAATGCGCCGAAACCTATGCCAAAATGGGTATTGCTGTGGCCGATGCATTCATTGAATGCTGGAAGTGGAAGTACGAACATGTATCGGAGCGGCCGTCAAGTTTTATCAACCACCATGTGGAGCCCGGTTGGGTGTCATTTTGGCCCGACCCGCCCTTTCCCGCATTTCCATCCGGGCACGCCACCAATGCCGGAACCGCTGCCACTATCCTCATTTATCAGTTCGGTGAGCGATTTTCGTTTACCGATAGCTCTCATGTGGGGCGCAAAAGAGATGAGCTCAGAGACGTGGACTTTAAGCCGAGGCAATACGACTCCTTCTGGCAGGTAGCTGAGGAAACAGCCAACTCCCGGTTTTATGGTGGCATTCATTCTCATTACGACAATGAAATAGGGCTTACTGAGGGAGCCAGAATTGCGGAGAACGTGAATACATTGATTTGGAAAAACGAATAAGTTAGCTCGTGCGCACTATTATGAATAAACTGAAGGTCATCTGGTTGGTTTGCCTTGCTCTGGTAACTTGCACTGCCCAGGCTCAGTTGAGCTTCAAGGATGTAACCGAAGAGGCCGGCATTGACTATCACCAGTTTGTGGTTTATGAGGGGATGTTTGGCGGAGGTATTTGTGTGTTTGATTTCAATAATGACGGCTGGGACGATTTTTTTCTCACTAGTGGAATGGAAAAAGATCGCCTTTACCTGAACAACAGAGACGGCACTTTTAAGGACGTTTATGCCTCATCCGGCCTGGTTGTTACGGGTGCTTACGTGACCCAGGGCGCCGCAAGCGCCGACGTCAACAGAGACGGCTGGACGGATTTGCTCGTCACGACCATTACTTTAAAAGACAGTTCTCAACAAATTCCCAGGGCGGAGAATCTTTTGTTTATTAACAATGGCAATTCAACCTTTCGGGATGCTACTGAGGAATACGGGCTAAAGGACCTGCAGTCATTTAGCACCGGGGCCAGCTTTGGAGACTTCAATCTCGATGGTTATCCTGACATTTACATCGGCAACTACTTTCTGGCCTATGAGGGAAAATTGAGTGCCATCAACGATGCCACCATCGTTAATGCCAGCTCAACAGCAGAGGGGTATCTGATGGTTAACCATGGCGGCGAATACTTCACCAATGAATATGAGGATTATGGATTAAAATTCCGTGGTTTCGGTTTTGGAGGAGTATTTACTGACTACGACAACGATCATGATCCGGATATATTTGTCAGCCACGACTTTGGGTACAAAGCCACCCCCAATGTGCTGTTGAATAACCGCTACCCCGACGACAGGTTTGTTGATGTTGCTGAGGAGGTTGGGATGGATCTCAAAATCAATTCCATGGGGATTGCAGTCGGGGATTACGACAACAACGGCCTTCTCGACTACTATGTCACCAATATTCGCTTCAACCGCTTCATGGTGAATCAAGGGGCTGGCAAGCCATTTATAGATAAAGCCCGGGACTTGGGGATGGGCTTTGTGAGCATTAGCTGGGGGGCCAACTTTGCCGATTTTGATCATGATATGGATGTTGATTTGTTCGTGACCAACGGCGACCTCAATCCCAACGACGTGCCCATGGCCAACTTCTTTTTCGAGAATGACAAAGGGGCGTTCACCGACAAGGCCCATTTGCTCGGCCTCAACGATTACGGCGTGGGCAGGGGGTCGGTGGTGTTCGACATGGACAACGATGGCGACCTCGATATTCTGTATGTAAGCCAAAAGCCAGTGCTAGATTTCCCTGTGGAGTCCCGCACACGGCTGTTTCGAAACGATAGCAAGGGCGGCAACTGGCTCAAGATTGCTTTGAAAGGAACAGACTCCGAATTAAATGGGCTGGGCTCCAGAGTGGAGGTAGTAGCAGGCGGTGTAAAGATGATGCGGGAAATAGATGGAGGTTCCAGCCATTTGTCGCAAAACTCGCTGCAAGCCCACTTCGGATTGGGAGCCTCGGCGGTCGCCGACTCGGTCATCGTTACCTGGCTGGGGGGAAAGAGGCAGGTGTTGGTCAACCAAGCGGCCAATCAATTGCTCACAGTGACCGAGGAAGAAAGCAAAGGCCTCGGCTGGCCAGTGATGGTTGGGTTGGGTTTTGTCACAGCGGTACTGGCGGCTTTTGTTATGGGGAAAATAGGTCGAAAGTAGCTCCGCCAGAAAAGATAGCTATCTTTCGCCCTAAACATAGTTAACTTTCTTCCTAAAAATAGCCATGTTTGACCCCAAACATGGCTATGTTTGGGGTGAATTATGGCTATGATTTGAGTTTCGCTTGATTCGCCAATGTTGCGAGGATATTTAGACGGATTTGAACCTATTTTTTCTTGGTGGTCTTTTCGGTTTTTTCGAGGGCTTCAATGCGTTTTTGCTGCTCTTGAATTTGTTTATTTTGCTCAATCAAATGCAACGTCAGCTCCTCCACCTTTTCCAGCAGCTTCATATTCATTTCCAGCAGGTTCACTCCGTTTTGCTGCATTTCATCGGAGGAAGGAATGCCCGGCAGGTGCTTGTTTTGGTCAATGTAGGCTTTGGTGTCTTCAAGGGAGGAAAGGAGGTAATTAGCCTCAAACACGTAATCTGGGCCTGGAACGTTGAGATCTACTTTTACCTCTTCGGCGTGGATAACACCTTTGACTGTGAGTTTGGAGTCGGGGTCAGAGGTGCCGATGCCGACATTTCCGTCGATTTGGGCATAAATAGCAAGGGAACCTCCTGGTTTAACAGAAATATTGGAATAGCTCCACAAATATGTCTCTGAACTTAGGTTATGTATCGCAAATGATCCATTTGTGTTGCTGACAACAAGGTCATTACCATTGTACATATTTGGGTTAGGGCCAATTTGGAGTCTGTTCAGTGGGTTTGTAGTTCCTAGTCCAATATTTCCGTCATATTTTGCGAAAAGTGCATCATTGTATCCAGTTCCATTCCAGTTTCGCAGAAGAACATTTCCTGGGTGTGTACCAGTTGGGTTGTTCTCCAAAAAGACATCGGATAATCCAAACTCCAATTGTCCTTTATGGGTTGCGGCATCGTCGTGCAACCTTATAATGTTATTTACCTGCAATCTTCTAACTGGATTCGCCGTACCAATACCAATTTTCCCTTTTACCACCAGATCATTTCTTTCGGGATTTGCATAGGCGTAAGTGTCTGCCACCAGCATACCTCCGGCTTTTATCCCAGCGGCACTTCCATAATACACAGAATTCAGAAATTGGACATATCTATATTGATCAACACTTGAAGTGCTTGTGAAGAGATATGGGTCTGCTCCCCTTTCCAGGGTCAGCTCCCCATTCACTTGTAATTTCGTCGAGGGCATAATAGTCCCAATCCCTACGTTTCCTGAAGAAGGAAAAGTATTGGTCTGAGCAAAACTCGGAATAACAAACACACATAAGGCAACCGAGGCAATGATCGATGATAGTTTCATGGCTTGTGTTTTTTTAGTTGATCGATTTTATTTTGCATTTCTATCAAATACAGTGTCAGCTCCTCCACCTTCTCCAGCAGCTTCATATTCATTTCCAGCAGGTTCACACCGTTTTGCTGCATTGCAGCGGAGGAGGGGATACCCGGCAGGTGCTTTTTTTGCTCGATGTATTTTTTGGTATCTTCCAGAGAGGCGAGGGGATAGTCTTCTTCAAAGACGTAGTCGGGGCCGGGCACGCTGAGGTCTACTTTTACTTCTTCAGCATGGATGATTCCTTTTACTGTGAGCTTGGAGTCGGGGTTAATGGTTCCGATCCCGACGTTTCCATTTCGCCCGCTTCCTGCGCCTGTAGCCAGAGCTACATCGCCATCAGTTTGAATAATAATTGGACTGGTATAAGTGCTGTTGTCATTGGCGTATAAGACAAGGTCGCCTTGATATCCACTCCACGTATCCGTTCTGAAGCTCCAATACCAGTATTTTGTGTCCCCTACCTTGTTTCCATCATTTGTTTTAAAGATTAAATCGGCCACAGCACCTTGTGACGTGCTTGGCCCACCTAATTGAATGCCCATTCTGTCAACATCGGTAACATGCAGTCTGGACTCTGGTATCATTGTTCCAACCCCGACTTTCCCATTTCCATCCGGCATCAGGGCTATGTCATTGCCATCAGTGTTTAGTGAGAGTTTATTCCCATTCTCAGCCGTCAGAGAAAATTCGTTGGTTACATTATTTGCCCCACTCCAAGCTCCGTCGTAAAGAATAATTCCCTGGCGGCTCATCCCTGAATAAAACCCGATCCATTCATAGTTATTATCGTCGGTTCCAGAACCATGCATTAGCTGTATATTGTTGGTGGAAGAGCCAATGAGACCTGATCCAGTTCGAATGGAGCCATTTGATGTGAAGTCGCCAGCGATGGTCAGATGCCCGACGTTACTTAGACCTGCAATAGGGGCCTGTCCGGCAATGCCCCAGGTCCAGCCCCTTCCAATCGGAGTCGGGCTCATATTCATTTTAATGCTATAGTCGGTGACTGGCCCAAAATGGTATTCACTGCTATTCCCCATGTGAATCTTATACAAATCACTTGACCAAAACCTGGCTCCATAGCCATCTCCTGGAGTGATGTCGTAGTAATTTTGCTGCGAATAGGTGATTTGGTATGCAAAAAGAAAAATGGAAAGAATAGCTGATTTTTTCATGGTGTGCTACTTAAGATCGTTGAGTTTTTTCTCTAGGGCTTCAATTTTTTGAAGGAGTGTTGATTCGAGGTTGGTATGCATTTCTTTTTGCTCAATCAAATACAACGTCAGCTCTTCCACCTTTTCCAGCAGCTTCATATTCATTTCGAGCAGGTTCACTCCGTTTTGCTGCATTTCATCGGACGATGGTATTCCGGGAAGGTGCTTGTTTTGCTCGATGTAGGCTTTGGTGTCTTCGAGAGAGGCGAGGGGGTAGTCTTCTTTAAAGACGTAGTCGGGGCCGGGCACGTTGAGGTCTACTTTCACCTCTTCAGCGTGGATTCCCCCTTTGACGGTGAGTTTGTAGCCGGGAGATATGGTGGAAGTACCGATAGCGACTTCGCCAGTGTTTTTAAATATTACTCGTGTTGGAAGACTATTGGGGTCTGATGATGCCCCACCTTTAAATAACAAATCCCCTAAAGTACTTCCACTTCTTGATATTGCCCACACATAACTGCTTCCTGAGTTCTGGAATAATATTGACTGCTGGTCATTATTTGATTTGACCCTTAGCGAGATATTCCCGTCAAAAATGTTGAGTTTTTGGTTTGGAGTACTCGTTCCAATGCCCACAAATCCGTCACTACGCCTAAAGTAGGTCATTTTAGCCTGATCATTGTAAACACCAAGTGTTACTGCTGTGGCACCGTCTATGTTAATAGCCCCGGCGGAGTTGAAGGGTTGCGAAGAGCCCCAACCGGTATCAAAAAAATGAATTTTACCAAGCTCTGTCGTCCCTTTCCAAGTTCTTATTGCATTGTATGAATTGTTAGAAATTTCCATTTCGATGGCAGCGTCATATTGTCCAACATTGTACACGCCCGGAATTCTAATGCCTTTTAAGGTAGAGACTCCATTTACATCCAGTTGACCCATCATGGAGAAGTTACCCGCTATTTTCAAATGCCCTGCATTACTTAGTCCTGCAACAGGCGTTTGTCCATTAACTCCCCACGTCCAACCCCTCCCAGCATCTGCTGTCATATTTGACTTAATACTATGTGAAGTGACCGGGCCAAAATGATACTCGTTCCCATTTCCCATGTGTATTTTATACCAATCGCTTGCCCAGAACCTGAGTCCATAGCCGTCGCCTGGAGTGACATCGTAGTAGTTTTGCTGGGAGTAAGCTAAATGGCTTGCTATCGCAAGCAAACTGAATAGAAGTGCCTTTCTCATTTTTCTGATGTTTTAAGCGTGATACCTTCCCTTGGTTGAGTGCTAGTGA
This sequence comes from uncultured Imperialibacter sp., assembly GCF_963974565.1. Classification (NCBI taxonomy): domain Bacteria; kingdom Pseudomonadati; phylum Bacteroidota; class Cytophagia; order Cytophagales; family Flammeovirgaceae; genus Imperialibacter; species uncultured Imperialibacter sp. Next base: position 15,732 of record NZ_CAXBCJ010000015.1, on the reverse strand, counting down.
TTATGGCTGCCAGCTCTTGAATTTGTTTTTGAAGCGAGGCAATAGATAGTTGCTGCTGATCATCCGATTTTTTTAACTCTAAGGCTGTTGCTCTAAGAGTTTCGTTTTCCACCTCAAGTCTCTCAATCTTCTCATTCAGCGCCCTGAGCGCCTCAATCAGCATAGCATCATAAGTGCCGTAGGCCGTTTGCAAGTAGCCCAAGTTGTCTTCTTCCACGAGTTCTGGAAACACTTCCTGGATGTTTTGAGCGGTGAAGCCGTACTGGATACCAATTGGGCGATTGATGCCGGTTTTGTCGTCGGCCCATTCGTAGGTGACGCCTTTGAGCTGGAGAAGTTTATCAAGCGTTTCGGGGGCGCTGAGTTGAGTGATTTTCTTTTTTAGCCTGGCGTCTGAATTGGCTACCCAGTCACCAGCCGAAGATTTGGAAGCGTTGCCGTTAACGGAGAGTGTTTCAGAGGGATTGGCAAGGCCGATGCCAACGTTCCCGTTGTGCTTGATGGTCAGTCTTTCAATCAGCGTATTTCCATTAGAGGTAAAAAAACTTAACCCGGCATCGTACCGATAATCTATGCCGTACCAACCGGTGCCTTCTGTATTATGGTTGACCAGTGCAATCTTTCCAACTACTGAGTTTGGAGCGGCTCCGGAATAGTAGAATTCTATTGACTGCATTTCTGCTCCTGCAGTTGCGAGGGCTCCAGTAACTCCATTTGCAGTATTTTGGTTAGACTGAGAAATCCGCAAAGCGCTGGCATCGGCACTGCTACCAAAAACGTCCAAAATAGCCCCTGGAGTACTTCTTCCTATCCCCACCTTGCCCCCCAACCCCTCCACCACCTGCACTTCGTCAGTATAGATTTGCCCAAATGATTGATTGAAAAACAGAAATATGATGGTGCTAGCTAGTTGAAGTGGTTTTTTCATGTCATTTGTGTTTTGAGAGTTCCTTTTTTTCCAGCGCTTCTATCCTTTTGTTCTGATCGATGATGTAGAGCGTTAGCTCTTCCACCTTCTGTAGGAGCTTCACATTCATCGCTGCGAGATCCATACCGTTTTGCATTACTTCGGCTTCGGCGGGGATGTCCGGGAGGTGTTGGTTCGCCTTGATAAATTGCTCCACATCCTTTAGCTCCGGGAGTTTGTATTCGGGCTTAAAGACGAAGTCGGCATAGGTTTGGGTATCCGAGACAAAGTGCTTTGCCCTAATGCCGGCATCTGGCAAGTACATTCTGTTTTTGGCATTTGATACAATGCCTGTTTGGGACGTAATGGCCCCCCAGGTTCGGTTGGAACTGTCGACTATGTTACTACCACCGGTGTTCGCATTGGCTAACGTCCATGGCCCGGTTGGTCCGGTATTATTCCATTCATAAGTTGCCCCACCCCTCAGCCAGACTATCAGGTCACGTCCGCCTCCCGAGTTACTCCCATCTTTAATGTCTCCTACGGGGTCATGGTACGGGCTCCCATTTCCGGTTTGATAAATGATTCTTTCAAGGTTTTGTCCAAAATGACCGTATTGCGTTGGGTGAAATTGGATGTAAATGCTGAAGGTTCCTTTCCAACTCCCATTGGTATGCACGTTGCTTCTATAAATGTGCAGCTCATTGGAACTTGCCGTCCCGGGGGCATCAGATTGAAACTGCACCGGATAAAACGAGCTACTACTGCCACCCACCGTAAAAGACCCCCTGGTAGAAACTGATCTGCCCAGGGCCACCACATTGCTGAAGGTTCCGGTAGAGGCCGAGACGCTTGAAGAAGAAATTGCTCCGCTTGCACTTATGTCTCCATTTACAGTGGTACTCCCCTCCACAGTCAGTGTGGCATTGGGATCCAATACTTCGGTGCCAATGGCCGCCCGGCCGTTGAGCCCCTCAATCACTTTCACTTGGTCAGTCACTACCTGTGCACTGGCATTGGGTGCGAACGCCCACAATAGGAGCGAAACAACAAAATAGCTGGTCTTCTTCATCTCAATAGGTACTAGGTTGAAAAGGTCTTGGCGGCTACGCAGGTTTTGCCTTCAATATTGGAATAAGCCAAACCAGAGAAGCTGCAAAGAGTAAGTTATATATTACACTTATTATAGCAAAATTGTAAAACAATAAATAGAAAAATAATTACAAAATGGCAGTGCACAGACTATAAATTCAACCCTCACCTATATTTTCATGTACTACAGATAGTTGGAAATTTTTTATCAACAGACCATAAAAAGGCTAAAATAATGTCTTTAATGGGTGAAATGGGGCTTTTTCATTGATAACTAAGCTGTTTTTACACCCATGTGAATAGGATACCAGGGAGTATATTTTGTCTTATTCAATCAGAATAGTTGTAAAAACTGATGCAGCGTATTGATTTTTAAAATTAATTAAAGCTAATTGTAAAGGTTATTTTTCGCACATATTCAACTTCCCTGCTTCTGGCTATGAAAGAAGGGTCGTGCCGAAAGTGACTGACCTAATTTTCAACCTACTGCTATGAAAGATGTTCCAAATTCCTCCAAGCTGGAGCGAATACAGCGAAGTGGTTTCTGCCCACTACTGAGCGACCGTTTGCTGAAATGCTCAAGATGCTTCTTAATTTTATTACTGGCGTATTATGTGACGCCCCAGTTAGTTTTGGCACAGGAAAGTATTGCGGTGCCATCAGTCATACCACCCTCTCCCGACGCTGCTGCCCTTGGTAAATACGGCAGCATCCCTGTGGGACTTCATACAGGGGTTCCACAAATAGATATCCCCTTGTACACCATAAAGACTAAGAGTTTGCAGGTGCCAATCTCAGTGAGCTATCATGCCTCTGGTGTTAAGGTAAATGAGATTGCATCCTGGGTAGGGCTCGGTTGGTCATTAAATGCAGGGGGTGTAATCACCAGAAGTGTGGTTGGTAAATCTGACGAGGGTGGGTTTTGGAGCAATAATATTAAAAGCCACTCTCAAGTTGGAATCGACGATGAGGAGTATTTGCTAACCTATGCTGATCACAGCGGAGATGGTGAGAGCGACTACTATTTTTATAATTTTAACGGCCGTTCAGGCAAGTTTGTTTACGCTCAAAATGACAGCCAAAACCCTGTTCTGATTCCACAAGAGCCGCTGGATATAAAGTTTGTTAATGGACATTTTGAGATTAGAGATGAAGTTGGCACACGCTATGTCTTCGGAAGTGTGGAAACGACGACCCTCGGACCTGACAATGAAACATACAATAGCAGCTACTACCTGTCAGATATTTACTCAGTGGATGGTACTGATCACATTGAATTTCACTATTCTTCTGCTGAGCCAGCCTATATTGATTATAGTGTCAACTATAGTGAAACCATCGGCGCAATTTGCGCAACTGCTGGCCCTCCTACAGCCCCCAATACTCATGATACACCAACACCAAACTCAACTTCGAGATCTTATGCGCCGCTTAGGCTGACTGAAATAGTTTTTTCCAATGGGAAAGTGGTTTTTACCTCTCTTACCGGACGTCAGGATGCCCCGGGATCCAGACTTGGCAGTATTGGTATTTATTCGATGGGTCCGGTTGGAGGGCTGATTTTAGCCAAAAAATTTATATTTGAAACAGACCACTTCGTGTCAGCTACTGGGTCTGGTTATAGTAAGTATCGGTTAAGACTGGACGGAATTCATGAAAAGGGGACTCAACCAGATACGATCAAAAGCCATAGGTTTTCCTACAACGAAACCGTAAACCTGCCCTCTGTTGGAAGCCTCAATCAAGATTGGTGGGGCCTCTCAAATGGCCAAACTGCAAATCAAAGCTTTATCCCATCTGAAACTATTGTATTGGCCGGTTATCCATTTAACGTGGGAAGCGGTAGCAGAAACCCAAATGCGACTGCGATGCAGGCTGGAATTTTGAACAGGATAGATTACCCAACAGGCGGTTATTCTGAAATTGACTATGAGCCTCATCAATATATCGGCCCTAAAAAGTATTCTAAGACCATAGAGGCAGTTTCAGGCCAAGTTGGCGATACAACTAACCTGTTAGACAGTGTCACTTTTTTCACTGCTAAGCAAACCGGATGGGCTAAAATAACCGCCACTTGCTCAGATGATATTGACGGGAGCCCTTCTCCCTCAACCGTTACTTTTAGAAAGGTTGGAGGCTCTTTGCTAGTCAACCATATCTATGACAGATCAATATATGAGCCAGCTTACCCAAGTGTATTCACTCAAGACTATTGGGTGCTACTTAACGTAGGACAGACCTATGAATTAAAAGTTACATCGAAGGGAACAACTAACTCTCCTCTCTTACAAGGGGCTGCTTATTCCAAGGGGAAAGTTTTTTGGGATGAATATGAGGACGACCTAAAGATCGCCGGGGGGCTAAGGGTCAAGGAAATGAGGGATTATACTTCAGTGGGCGCCACACCGATCACTAGAAAATATAAATATGGCGAGTTGGAAGACGGTATAGGAACCTTGTTAATTCCAACAGATGGTTTGGCCACTTCGAAACAAAAGTTGGTGGTAAACCTTACCCACCTGGGGGCGACAGATTGCCAACTTGACTGTGCCACAGAAAGGTTGCTCATCACCGGGAGACCGGTTTATGACTTGAGTACGTTGAACGGTGCACCGGTCATTTATTCCCAGGTAACTGTTTATGAGGGAGGAGAGGACGCCCCTATTGGAAGGACTGTTCACTATTTTGATGTCGAAGAAGATGAATTTATGGGAACCGATGAAGCCTATAATAATGGGCGATATCAAATGAACAACAGTTGGCGGGGGGGAGATGAAGTACTTGCTTCCGTTTTTTCTGCGAAAGGGTCGAAGGTGAAAGAAACGTCAAGCGGTTACACAATTTTTGGTCAAACTTCAGTCATCGGAACTAAAGTCGGACGAAAGATATCAATGACTGGAGATTGCGATTTGGGAGCCCAACAGGCCTCTGATCCTTCTACATATTTCTACTACTTCGACTACAATATTTACTCTGGGATAAAGAAAATGACGTCGTCAACGGAGCGGCTCTACTCTGTTGTTGACCCGTCCAATTCCACAGAGGTAACCACCAATTATTTTTATGATAATTTGAATAACGATCATCAGCAACTTAGCCGCAAAGTAACGTCTGACAGCGAGGGCAATACCTATCAAACAAGTTATTGGTACACCGCCGATTTTGACAACACAGTTTGGGACGTTGCTGAGCTAAAGGATAACCACATCATAGGGATTCCAATCAAGGAAGAGTACTACAAAAACAATCAGCTAATCGCCGGCAAGGTCAGTCACCTTAATGAATACGGGAAGCCTGTGGAGGTTTATCAATTGGAAACCAATGTGCCAAAAACACCGGTGATACATAATAGAGCAATTCCGATTCCAAGCGGATTGTCGTACATAAAAAAATTGGATATTAACTATGATGCCGCTACACAGAACATTATTGAAGCCAGCTTGACCGATAATGTGAATACGGTTTATCTATGGGGGTACGACAATACTTACCCTGTCGCTAAAATTGAAAACAGCGATTCTAGCACCGTAGTGTCGAACCTGGGCATTACGCTCTCTGCGCTACAAAACCTGGATGAACAGGCCCTAAGAGATAGGCTGGACATTCTCAGGCATGCTTTGCCTTACGCCATGGTGACATCGTACACCTATGATCCTTTGTATGGAAAAACATCGGAAACAGACCCTAATGGGTTTACGACCTACTTCTACTATGATAACCTAGGGAGATTGACGAGGATAGAAGATGCCAAAAAGAATGTCCTGAAGAAGCTCGAGTATCATTATACAACCTCAACTAACTAGGCCAACAACTATGCATTCACTAACTAAGAAAATACTTGGGTTAGGGCTAGTCATACTGGTCTTAACAATGGTTTGTTTTGGTGCAGCCGCACAATCAGGCTTGGCGCTCGATAAGCAGATAACTGGACTCCCAAAAGTTACTTGCCCCTATAATACTGTGACATTTACGATTGACTACAATCAGGATATTGCGCCTAGCCAAATCAATTACTATACTGACCTACCAGGAGCTGTCCCAACGGTGACTTTTCCGGCATCTTCCTCAACTGCCGATGATATTCACACAGTCACTGTTTCTTTTCACCAAGGAGGTTCGTTTAAGTTGTACGCTCAAGAAATAAATGGAAGCGGACAATTTCAATCTCCTGCAATTACTGTCAGCAGCCTTGTGAGCATGGATGAAATATCTTCGCCAATAAGTACCAGATGCCAGGGAGGAGGAACTACTAGTTTAAGTGTCGGTGTATACAATAACAGTACCGCCGTAAGTTGGTCTGTGACGGGAAGCGGGAATTCAATCAGCACATCAGGTGTTGTCACCTGGGGCGCTAGTTTCCAGGGAACGGCGACAATTACTGCCTCGTCAACCGGAGCGTGTTCTTCGAGTGTTTCCAAGACCAAAAACATCGTTGTTTACCCAAGCTTTTCATCCGGAACAATATCACATAATGGAGGTGAATACTGTGCAAATAGTACCGTATCACTTACCAGTACTGCTAATGCTTCCGGTGGAAATGGAGGCATCTCTTACCTTTGGCAATACAAAACCAGCCCAGCAAGTTCTTATCAAAACACTTCGGGCCCAGGCTCCGATCAACCATCGTATACCGTTCCTGTAGGTCAAATACCTGCAGGGAGCACCTATTACTATCGAAGACTTGCTCATGATCTCACTTGTAATCCGTCATGGAGCGCATCAAACGAACTCACGGTAACAGTAGGTGCCAACCTTACTGCGGGAACACTTAATAATCTTTCTGCCATTTGTAGCGGAACCTCGCCAGGGGTCTTTTCTGGCGCTGCACCAACGGGAGGTGGTGGAACCTATTATTATACATGGCAAAAATCCAATGATGGAGTTAATTGGTCAAGTAATATTGGTGCCACGGGGGCAAGCTATGATCCTCCTGAAAACATCACTTCAAAGACATGGTATAGAAGAACCGTTACATCAAATTGTGGGTTCGGCCCGTTGAGTACTTCTGCCTATGTTGATGTATACACGACAACGGCAGGAACTATATCCATTGGCAACAGCGATATCTGCTATAACACAGGAGGAAGCTTCAGTATAACCGGCAACTCAGGTGCTGTCACCTGGCAAAAGTGTACCGCTGGATGCTCCACAACAACTGACAGTGGGTGGTCAACTGCTGCCAGCAGCTTTAGCAACCTTACTACAAACACTCAGTTTAGAGCCAAACTAAATGACGGCTCTTGTGGGGTAAGGTACAGTAATGCAATCACTGTAACGGTGAGTCAACCATTTAGTCCAGGGAGTGTCAGTCATGGTGGGGGTACTTACTGTGCTAATAGCACAATACAACTAACCAGTACAGCCAATGGTGCTGGGGGTAAAGGAACGATTAGCTACCAATGGCAAAACAAAACGTCAGCAGGTGGTACTTATCAAAATATTAATTTGGCCGGTGCTGATCAGCCGTCATATACCATCCCTGTTGGTCAAATTCCAGCTGGAAATACCTATTACTATCGAAGGCTTGCGCATGACGTTACTTGCAATCCTTCATGGAGTGCATCTAACGAGCTGACTATAGTCGTTGGGGCTAGTCTCGTCGCAGGCACCCTCAACTATATGCCAAACATATGTACAGGTACTTCGCCGGGGCTCATTTCGGGAGCCACTCCGACAGGCGGGGGAGGTGGTTACACATATACCTGGCAAAAGTCAAACGATGGTGTTAATTGGTCTGCAAATCTCGGCATTACGACAGCATCCTATGATCCACCTGAGACCATTACCTCAAAAACGTGGTATAGAAGAAATGTTTATTCAAGTTGCGGTTATGGTCCGCTTAGTTCAGATATGTCTGTGGATGTATACTCTACGTCGGCTGGCAGTATAGGCGGTGGCAGTTCCGTAACTGTTTGCGCTGGGTCAAACAAAACGTTCACCATTTCTGGTAACTCTGGCCCTGTGACTTGGCAGCTTTGTACAAGTGGTTGCGGGAATGAAAGTAATTGGAGTAATAACCCGGGTTCTGGCTCAACCTATAATAATATAACACAAACAACATATGTGAGAGCTACCATCAACGATAGTTCTTGTGGAGTTAAAAACACATCTCAGGTAACAATTAACGTGTACCCAGCTTTGACCGCTGGCTCAATCCCCACCGACACCAGAAATATTTGTCTGGGAGAGAACACGAATCTGATCTCCAACGTGGACGCAAGCGGTGGCGATGGCAATATCACTTACAGATGGCGTTATAATTCCGGGTCAGGTTACCAAACATTGGTAACAAACGATTCAGCCTCAATGCACAATGTATTCAATTTGATTAGTAATGTGACCGCAGGCACTACTTATACCTTTCAACGCCAGGTTAAATCGGGCTGTCAAAGTAGCTTTACGAATTCAGGAGGTACGGTAACAGTAAACATCGCAGGCACGCTGACCGGCGGCAGCATTAGCGCTATTGATCCGATTTGCGATACCGGCCAACCCGTATCAATCAGCATATCATCGACTGGCCCGGCAGTAGGCGGAGGAGGCAACTATCACTACAGCTGGTACGCTTCAAATGTTGCCAACCCAGACGTTAACAATCCTGCACATTGGTCAAGCACGCCAATTGCAGATGGGGTAAGCTCTCTCTCGAGTTTTTCAGTTTCGTCCGACACTTGGTTCAAAAGAACCGTCACCTCGGAATGTGGAGGTGCGGAAAAGTATTCCAATGTAGTAAAGGCCGATTTTAGACTACTGGAGGCCGGTAGCATCGACCAACCATCAATGAATTACATCTGCACAGGCGACAACATTACGCTCACCGTCTCGGGTGCAGTTTATGAGCCAACTGATGCTAGCTTTTTTTGGCAAATATGTAGTGGGGGAAGCTGCCCAACGAACACTGATGTAAATTGGACAACGAATCTTACCGGTGTCTTTGAAAATATCACAGTAGACAGCAAGGTAAGAGTAAGGTATAATAGTATTGCCTGCGGTATTGCCTACAGCGACGAGGTGCAAATTATTGCGAAGCCTCGCCCATTAGCTCCCGATGCATCCGACGTTTTTACCTACTGCGAATACGCTGCCTTACCCGCATTTGCTGTAACAACAACAACAGACCCAGGGGCCACGGTTTTCCATCAATGGTACCATAGCGGTCAGCCGTTGGGCTCTTCTGTAACTACGAGTGAATCATCTGGAGTCTACACATCAAGCTTTAAGCCAGACGCTGGCTTCTTTTCTAATCCTGTTGACAGTGCTACTTTTGAGGTGAGGGCAATTCTAAACGGATGTGAAGGCCCGGGCACAACTGTCACAGCCGCTATCTATATTCCGGATACTTTATCACTTTCAATAGATTCAGCCCCTTACTCTGCACCAATTTCCATCTGCCCGGGACAGTCTCTGGCCATGGAGTTGGCAGGAGGAAATGATACGCCTGTTTGGAAAGACCCCGACAACATTACCATCGCTACTGGCACACCCTACAGCTTTAGTTTTGTCCCCACCAAGTCGGGAGCATACACGGTTTCAAATGTCCACAATACAGCCTGTTTTAATTTTCCGCTCAGCACAACATTCGAAGTAAATATTGTGGAGCTGGAGGAAGTGACCTTCATCGTTGAGGAGAGCTGTGGCGAGGACGTGCTTTCCAAACACCCCGACCGCACCAATTGGTACTGGCAGACGGAAAACCTCGGAGTGGCAACGACAAACAACAGCCCGACGATCACAGTCCCCCAGAATCAGACCATCTATTTGAGATCACTGGTGAGCAACTGCTGGGGCCCTCAGCTGAGCTATACTGGCACAGGGCTTCCGCTGGCTGCTACTCCTGTGGTTAGCGATGTCTATCGATTTGCTCAGGGCCCAGTTACTTTTTCTGCCAATGGGGGGCAGGAATGTGTTTGGTACGCAGCGGCCGACACCACCATTTTGCAAGAAGGCGGAAGCAAGTTTACCATAGACGTAACAGCTGCCACCACGCAGTTCCTGGTAAAGTCACTGTCTGGCGATGGATGCCCCGGCACAACTTTCGTGACGATTGCGGCCTATGTGTACGACCTGCCTCTGGTTACTCAAACTGGGCCGCAGTATCTGGAAGTAAATGAAACTGCCACCCTACAGCTTTCAACCTCAAACTATCCAGCGATAGCGTGGTACAAAGATGGATCAGCGATAAGTGGTCAAACCAGTTCTTCCCTTACTGTAAGTGAAAGTGGCCGCTACAAAACTGAGATAGAACTTCCAGACGGGCAAACCGCTGAAAGTGTTGTCGTTTCGTTTTTTAAATGGAATAATAGGCCCGATGCTGGCAATAATTCTTTGCCGCCGATTCCTAACCTGACACCGGCAACGGTCAGCTCGACACCGGAAATGAACTATGTGCGCAGTTTTGTTCCCAGAGATTCCATTAAAGATGCAGGTAGTATCAAATTTACCTCTTCGCCGGATTCGGTCAGTATTGTAACGACCTACCTTGACGGCCTGGGCAGAGCGGTGCAAACTGTTGCCAAAGGTGCTTCGCCTTTGTACAATGACATGATCACGGTAACAGCTTACGACTCTCTTGGCAGAGTGGTGAGAGAATATCTGCCTTATGCTGAGCAGGGCGTTACTTCTGGCGGCTATCGCATGAATGCACTGGCCGAGCAATACAATTTTTACAAAAATCCTACAACAGTAGGCACAGTAACTGAAACCGTTCCCTTCGGAAGCATACGGTACGACAATTCTCCCTTGAACGAAGTATTGGAAAAAGCAGCCCCTGGAAGGGCCTGGTACCCCGGCGGCACTGACGCTGGTGAGGATTTCAGCCTCGCTGGCCGCCACACCCAGCAGAGCAACTTAAGAAGTAACACGATGCTGCTTGACGACTCTATCAAGGTATTGAGTGTGCAAGGGGTTGGTGCTAGTGCCGTTTATCGAGTGACCGGTGCTTACACTGAGGGTGCGCTGTTGGTAAGCGAAACCTTCGATGAAAACGGAACCCGGTCAGTTGGCTACAAAGACAAGCTGGGACGCAACGTCCTGAGCCGGACTTACGATGCCAACAGGGCGCTTGATACCTATTATGCTTATGATGATATGGGGCAGTTGAGACTGGTTTTACCTCCTCAAGTTTCGAAACTCGATAGTATCTCTGGTGTGTTCCCGTTTTCCAATGTGATTAATAGTGGCGACTATGAGATAGTGACTGAAAACCATGATGTTTCATCATATCAGGGCAAGTCCATTCTGATACAACAAGGTGCACAATTGACACTTAAGCCTGGCTTTTCATTTAAAGCCGAAAATGGACAGAAATTTACAGCTGGATTTATCACCAGCCAAGCACTTGACTCTGAGGTTATCACGGATATGGTCTACTTCTACGAGTACGACGAGCGTGGCCGCATGATAGCCAAAAAAGTACCGGGTGCCGCCTGGGTGTACATGGTGTACGACAAATGGGACCGACTCGTGCTTACACAAGATGGTAACCTTCGAAGCAAAAATGAATGGCTTTTCACTAAATATGACACACTCAACCGGCCTGTTATCACAGGCATCAAGGTGCTGAGCGACTCGGTAGAAGCGGTGCGTGCAAGCGCCATGGCATCTACAGTTCGCAGTGTTGACAAAGGGAGTGGAGGAGGCTACACCTACGGCTACAAAATTGGAGCGGCATATCCTCCGGGAGTAGCCGAAGCCGACCTGCGCACTGTTGCCTATTACGATACCTATGCCTATCTATCTGATACTGTAGCATTCGACACCAATCTGGATGCTGTTACCGAAAGGCTGGACACAGTAAGAGGCCTTCCAACTGGCGGCAGAACGAGGGTGCTGAACCCAGAGGGCACCGAATCTCAATGGCTTCTATCTGCTACTTACTACGAGTACCGCTACAGGCCCATTCAAAACATCAGTACTAACCTGGAAGGTGGGGTCGACAAACAAGCCATGTTCTACGATTTTAGTGGGAACGTAATTAACACCGTAAGTAAACACCAGAGGACGCTGACAGACAACGTGCGTACTATCGTGAAAGCCATGGACTATGACCATGCCAACCGCCTCAAAACCGTGACGCACAAGCTCGACACGGGCAGTGCAGTGCTGCTGGCAAAGGCCGACTACAATGAGCTGGGGCAGCTTATGGCCAAGAACCTCCATAGCACCGACAATGGTGCCACTTTCAAACAAAGCATCGACTACCGCTACAATGCCCGGGGTTGGCTCACCTCCATCAACGATCCCGAGCTGGAAGGCAACGACTATTTTGGGATGGAACTCCACTACAACAGCGGGTTCGACGTATTGCAATTCAATGGCAATATTGCCGGTGTCACCTGGCGCAATGTGCTTGATGAGCGCAAGCAGGCTTTTGGCTTCCTGTACGACGACATGCAGCGGATCAAAATGGCCGACTATGTGGCTAACAACATTGGCTGGACACACGACGCAACCGGCTATCAGGTGAAGCTGAGAGGCTACGACGACAACGGCAATATCCTGGCTCTGGAACGAAATGGCCTCACCGCTCAGAATGGCATCACTTTCGAGAATACCTTTGGCATGATCGATAACCTTGCCTACAATTACTTTGGTAATAAGCTAACCAAGGTAACTGACTCAGGCGATGCGGCCAGGGGATTCAAAAACACGATCGACGTCGAAAATGAATACAGTTATGATGCCAACGGCAACCTTGATCGGGACTTGAACAAAGACATCAAAAGTATCAGGTATAACTACCTGAACCTGCCCGACACCATCGAGTGGAACAATGGCAACAAGATCGTGAACACCTACACGGCCGCTGGTGCCAAGCTCAAGCAAAAGACCATGGAGGACACTGTGACGAGGAAAAAATTCTACCATGGCCAATTCCTGTATCAGGACAGTGTGCTCCATACGATCTTCACCGATGAGGGCAGAATTGTCAACTACCTGGCCACCGAAAACAGTCAACCAGCTGGGCCCTGGATGCCCGACTACCAGTACCACCTGAAGGATCATTTGGGTAACACCCGGACTACGTTTTCTGCATTGCGGGGGAATGATGAAATCGTGTACCTGGCCACCATGGAGACTTATAATGCTCAGAAGGAAGCGAACGAAGACATGTTTGACAACCTTGGCACACGGCACCAGGACATGCTCCACAACCATACCGACTCTACTGCTGCCTCTTATGCAGCCTATTTATATGGAGACACTACGCTGGTAGGCCCTGCCAAAGTGCTGAAGGTAAACAAAGGCGACACCGTGAGAATAGAAGTGTTTGCTCAGTTTGTGGACATGCCGGGTAACGAAACCATAGTAAACCCCTTCCTGCTGGGCAATGCCATAGCCGGGGCCTTTTCGGGTACCTTTGGCTTAACAGAAGGTGGCGGACCGCTGCTGACAGCCCTGGGCAACTACGCAGGCGCACTGGGTGTGCTCGGAAACGACTCGCCCGATGGGGTACCCAACGCCACACTGAACTACATGTTCTTTGGGGAGAATTTTGAATTCGACTCGGCTATGTACAACGGCTACGACTTTGATGTGATGACCAGCGGAGCGGCCGCCAATAACTGGGAAATGCTGACGCTGGAAAAAGTGGCCAACAGGAAGGGCTACCTCTTTATCTACGTGGCCAACGAAAGCCCCGGAGATAAGGTATACTTCGACGACCTGAAGATCACCCATATTGAACACCCGGTGGTGCAGTATGATGATTACAATTTGGGAGGCGACACCTTCAATAGCTATGTTTCGGGCGTTGCCAACAAGTACCTTTACCAGAACAAGGAGTTGATATCAGAGCTGGATTTGGATATCTTTGACTTTGAATGGAGGGGGCTGGACAGGAAGCTAATGCGCACCTGGCAGATAGACCCCATGGCGGAGAAGTTCTATTCTCAAAGCCCATATAGTTGGGCACTGAACAACCCGCTGAGGTTCATTGACCCAGATGGAAGGACTGCAAAAGAGAACCTGGAAAGACATCGGGAAGATATGGGCGGAAGAGCGGAGAGGTTTGCTAATAGGAGTGTTGGGCTCACAGGAATAGATACGGAGAAAATAAATTACACTTCGAGCTCAGATAAGAGTGGTGATAAAACAAAAAATGATTCTTCGAACGGAGACTCTGATGGGAAATCCACTGAACAAAGTGAAGATCAACCAAATGGGGAGATCGAACAGGGCGGTAATCTGTATGAGGAACAAACCTTAAATTTCAATTTCTTTCAAAAAGCATTTCTACCGGTAGAAGGCATAGGAGTGGCTGGGTCATTTACAGCTAAAGGGAGTTACAGAATTGTAAGTAACCCTGATGGTACATGGTCTGTTCATATTGGTGCTTCTGGGAAAACTTCTGCAAGTTTAGCTGGTGATGTGACTTTTACAGGAAGTGTAAATCTTGTTGTGAATGGTGTTGCTGGTAAATCACAAAGTTTAGTTGTTCCGAATAATTTGGTTTATGAAACCGGAATGACCCCAATAGGGCTTTCCTCATTCACATTGCCTCATAGCGGAAATGTTAGTTTGCAATTGAATATTAGCTACATTTTCAGAGGGCCAGAAGGAGCGGCAGTTCCAATGCCAGGGTTGAGTAGGACTCTAAATATTCCCTTTTACAACCCAGGTTATCTGTCACCTAAGTAATTTGAATTATGAAGAACGTTGATCTAATACTTTTAGCTTTTTTGTTTGGTGTCATTTCTTGCAACTCGCAAGAAATGAAAGAGAAATCCTCTGTTGCTCAAGATTCTGTTGTGGTTTATGATTCCATGGCGATTGCATTGAATAATAAGGCTATGAGGGTATTTTTTCAATCGCAAGAAAATGATTCTATTCAAAATGTGGCAAAATCATATTTGGCGAAAGCCATTCAAATAGATAGTAGCTATTATATGGGTTATGCTAATCTGGCGACACTTTTAATAAAACAAGGAAAACGAGACTCTGCAATCCAAGTACTCCAAATCATCATTGACAAGAAACCATACTATGCTGAAGGGCTATCCATTCAGGGATATATTTATGATCGATTGGAGAAGTTTGACTCTGCAGATTTAAAATACAGACAGGCCTTAGAAGCATATGACCAGAGGATTGAAGCAAATGAGGATAATGTCAATGCAAGAGTTAGTAGGGTTTTTTTGATAATGCTTATGCAAGGCAAGGAAGTCGGGTTTAGGGAAGTTGAAGCAGTATTGGAAAAATACCCCTATGACCCTTTTGCTCTCATGATGAAAAATGAAATTATCCCCTATTTTGATCGAGAGGAGTTTTTGAGTTCTTACTAGATCAGCGCAGCCTTTTTAAGCAGTTCGATAGTCTGGTCTTTGGTCAGATTATCGAGTTGGCTTTTATCGTGGATATGCACTAGGTAGACTTCCAAATCATACTTTGTGTCAGCCCCCCGCTAGTCCTAGCAGCAAGGTTCAACAACAGCAGCGAACGCTGGTGCGAGTCTTTGACTCGTATCATTTATAACTATAACGAGGGAGGCTACACCCCCAATGCCGCAAGTTTAGCGACTAGTGCCCCGGTCGGACTGGGCAGGCCTACGGTTTTTTTCCTGAAACTTGTAGCTTCTTTACTTTTCGCTATTAGCCAATATATGACTTCGGCCAGGGGTGATTTTGAAATTTAACGAGTATGACCCTGGAACCAACATGGGAGATGTTTTAATATATTTCACTTCTGTCCGAACATTTTGCTGAGTTTCGTGTAAAGTTGTGATTAAACGACTT
>NZ_CAXBCJ010000014.1:0-168239 GCF_963974565.1 uncultured Imperialibacter sp. | reverse complement strand
TCATGGAGATTTCATCTGTATAAAATTTACTTTTTAGCGGCCAGATGGAATAGCCTGTACCATTAAGGAATAGATCTTAGTCTGTTGACAGATTATTCATTCCGATGGGTAGGGTATTCCTTATGGCTATTTCATGTCAAATGATGTTACGTTCTCAAAGCTACAAAGTGGGCGGTCAATGAATAACATCATTTGACCATTTAGCACTAATCAAGTTTCAGCGGCATAACGACTGTTAACAAAACGATCACTTGGTTTATAAAAAGCGAAGAATTAGCTTTTGACATAAATCAAATTTCCATGCAAACCATACTCGGAGCCAACGGGGCCATAGGCACAGAGCTCGCCAAAAACCTGACTTCATACACCAAAGACATCAGGCTTGTTAGCCGTAACCCAAAGAGGGTCAACGAAAAAGATGTCCTTCATCCGGCAGACCTGACAAGGAGAGACGATGTTTTTGAAGCAGTGAAAGGCAGCGAGGTGGTGTACCTCACCGTGGGCTTCAACTACGACATTAAAGTGTGGAAAGCAGTTTGGCCGCCGCTGATGAAGAATGTGTTGGATGCCTGCGAAGAGTATGGCAGCAAGCTGGTTTTCTTCGATAATATTTACGCCATCGGGAAAGAGCATATTCACCACATCACGGAAGACTGCCCGATAAGCCCATGTAGCAAAAAAGGAGAAGTAAGGGCCGAGGTTGACAGGCTGGTGCTCGCTGCCATGGACAAAGGAAAAGTGCCCTCTATCATTGCCCGCAGCGGCGATTTCTTCAGCACCATGCGAGGCACCAGCATGCTGATGATCATGGTGTATGACAACCTCATCAGGGGAAAGAAAGCCCAGTGGTTTTGCAATGCTAAGGCCAAGCATTCGATGACGTATTGTCCTGATGCAGCCAAAGGCACTGCAATGCTGGGTAATACGCCAACAGCGTTTAATCAAATATGGAACCTTCCCACAGACAAAAATGCGTTGACGGGCGAGGAGTGGGTAAAGCTATTTGCGACCATCATGGGCACTTCCGACAAGTGCCAGGTGCTTCCCGGTTGGGGAATAAAAGCCCTGGGTATTTTCATGCCTATCATGAAAGAGCTTCATGAAATGAGCTATCAGTTTGCATCGGACTACTTCTTCGACAGCGCCAAGTTTGAAAAGTTCTTTAACTATACGCCCACCAGCAATGAAGATGCGGTGAGAGAGACGGTGGCAGCGCTGAAAAATATCAAGGGATAGGTTGCCTAAGAGTAAATCAACTCAAAAGCGCTCTGGTACGCATCGGTGGCCGTACAATGCTCCACCAACTGGTTGTAGAAATTGTTAGAGCCGAGGGTGGCAGAGTCTCCGATCATGATAAGCTGTCGTCGTGCCCTGGTCATGGCTACGTTGGTCCGGCGAATGTCTTTCAGAAAGCCTATTTCACCATCTTCATTGGAACGGGTGAAGCCAATAAAAATACTGTCTCTTTCCTGCCCCTGAAAGGAGTCGACGGTGTTCACGTCAATCAAGTCCATCAGTTCCTTACTTAGCCCCTTCTGCAGCAAAACCTCTTTTAGTAATTCAATCTGGGCCTTATACGGCGCAATCACACCAAATGTAATTTGGTTCGAAAGCACATACTCTTCGCCCATGGTTTCAATATTGGCAAGCAACTGATCGATCAGCAACCGGCCTTCCTCCTCGTTATAGGTACTTCTCGATTCGGGATTTACCTTCTCCTGATAGCCGCAACCAGCTGTATCGATGAACTTCATAATGGCCACATTGGGCAGGGCCTCTCTCTCAATGGCAGAAGGAGCAGCTTGCAACTTATCGTTGTAGAAGAATTTACTGGGAAAAGCCATGATCTCTGGCTTCATCCGATACTGTTCTTCCAGCATCACATCAGTCGAATGATAACCAACGTTCTTTTGAAAAAGGGTGTTCTCCAGCCCTTCCTTGGCCGCCTCAAACGACTTTACCGTAGGTGGCAGCTGCTGGTGATCGCCAGTCATAATCACCCTGTTCGCTTTCAGAATAGGAATCCAGCAAGCGGGTTCCAGCGCCTGTCCGGCCTCATCAATGAAAACAGTTTTAAACACCCGATCCTTCAGGAGATAATGATTGCTACCTACCAGCGTGCAGGCGATTACCTGAGCATTGTCGAGCAGCGAACTGGTGATGTAGTTCTCCAGCATGTCGGCCTCGTCCCTAAAGCGGCCAGCCTCCTGCAGCAACAGCTTTCTCTGCTGGCGCTCCGCATGGCCAAAGTTTCGTTTGTATTTAAAAGCCACATTTCGGTACTCCTCGTACTTCTTGCGAACAGTCCGCAATTCCTTGAAGCTATCGTGCGCCGCTATGCGGGCATCAAGGCTATTTTCTATTACTCTGTTGGTTACCCTGGCCGGGTGGCCAAGTCGAAGTACATTGATGCCTTCCTCCGCCAGCTTTTCTACCATCACGTCGACTGCAGCATTGCTCGGCGCTGTCACCAGCACCTGCTTCTCCAGCTTCACAACTTCTTTAACTGATTGAATGAGCGTGGTGGTTTTGCCTGTTCCCGGAGGGCCGTGGACGATGGCCAAATCCCTGGCCTCTATGATCACTTCAAGGGCTTTATTCTGAATGGCGTTTAACGAGGGTAGCACTGGCGCAAAGGCTGGCTCCCGCTGTGGCGACTTTTTGCCCAGCAGTATTTCACATAGATCAAACAGTCTGCCTGCCTCCTGCTTACCCAGCACTTTAAGTGTTCGCTCCATCTCCCTGTAGGAGGCTTCATCGAACATCAGGTCAATGCCCAGCTTGCCATCATTGATCCAATCAGGCAGGTCATCGTCGTTCAGCACGATACCCATCTTACTTTTGCGCACATATTTAATCACACCCGTGATGGCACTACTGCCCTTGTCCTTTTCACCGGTGTTTGCATAAAAACTGACCGTGCCACCACCCTGGAACATATGGGCTTGCTCAAGGTCGGTCGTTTTTTCCAGCTCCAGTACAAGCTTCTCCCCTGTACCAATGTGGTGAGAGTTCACCACCACAGGATACCAGCAAACCCCTGACTTCTTTTTCTCAGGAATAGCGGTATAAAGAATTTTGTCTTTGTACTGCTGCAGGTCTTCCTGCCATTCTTTTCTAAGGAGAGAGGTGAGGTTGGTGAAGTAAGATTTGGTATCGGTCATTGAAAGCGGATTGACGGGGCAAAAGTAGTGAAATGTTTCCCCCGCCAGGCTTTTTCAACCATTTTTGTCAGGCAATTGCCCCACACCTCACAGAATAGATGGCCCCCAAATCAATTTAACTATCCAGGAATTAGTTTTACCCAATCGCCCCCAAATCCAGCGGCAACTTCCTCACCCTCACCCCTGTCAGATCAAAAATAGCATTGCACAGCGAAGGTGCCACATTGGCCAGGCCGGACTCACCGGCGCCTTCGGGCTTTTCCTCATTTTGAAGGATGTAGGTTTCGCAAGGTGGGCATTCTTCGAAAACAAGCATGTTGTAGTCGTGGAAATTGGATTGCGCTACTGCGCCGTTCTCCAGCCTAATACCGCTTTTGAAGGTAGCCGTTAACCCCATCACTATGGAGCCCTCGGTTTGGGCCCGTACCGTGTCCGGATTGACGCAGATGCCAACATCCACCACGGTGGTGATTTTCACCGGCTTCACTTTTCCATTTTCCTTTTTCGCCTCAATGACCATCCCGGTAAATGCGCCTGACCGCTCAAGAATAGACACTCCACGTCCGACTCCTTCTTCCTTTGGCGCATACCAGTTAGTTTTTTCTGCCAGAGTTTGTAGCACCTTCGTGTATCGGGGGTGGCTTTTAAGCATATCAAGTCTGAAATCCAGCGGATCCTTTCCTGCGGCTATGGCCAACTCGTCGATAAACGACTCGTGAGCAAAACAGTTGGTGGTGTGATACACGGCCCGCCAATAGGTAATCGGCACATAGTGTTTCTGCAGCACACCACTTATCCGGAAATTGGGAATCTCGTACTCTGTATTGATGCCCCCCATGAGCTGCCGACCAGCTTCCATTTTGTCGCCAGTCTGGTTTTGGATTTCCTGAGCCACCACTTTATGCTCCAGCGTCACAACTTTTCCGCCTGCCACTTTTCCCCGGCAAACATTCAAAGACGCTGCCCGGAAAGGCCCCTGCGTGAGGTCGTCCTCTCTGGTCCACACCACTTTAACCGGCGCTCCTACCTGCAACGAAATATCAGCGGCTTCTTCGGCGACGTCCGTCATCGACCGACGACCAAAGCCGCCGCCCATAAAGGTGTAGTTAATGGCTACATTTTCAGGGTCGATGTTGAGCTGACGTGCCAGTTGTGAGCGTATGCCGTTTGGGTTTTGCGTTGAGCCCCAGAACTCTGCTTTGCCATCCTTTACGATCACTGTAGCATTCATTGGTTCCATGCAAACATGGCTCTGATAGGGCGTTTCATAGGCCGCTTCCACCACTTTTCCTTCACCACCAACGCTGCTCACATTTCCAGCTTCCGCCAATGAAACTCCCTCGTTAGCGGCATCGGCTTTATACTTCTTGAGGATAGTAGCTGACGAGTTGTTCTCAAGACCGCCGGTGTCCCATTTGACTTCGAGGGCTTTCCTTCCCTGGTTCGCCGCCCAATAGTTGTCGGCCACCACGGCCACACCCTCTCTGGTATGCCCCCATACATTCCTTTGCGTTTTCACCACCGCCTTTACACCCGGCACCGCTTTAGCCTTTTCGTCATTGAAGCTGATTACCTTTCCCAAAAACACTGGTGACCTTTCCACGGAGGCGTAAAGCATTCCTGGCACCTGAATATCAAGTCCGTAAACAGCAGATCCATTTGTCTTTACCGGAATGTCTCTTCGGGCTGTAGACTGCCCGATCACCTTGAAGTCAGCAGATGCTTTCAACGGAGGGCTTTCCGGCGGCGTCTGTTTTGAAGCCTCCTCCACCAGCTCTCCGTAGGTGAGCTTTTTGCCAGAGTTATGGATGATCTCACCCAGACTGGCTTTGCATTCGCTCACCTCCACCTGCCACCTGTTAGCTGCCGCCTGTTTCAGCATTTCACGGGCGGCAGCTCCCATGTTTCGGAGGTTGGCATATTCTGTCTGAATACTCCTGCTTCCCACGACCATTTGGCTACCATATCTTTTCTCATCAGCGGCCGAGGGCAATATTTCAATTTGCTCCACATCCACTTCCAGCTCCTCAGCCAGTATCATAGGAATAGCCTGAAACGTACCCTGCCCCATCTCTGGCCGATGGTTGTAAAGCAGCACCCGCCCGTTTGTGTTGATAACAACAAACTGATTGAGGGATATGTCGGAGCCCCCGGCAGGGTCAATTGTTGTAATTTTGGAATCGCCACCTACCCCAGGCGAGCAGCCTACTGCCAAAAAAGCTCCTGAAACGGCAGTTAGCCTTAGAAACTCTCGTCTGGGAAGCTTTCCTGACCTTTCTTGTGTGTTAGTTGGTATCGTTTTCATATGGGCTAGGCTTTCTGGTTGATTTCAATGGCCTTGCTAACGGCCTTTTTTATGCGAACGTAAGTGCCGCAGCGACAAATGATGGGCGACATATAAGCACTGACCTGCTCCTCACTGGGCTGCGGATGCTTTCTCAGCAAGGCCGCAGCTGTCATAATTTGGCCCGACTGACAATACCCGCACTGCGGCACCTGCTCTTCCTGCCACGCTTGCTGAACAGGATGGTCGTTATCAGCCGACAAACCTTCGATAGTCGTTATTGATTTCCCCGTGGCGCCCGAGACTGGCGTAACACATGAACGAACCGGCTCGCCATCGATATGGACGGTGCAAGCGCCGCATTGCGAAATGCCGCAGCCAAATTTGGTTCCTGTCAACTGAGCGAAGTCACGAATGGCCCAGAGGAGAGGCATTTGCGGATCGACCTCCATAGGGTAGTCTTTGTTGTTGATGCGAAGGGTGAGAGATGCCATGATCAGACTTTTAGTATGCTTTAAGTTAGCCATTTAACCGGAGAAGTTAAAAACCGTAACCACCCAGTCGCTATCCCTCTCTTTCAGTGTTCACATGTGCTTATCATAATAAAAATCAAATTTATTTGTCTTTATGTAAAGTTAACTTTACTTTTAGTCTTCTTTTAACGACTAAATATGTGAATCATGCAAAAATCGATTGTTCCAAGCTTTCTATATCCGTATTGGACAAAAGCCCTCGGTGGGGTCACCATCCTTTTTGGACTCATCGTCTTTTTTCACAGACTGGCAGAGTATCAAATAATGGACTTTGCAGGACTCAGCTTTCCTCTTGCTATGGGCCTCGTCATGATTTTTTTCTCACGGGAGAAGGTATATGATGAAAGAATTGCTTATCTCAAATTCAGGTCATTAGCAGCAGCTGTTCCTTTAGGCGCTACAGCGACAATGTTGATTAATTATATTCAAAACTACGAGGGCTATTCCATTGAAACAGATAGCTGGTATTCCATTTCGGCATTTGAATATCTTTCAATCACGCTCATAATTGCTATTGGGTGGTTTCAATATTTAAGGGTAAAGGAATAGCTACATGACAAACTCAATAAAAGTAGAGCGAGCCAGGAACAATTTCACCCAGGCTGATCTGGCTGACAAGGTGGGAGTTTCACGGCAAACTATTAACTCTATTGAGACCGGGAAATTTATCCCCTCCACACTCTTATCGCTCAAGATTGCCCACGTGTTCAATGAGAAAGTTGACAATATATTCTCCCTGGAGGACGACGACTGGGAAGAATAGTGCCTTGCAGCTATTTTATGAGTATCGCCAGAGAGACGAAACGGAGTACTAGTCTTTGATGAGGTATTTCTGCACTTTTTTCTTCAATGCATCTTTGTCGGCCGATACGTGGGGGTCGGAATAGATTTTGGTGATGAGATGGTACAGCACATCTTCGTTGTAGCCCATTTTGGAGGCCATCTTGGCGCAATAGGTGATCTCCTCCTTGTATAGTCGACCGTCAATCTTCATGAGTTGCACTACACGGTACATGTACTCGTACTTCTCGTCGTCTGTAAGGTCAGCAAGGTTGCCTACTTCATGAGTCTCGTCGAAGGCAGTGGCAATATCTTCCTCAGTGAGCCCATTGGCTTTTCCTACCTGCCTAATCAGGTCAATTTCATCCTGCGACACGACCCCATCTATTTTGGCCAGCTGCACCAAAATCTGGAGCTGTGAACGGGACATATACTGACTTGTAACGGTGCCCATGGCGGATTGACTAGTACTGCTTAGGTCGAACTAACTCGCTTCCGAGTTGTGAACCAGTAAAAATAACAAATTATGTGAAATTAAAAGGATATCAGCGAACAGGAGCACGTAGTTGTTTTAAAAATGCTTTTCTTTATTCATTAAGTACAAAAACCTAACAGGGGAATGACTAAAATCTGTCAATGAAATGAATTTTTTGGCCCATATACATCTTTCCGGCCCCGAAAGGGACATTCAACTGGGCAACTTTATTGGTGACTTTGTGAAAGGTAACCAGCTCACAGAGTTTCCTACCCCCATCCAGACTGGCATCATGCTCCACCGGCACATCGACACCTATACAGATACCCACGAAGTGGTGAGAGAAAGTAAGTTAAAACTGCGGGAAGATTTTGGGCACTATGCCCCCGTTATTGTTGACGTTTTTTACGACCACTTTCTGGCAAGGGACTGGCAAAAGCATCACTCACAAGATTTGAAATCATTCACTGAAGATTTCTACAAGTTGGCCAAATCGAGAGAAGCTGACCTGCCACCAAGAGCCTCAAAAATGCTGAGTTACATGAGCGCCGATAATTGGCTGTACAACTACCAATTCATAGAAGGTATTAAATGGACCCTTACCGGCATGTCGAGGCGCACTTCATTCAACTCGCACATGGAGCTTGCCCACAAAGCACTTGAAGCGCACTACGACTCTTTCGAAAAAGAATTTAACATCTTTTTCCCTGAACTCATCCATTCATCTAATCAATTCCTTGATGAGCTCAAAAACAGGTTTTCCTTGTAACTTTGCGCCATGATTGTTTGCAAACCTAAAATTAATACTTACTTCAGTATTGCCGTTTTTGAAGTAGTGGCCGGCGGCCTCCTCGGGCTTATTTATTACCAACTGCCTAACATGGGTCAGTGGAAGTGGCTGGGTCGCTTGCTGCTTCCTATTCTTATAGGCATTATGCTGGCTATCCTTATCAAAGTGATTTGGTCGCTCAAAAACGTGAAAGTGGCCAAAGAACGTTTTGAAGTGTTTTTCCCCATTAGGCGAAAAAAATTGACCTACACAGGCAAGAATCTCCAAAAATGGAAGGAGGAGACAATCAAAACGGCAGGAGGGGTTTACAAGGAAGTAACGCTTATATTTGATGACGGCAGGAAAATAAGCGTGAGCCAGCAGGAGCACACCGACTACGCACAGCTGCTAAAATATATGCATCAAAAATTCAGCAGGGCAAAAACATGAAGGAGGTATTACTTGTGGGCGCAGGCGGCTTCGCCGGGAGCATAGGGCGCTACCTTTTGGCTCTTGCGGGCACCAAATGGCTTCCAATGGAGTTTCCTTTGGGCACTTTCACTGCCAACGTGTTGGGTTGCTTTATCATCGGCATACTCATTGGCGCCGGCGTGAAAACTGAATGGATGACCAGAGATATGTTTCTTCTCCTCGCTACGGGATTTTGTGGTGGATTCACCACCTTTTCAACCTTTTCCGCCGAAAATATCAACTTTATTACCACAGGCCATTACCTGATGGCGGCGTTTTATTTTCTTGGAAGTGTGATCATGGGCTTCCTGGCTGTGCTTTTTGGTATGTCGCTGATTAAATAAGTGGCACTGCAACTATCTGCGACAATTACGTTATTATAATACATATGGCTTTATAGGCTGATAAGATTAATCAAATACCATTGTAACAACACATAACCCTAATTCAATTGCAAAAACTTTTTGATTTTACAACGATTATAAGAGAGGCCTGGCACGAATACGATCCCAGCCAATGCATCAAGTCCATTGCGGACATAAGTGCAAAAGTCTCTACCAATTATGTATACCGAGTAAAGCTAGAAGATGACAGCCTGGTGATTGCCAAGCTTTCCTATTTTGGGCGTTACCAGCACTTTGTAGAGGATCATACCATCATCAACGCCCTGGCCAACAACCTGCCCGACCCTTTTGAAAACTTTGTCGCAAAGTCACTCACCAAGCACGGACAGCTATTTACCTACCGGTATCAAAACAGCCTTCTGGATGCATGGGTTGTGTTTTATAATCCCATAAAAATTGATCAAAAGCCTCCCAAAAGACTTAACGAGACTCAAATTGGCATTTTGGGTGAAGAGCTGGCCAAATTTCACAAGGCCTGTAAAAAAGTCAGAAATACGCTACCCCGCAACTTCAAGCAAGCCAAGGACGACCTTGATCAGCTGGTGGACATACTAGACACTGCCCCTGGCCGCTTTGAATACCGTGGTCAAAGAGACACCATTCTTCAGCAGTGCGAAATGCTTTATGAGAACAGCGATAAGCTGAAAGCTCAAAATTTTGATACGATTCCTGTTTTTATCGACTGGAACATCGGAAACTTCTCCGTCACCAAGGACTTTCGGTTTTATTCCCGCTGGGACTACGACTGGTTTAGGATGAGCAGCAGGGTCATGGACTTCTACTTTTTCAGCCGGGTAACGTCAGATATCGGAGATCGTACTATCTTTAGCTATCTGATTGATCCGTTGATGGAAGATCGTTTCTTGATTTTCCTTAAAGCCTATCATGCAGTTTACCCATTATCCAAAGATGAAGTTTTATTCATGAAGGAAGCCTACCGCTTTTTCATCCTCAACTATGTTGTAAAAGATGGTCGCTATTTCTTTCATGAGCTTTATTCCAGTCGCTTGCGACAGGAAGCCTTCGAAATTTATTTTCCCAGCCTGGACAAGACCTTTGATGCTGATAAGATCTGCCGGGCATTAAATCTGTAGTTGATGCGTATTAGAAGTTTTAAGTCAGTTGTTTCAAAATACAAAACGGTCTTTTTCGATGCATTTGGGGTGTTGAAAAACTATAAAGGACTCATCCCTGGTATAGAAAACACCTTCACCTACCTGGAAGAACAAGGCATCAATTATTTCATCCTCACCAACGATGCCTCCCGAAGCCCGCTGCAACTGGCCGAAAAGTACCAAAAGCTTGGTATACCCAATATTACAGAAGACAGGATAGTGTCGTCGGGTATGCTTGCCAAGGAGTACCTTACTCTGAAGGTGAAAAAAGGATCGGTTGCCTTTCTGGGCACGGAAGAGTCGGCTCACTATATCGAAACCAATGATTTGAAGACAGTTCCCATTTCCCAGCTGGATATTGACAACGCCGATGATATTAATGCGCTGGTGTTTCTCGACGACGAAGGATTTGATTGGAACCATGACATCAATAAAGTGGTGAATCTGCTGAGAATGAAGAATATTCCGGCTATTGTAGCTAATACGGACTATGCCTACCCCGTAGCAAAACACGAGGTGGCGATTGCAGTAGGAAGCCTGGCCGATATGGTGGAGACTATTGTGGGCAAACAATTTATAAGGTTTGGCAAGCCTGACGCACAAATGTTCAATTTTGCTTACGAGCATGCGATCAATAATGGTATGAAGGTTGGCAAAGATGAGATACTCATGGTAGGAGACACCCTGATCACAGACATTATTGGAGGTAACAAATTTGGTCTGGATACTGTGCTTGTGCTAACGGGGAATATCTTGCCTGAGCAAGCAGACTTGAGGATCAAAACTACGGGTATCATCCCCACCTACATTTGCGAGTCGGCCGTGATAGAAAAAGAAGAATAGCCGAACACTCTTTAGTGAAAAATAAAGTAAAACCGACCTTTGATCGTCTTCATAAGTAAAACATTGCTAGCATGATAAAAAGCTTCGGTAAAGCCCCCGAAAAAGAGGTCATCAATCGATCAGATCAATTCCAGAAAGGAAGGTTTCAAAACCCGGTAAGCACCACCGCAGCGTCTCTCAAAGACATGCCTCATGTAATGGGGCGGTACATGAGACGAAAAACAGAGAAAGCGCCAACCAGTGCTTACAAATTTGAAGAGGCCAATCGTGACATCATCAATGTGCTGGACAAGACCGGCATTTACCTCAACTGGCTTGGCCATGCAGCTGTGCTCATTCACGCCGGAGGTAAATACTTTCTGCTTGACCCTATGCTGGGAGAAAGGGCTTCACCCTTCCAATGGATGGGGCCGAAGCGCTATGCCCCGTCGCCCATCGACCCGGGAAAGTTACCAGCTATAGAGGCAGTAGTGCTGTCGCACGACCATTATGATCACCTCGACTACCCGACTATCCTGGCCTTGAAGGGTAAAGTGAAAAAGTTTATTGTCCCAGTTGGCGTGTCATCTCATCTGGAGCATTGGGGGGTGCCGAAAGAAAATATTATTGAAAAAGATTGGTGGGAAAGCTTCGAGGGCGACGGCTATACTTTCACAGCGGCGCCAGCCCGCCACTTCTCAGGCAGGCTGTTTACCCGAGACAATACCCTTTGGTGCTCATGGGTGTTGAAGTTCGGAGAAAGCAATATCTACTTTGCGGGAGACTCTGGATATTTTGATGGTTACTCTGAGATCGGGGAAAAATATGGTCCATTCGATATGTCGCTCATGCCGATTGGCGCCTACGACCCAGCCTGGCACGATATTCACCTTAACCCGGAAGAGGCGGTCGAAGCTTTTCTTCAGCTGCAGGGCGGGCAGTTCTACCCCACCCACTGGGGCACTTTTGACCTGGCCCTGCACAGTTGGTACGAGCCCATTAAATGGTTAAACGAATTGGCAGATACACACAAAATAAAAACCGTGACCCCGGCTCCTGGTGAATGGGTGCATTTATTCGACAACCCAACCGATAAGAACTGGTGGCGGAAATACTCCAGTGAGCTAAGTTTAAAGTGAGAAAAGAAGACTAGTGATAAATAACTGCCCTGCTTTCACTTTTGGAGCAAACAGGGCAGTTTTTCATTTATTCACTCGCTTTGAATGCCTCAAAACTCGGCACCTTCAGTGCCTCTGCTCCTGCTTTTTCAACAGCCGAATTTAATTTCTGCAGCTCTTCGCCAGTCAAGGCATCAAACTTCAGCTGTTCGACTTTAAAATCAGCTTCCAGCGTGGCTATTCTATCCAGGTGAGACTGTGAAGGACTGCCGGGATAGCGGGTGATTGTACCATAAATTTGACTTATCTTCTCACTGAGTCGTTCGTCCTCATTGACATAGAAATCCCCTCCGAGGAACACCAGATTGTCTTTAAATGCCTGAACCGACCTGGCGTAGGCTGTTGCCTTCTTTGCCAGCTTAGGCTGGCTCCTGGCCAAATCTTCAGCTTGCTGCTGCAACTTCGAAGACACATCGTATACCCAGGCCATCTGCTCTGTCATGTCATAAAGTTTCCGCACAGTTTGCTCCTGCAGCTTTCGGTCTTCGACAGAGTGCGGCGACTTGGGGTCGTAGCCAACAGTGTAAGTAGTCTCAAACGTTTCCTTGCCCTTCGTCACCACTGCCTTATAGGTGCCGCCAGGCAGGTCAGGGCCAAATACATTACCAATCAGCGACATCCGGTTGTTGGTCGGAGCTGCCTTTGGCTTATCCATTCTGGTGGGCATGTCCACAATATTGACACCGGCCGACTTGCCAGCCGGAAGTTCCTTGATCATATCACCCGCCTCATCAAACACCTGAATGAACATTTTGCCGAATACATGTCGCTTCTGCTGAAAGTAGATAATACGAGGAGCCTCATTAGGGTTCTGCCCCACGAATTCGCCTGCTCCACCAAACCAACCACCACCAAAATCAAAGCCTGAAGTATAGGCTTGAGGACTATCAAAAAAAGTAAAAGGTTTGTCCATGACCTCCGGAGTAAGTGCCCTCAGCGCTGGCAAATCATCGATGATGATAACACCCCGGCCATGGGTTGCTAAAACCAGGGCATTGTCCCTTGGGTGAATCACCATGTCTCTGACGCCAACTTTCGGCACGTTGTTGGAGAACCTACCCCAATTTGATCCGCCGTCCACTGAAATGTAGAGCCCGAATTCAGTGCCAAGAAATATGAGATTTTGATTCACTAAATCTTCCCGCACCGACAAGGCATAGCCAGAAATATCAGGTGTTGCAAGTGAAACCCATGTTTTACCAAGATCAGCACTCTTAAACAAGTAAGGTTGTATATCGCCCATCCGGTGGTGATCGAACGTGACATATATGGTGTTTTTATCGAAGTGACCAGGCTCCACGCTCGTACACCAGCTTTTAGCGGGCAATCCTGAGATGTTGGGAGAAACATTTGTCCATGTAGCTCCTCCATCGGTGGTTACCTGCAGGTTGCCATCATCAGTACCTACCCAAATCAGTTTTTCATCGAGCGGCGACTCGGCAATGGCAAAAATCGTTGTGTTGTTTTCAGCCGCTGAGTTGTCGGTCGAAAGGCCGCCAGATTGCTTTTGTTGTTGACGGGTTGGGTCGTTGGTGGTCAGGTCGGGAGAAAGTCGCTTCCATGATTCTCCCTTGTCTTCCGACATAAACAAGAACTGGCTACCAAAGTAAAGTCGTTTCGGGTTTGACGGGCTTTTGTGAATCGGCGCATTCCAATTGAAACGAAACTCCGCTTCGCCTACCCTTGGGTAAGGTTTGATATCTTTGCTGTCAGCAGAGAGTAGGTTCACCCGGCTTATCTCGCCGCCCTGAGCTTCGGCATACACTACATTTTTGTCTTCTGAATCGACATGGGCAGCAAAGCCATCGCCCCCCAGCACAAACTGCCAGTCTTTGCTGGCTATACCTCCCTGACTTTTGGATGGCCCCCTCCACGAGCCATTGTCCTGAAGCCCACCATAAATATTAAAAGGCTCCTCCATATCAACGCTCACATGGTAGTATTGTGCCAGCGGCAGGTTCATGAACATCGTGTATGTATTCCCATTGTCGAGCGTTCTGTAAAGCCCGCCATCAGTGCCTGCCAAATTGAATTTTGAATCGGTAGGATGAATCCACACAGCATGGATGTCGGAGTGCATGCCGCTGTCGATGATTTTAAAGGTAGCACCGCTGTCTTCCGACATGATCAATTGCAGCCCGCATTTATAAACAATTTTTTCGTTGGAAGGAGAAACCGTCAACCTGGCAAAGTAGAAAGGCCTCACTTTATTGTTAAAGTCGCCATTGACGAGGGTAAATGATTCACCGGCGTTATCAGACCGGTAGAGTCCCTTTTCCTCTTCCCTGTCCGCCTCCACTGATAAGTAGATAATATTGCGGTTAGACGGCGCAATTTCCACTGCCAGCCTGCCCAGTGTGCCTTTAGGCAGGCCCTGGGTTACTTTAGTCCAGGTCTTGCCGCCATCGGTAGTTTTATGTAATCCACTTCCCGGCCCTCCTGATCTAAACGAATACGGCGTACGGCGGAAGTCCCACATGGCTGCATACAGTGTATTTGGATCTTCCGGATCCATTGTGAGGTCAGCACAGCCAGTTTGAGGGTTGACATAAAGCATCTTTTGCCATGTTTCTCCACCATCGGTTGTTTTATAAACCCCACGCTCTTCGTGGTCATTCCAAAGATGGCCCAGCACGCCCACATACACGGTATTTGAATTGGTGGGGTCAACAATAATATCGCTGATCCTTTCGGAGTCTTTCAGCCCCATGTTTTTCCATGAAGAACCTCCGTCAGTGGTTTTGTAGATGCCATCGCCAACCGACACACTGTTTCTTACCCAGGTTTCGCCCGTTCCGACCCACGCAGTGTCGGGGTGGTTTTGATCAATGGTCACCTTGCCAATTGATTGGGTATGCTCGTCAAAAACCGGTGTAAACAAAGCCCCGGCACTCTGTGATTTCCATACACCCCCTCCGGCGGCTCCGACATAAATTACTTCGGGCTTGCTGTTGACCACGTCGATATCAGAAATTCTTCCGCTCATCAGCGCCGGGCCAATGTGGCGTGCCCTGATGTCTCCAAAAAGGTCACTCGTTTTTATAGAAGACTGGGCAAATAGAGAAAACGGAGATATGACAATGGCCGCCAGAACAGGCAACCACACAGATATAAGTTTTTTCATAGAAATGGGGTTAACTGAATGCAGGAAATACAGAGGCCCGCTGGAACGCAGGCCTCAGGATATTATTTAGGAAGTGCAAACACCGAGTCGTCCAATGTGGCATTCAGGTCGTAGCTGTCTACAACTATCTGCATCACAGTTTGACCTTGAAACTTAGTCGTCATCGAAAACGGAAGCATAAAATCACCAACAGCATCGTAGTCACTCATGAAAGTTTCCACTGGCTGACCTTCAGTAGGGCCTGATTTGGCAAAAGTTCTGACCATAATAGGCACGTTATTGTCTTTATCGAAAAAGTGATACTCAATATCCCCACTTTTCTTCGTGAGCTTCACTTTAAAGCAATCAGTTCCTTCAATGTTCTCCTCTCCGTCCAATGCTACAGCGTGTCCTTTGCTTTTGTAGTCAATAAACTCATCTTCCATCTGGTTGTCTTCCATTTCTTTCACCTCTTCGGCAGTAAGCACTTTGGGCTCAGTAATTTGGGCCAGTGGATTGATCATCCATCCTTCTTTTCCGTCGTAAGCCTGAATGATCTTCTTTCCCTGAATGTCGATATCCATTCTAAACTTGTTGGGGTACTTCTGCGACATAACAGCTGGGAATTCCAGGCCACCCTGCAGCATTTTACCGGTCATTTTCATGCTCTTCAGGTTTTTCCAGTTGCTAAGCCCACCCGTGATTTCGAAGTAGCTAGCCAGTATATCGTCAACATTCTGGGCCTGAGCGGTTGAAATTCCGGTGCAAGTGAGGGCCAAAATGATGACCAAATAAGATAAACGTTTCATAATTAGTTTGATTAATGGTTCAGTATATTGAATTAGTAGCCTTTAAATAAAGGATATTACAGCTCAAAAGCTATTTTTTCCGTTTATACCAACTCAACAATTTCTTACCAGCCTTAGACAAAACCCATCAGCCGCCGAGCACGGTCGCTTCGATTAAAGCGAAAAATCTACCCGATAGTAAAACAGCGGTAAAAACCCGAGTTGATATTCCCTGCGAATGGGGTCAGCAGAAGGGTCGGTTTGATCAGGTGCCCAGCTTAACTTCAGCACATTTTTGATGCCCAATATGTTGACAAGGTCCACTGCAATCTCGTGGCTTAGCTTTGGTCTGTTAATGCGGTAGTTGATGCGAATATCGGCTCGAAAATAAGGCGGAAATTGAAGTGAATTTCTTGTTTCGTCAACATAAATCACCTCTTTTTCTCTCTCCGAAGCTACAGGGTCTGCCGGACCATACCTTCTACCCCCAGCGGTGGTGATTTTGGTTCCCAGGCCAATCAAATTGTCTTTCATGATAGTCCATTCTTTTGTGAAAAGTGCGTTGACTGCATAATTCCCATTAAAGTCAGTGTCTCTCAGCACACCATCGCTGCCTTTGTATTTTGATTCAAACAGGGAAGTGGTGAGCAGGAAAAAATAACCACCCGTAAAAGCCCTGTCGAGTGTAAATTCTATGCCATAATTTCTACTCTTCCCTGTGTTTACCAGGGAGTCGGGGAAGAATCGGGAAAAGCCTGCCCCCGTGTTGACCAGAGAAAAAGAGGAGCTGTTTCTCTCAACAGGAATATTAAACAAGTACTGATAATACACTTCGGTTTTGAACCGGATATTGGCAGTAACCATCTTAGCATACGAAGCCACATAATGAATGCTCTTTGTAAAGTCCATCTCCCGATTGTAAAGACCTGAAGCCCCCGGCTTGGAATAAAAATAAAGGTAGGTTGGCTGTATTTGACTATGAAGCCCTACTCCTGCATTGAGGCTCTGACCTTTTCCCATTTGCCAGGCCACCCCTGCTCTTGGTTCTATGGGTGAAAAGCTTTTGCTGAGGCTAAAGTATTGGCTATGCAGCCCCGATACCAAGCTCAGTCTGTCGTTGAACTTGTGCTTCCACTGCACATAGGGCTGAAGAAGGACAGCCTGCTCCTGCGAGTTCCACCTTGTCGTAAACTCACTGAAGTCGACTCCACTATCCTGAAGCACTCTTGCGCTGTCAAGAAAGTTGAACCTGTACAGGTCGTTGTTGAAGCCGTAAACAAGAGAGTTTTTTGCGTTCAGCTTTTGATAAAAGGTGAGAATTGCTGAATATTTTGCCTGGTTGAACTGATAGCCAAGAATCTGAGGCAGGGAATCGACAGCATAAAATCCTTCGGCATCCACATGCCTGTAGATAAAATAGTGCTGGGCATCCTGACTACCAGCAGAGGCCGCCAGCGTTGCCTTCATTAAAGTGTTGCTGCTAAGTGGCTTTGTGTAGCTGAGTCCCGTTACGCCCATTTTGGTACTGAAATACTGATCCCGGTCGTTTTCACCATACAAGTTACGCTCCGGCTTTTTCTGCTCGCTGATCAGGATATCAATGTCGCTATCCCCACCAATGCCAAAAGCTGAGATGCTCCCACCGCCTTTCAGAGGAAAATTCAAACGAAAGGCCATGTCCTGGTATTTGGGGACTGCTGATGTGCCGATATCAATTCCCAAGCTACTGAACAGCGACAAGGTGGAATACCGGTAATTAAAAAGGTAAGAAGAGGTATGCTTCTTCGAAAGTGGTCCTTCCCCAAAAACCTCCGTACCCAAAAAGCCCAGCTGCCCGCTGAACTCGTGCCTTCGGTTGTTTCCATTTCTCATTCTCAGGTCAAAAACACCCGCAATGCTATTGCCATATTCGGCGGGAAAAGCCCCGGTATAGAAATCGGAGTTGGCCAGGATCTTATTGTTTATAATACTCACCGGCCCACCGGCTGTGCCCGGAATGGAAAAATGGTTGGGGTTCGGGATATTGATGCCCTCAAGTTGCCAGAGTACACCCTGTGGGGAATTGCCTCTGATAACGATATCATTCCGTGAGTCGTCGGCACCCTGAACGCCGGCAAAGTTGGACGCCATACGGGCCGGGTCGCCCCGGCTTCCAGCATATCGGTCGGTTTCTTCTACCGTAAAAGCCCTGACGCTGACAACTGCCATGTCGTTCATTGGCTCGTTGCTTGCCGATGCCTGAATGACAACTTCCTGCAGTGCTTCCACCGACTCCTCCATTTCAACAGCAAGTGAAAGCTCTTTACCGGAAGTAACCAGGATGTTGCTGAGTGATGTCTCTTTATAGCCGATAAACGAAAACCTGAAAGAACGCCTGCCAAGCGGCACATTTCTCAAAATAAACACCCCATTCAGATCCGTGACGGTGCCTACAGCTCCAAGCGTATCCGCCAGCAAAACATTGACACCAGGAAGTGGTAGTTTGGTTTCTTTCTCAATCACTGTCCCAGTTACAGTTTGTGTAATCTGCGCTTCAGCAAGCATCACACAAAAAAGCAAAGACAGGGCGCATAGCAATTTCTTTCCCATTCAGATGGCATTAAAATAACCCTTTTGCAATAATAAATGAATTTATGCGGATTAGAGCTTTGTCCTCCGGCCAATACTTGTTAGAAAAACAGCCTGTGAATTTTGAATAATCTGGATAGCTGGTTAAGAAAAAATCTCTGGGGAAAGTGAAATTTAACTACAAGCAACATAGCCATTGCAGCCAAAAAGTAAAAGATCGTCACTACCGAAATATCATAATTAGCTTCCATAATATTTTTGTTTAGTAGCCCGAAACAAAAGGTGCCGGCGGAATAGCTGATAACCTTAGATGGCGGTTTTAAAAAATAAGTGTGGGTTTAAAAAATAACCACTCCACCGGCTTCCTTTTTCGTTTGATGATATCAAAGTAAGGGAATAGCGAAATGAATGTCATCCGGTTGTGTGCTGACAGGAAAAGAATGATTTGCAAAAAATCCAACAGCAGGAGTCAGCAGGAGATAGGATTTGCATTTTTTGCAAATCCATGTCCAAATGGAGATATTAGAGGGTCGAAAACGACAATTTCAATACTTATCAGCCTTCAAACCTTGAGTGAAACACCCAACATACAAGCGTCGTTCCTTGGACAAATCCGACTGAAGCTCCCGGCCAATATCGCCTTTGCAGAAGAACTGGCCGATTTGTTAAATATCAGCAGAGACAGCGCTTACAGGAGAATTCGGGGAGAGACTCTCCTCAGCATTGAAGAAGTCACTCTGCTTTCCAATAAGTTTGGCATTTCGCTGGACGCCCTGCTGGCTCAGACGTCAGAAACTGTCATGTTCCACGTAAGGCAGGTATCCACCACGGGCTTTACTTTCGAAAAATACCTGGAAAGCATAAAAGGCAACCTGGAAACGATCAACAGTTTCCCTGATAAGGAGTTAGTGTATTGCGCCAAAGACATTCCCATCTTCTATTATTTCCCCTATCCTGAGCTGGCTGCATTTAAGATGTTTTTCTGGATGAAGACAGTGCTTCGCTACCCCGAGCTCGAAAACAAGAAGTTTTCTTCCTCCCATGTCTCGGGTGTGCTCAAGGGAATAGGTGATAAAATCTGGTCGCTTTACTCTAAGATACCCAGCACTGAAATATGGAGCGACGAAACGATCATTGTGGTGATCAAGCAGCTTCAGTTCTATCTTGAGTGCGGACTGTTCGAGGACAGCAAGTCTTACAAAGTCATTCTTGGCCAGCTCAATGATATGATAGGCAATATCAGGCATTTTGCGGAGGTAGGATCAAAATCGACTAAGCCTGGAGAACAGGGAGGGGCCTTCAGCCTCTATAAAAATGAAATTCTGATCGCCGACAATTCTATATTTTTCAAAATGAGCGACAAGCGGGTGGCATTCCTAACATACAACACTTTCAACATCCTTTCTACGTCCGACCCTTCTTTCTGCCGGTCTACTGAAGATCACCTGGCCAATTTGATCAATAAGTCTTCCCTGATCAGTAGCACTGCTGAGAAAGAGCGAAGTAAGTTTTTCAATAGAATGGAAAAAGAAATAAAGCTGGCAGAGGAGCACTTGGAGGAATAAAAAAAGCCGTCAATTAACGGCCTTATATTTTCACATTCCAGGCTCAAGGGGCTAAACAGCGAAACTCTCCCCACAACCACAGGTGCGGGTCGCATTGGGGTTCACAAAGTGGAATCCCTTGCCATTTAAACCGTCGCTGAAGTCAAGCGTGGTACCTATCAAATAAAGCAGGCTGCGCTTGTCGACAAGAATCTTAACTCCCTTGTCCTCGAAGATTTCATCAGTTGGTTTCAACTCTGAATCAAACTCCAGGTTGTACATCAAACCCGAGCAGCCGCCGCCCTGCACTGCCACACGGATGTTGTGGTCGTTAGTGTGTCCTTCCTTCTCACGGAATTCAACAATCTTATTTTTGGCTATGTCAGTGATACCTATGTTCATAATTTTAAGTCATTGGGTTCAAAACGCAACTGTAAACTGTCATTGTGTTCACATCTCGTCCGTAATACAATTTGTCGAGCGCATCATACATGTTTTTGGCCCGGAAGTAAGAAGTTTGAAGCTCACGCATTTCCTTGGAAACCCACTGAATGGTGTAGCTGTACTCCTTTTCACGATAGCTCTTGACATAGTCGAGCATTTTGATGAGAGCCTCTACTTTGTCAAGCCCAATCTCTGTGCGAAACAGAAACGACTGATTGTGTCGGGGGTTGACGGTAATAAGATCCAGTTTGGCCTTACCTCCCTCCAACGTAGTATACTCAAAAATCAACTCGCTGCTTTTGAGGCCAAGGTAGGTCTTTATTTCATTTTGTACCCTGGCAGCATCGGCATGCACATCGGTTCTTATTTCCATCCAAACATCAATGTTTGATACTAGCTCCTAACGCATTTTTATAGCAAGTGATCTATAAATCAGCATTACTAGAAACTTTTCCGTAAGAAGAAAAGTTTCTTCAACTTTGCAAAAGTAATCAATCGGCCATCGGTTTCAAACAACCCTCCACTTGAATGACCAACGTAGAACATATTGGAATTGCTGTAAAAAACCTCAGTGAGGGGAATGCTGTTTACGAAAAGCTTTTGGGTGTTGCTCCGTATAAGAGCGAAGAAGTGGCCTCCGAAGGTGTAATGACCTCGTTCTTCAAGGTAGGGAGCACCAAAATAGAACTGCTTGAAGGCACTAACGACCTGAGCCCCATTTCAAAGTTCATAGAAAAACGAGGAGAAGGTATTCACCATGTGGCTTTTGAAGTGAATGACATAAAAACCGAGATGGAGCGCCTTCGAAAAGAAGGATTTGTGCTATTGAATGAAGAACCAAAAAAAGGCGCTGACAACAAGTTGGTGTGCTTTGTACACCCAAAAGGAACAAACGGTGTGTTGGTGGAGCTTTGCCAGGAAATAAGATAATCATGAGTGAACAACCCAAAAGAACAGAACTAGCGGAGCTAGGCGAGTTTGGCCTTATCGACAGGATCAGCGATCGGTTCAAAAATAATAATGCATCAACCTTGAAGGGGATTGGCGACGATGCAGCTATCGTCAAAACGGGCGACAAAGTGATGCTTGTGTCTACTGACATGCTGATGGAAGGCATCCACTTTGACCTTTCTTACATGCCTTTGCAACACCTTGGCTACAAGGCAGTGGCGGTAAATGTGTCGGACATTGCGGCTATGAATGGTATTCCCACGCAGATCACAGTCAACA
The DNA here is from genome assembly GCF_963974565.1 of uncultured Imperialibacter sp. NCBI lineage: Bacteria > Pseudomonadati > Bacteroidota > Cytophagia > Cytophagales > Flammeovirgaceae > Imperialibacter > uncultured Imperialibacter sp. Next base: position 146,567 of record NZ_CAXBCJ010000014.1, on the reverse strand, counting down.
TTGGGCTGAGCAACAGGTTTTCGCTTGAGGCCATCGATGCGCTTTATGAAGGCATCAGGATGGCATGTGAAAACTACAAAGTTGATTTGGTAGGCGGAGACACCACGTCATCAGCATCGGGACTGGTAATTTCTGTTACGGCTATTGGTGAAGCTGACCCGGAAAAGGTAAGCCTGAGAAGCGGCGCCAAAAAGGGTGACATAGTATGCACCACAGGCGACCTGGCGGGTGCTTATATTGGCCTGCAAGTGCTGGAGCGGGAGAAGCAGGTTTTCAAAGCCAATCCGGGTATGCAGCCTAACCTTGGTCCTTACGATTACATTGTCAAGCGGCAGCTTAAGCCGGAAGCACGCATGGACATTATCCATGAATTGAGGGAGCTGAACATCGTACCTACTTCAATGATCGACATTTCAGACGGGCTGGCGTCGGAGCTTTTTCACCTCTGCAAGCAATCGGGGCTGGGCGCAAAAATTTATGAGGACAAACTGCCTATCGACACGCTGACCTATAACACAGCCGTAGAATTCCAGCTTGACCCCATTACCTGCGCTCTGAATGGTGGAGAGGACTATGAGCTTTTGTTCACCATTGGTCAGGAGGATTTTGAAAAGCTGAAAAACCACATGGACATCCACTTTATTGGCTATATGACTGACGCCAAAGAGGGCAGGCATTTGATTACCAAAAACAGCAATGCGGTTGAGCTAAAAGCACAAGGCTGGAAACACTTTTAGATGTTTGCATCGTTTTGTATCTTAGTTGCTCTTGATTATGGAAACAGCAAAGATTGATAAAACGAAAGATTGGACTGTTGATGATTATCTCCTTTTAGGAGAGACAAATACTCCATGCCAATTAATCAATGGAGAACTGATCATGAGCCCATCACCTACCCCTTTACACCAAATCGTATTAAGCAACCTAAATGATGTTATTAAAGCTTGCAGCAAGAAGGTAGGTGGACTGGTTCTATTCTCTCCGCTCGATCTTTATATTGATAATAGAAATGTATTTCAACCTGATCTTATTTTTCTCTCAAAGAGCCAAAGTGCCTATGTAACAGAGCGGGGTATTGAAGGGCCACCTGAGCTTCTGGTCGAAGTAATATCACCCTCCAATAGCTATACGGACAGGTATGAAAAAAAGAACGCCTATCAAAAATTCGGTGTCTTAGAATACTGGATTCTAGATCCAGCCAACCAAACGTTGGAAATTTATTATTCTACAGACTGGGTAAAGCCCACGCTGTACCTGGCAGGCGAAGGCATAGTCACGTCATCCGTGCTCAAAGAGCTGAACTTTAACCTAAAGGATTTATTCTGAAGTAAGAAGAAAAAGCCGTTTCCCCGGTCTGAGAAACGGCTTTTTTATGGCCAGCGGAGCTTTAGTGACCTTACTCTGATTTTTTACCTTCCACCCTGGGAGTAATAATAATGTTTCTGAATTCAATAGCTCCATGATCTCCCTGAAACATTAGCGGTCCTGGTTCAGCCTCGTTGTTATCAAGAGCACCACCGGTCATGCCGGCAATGGCCTGGTCGCTGATAATTGTTTTGCCATTGAGCACTACTGTCACCCTCCTGCCTATTAACGTGATATCGTATGACTGCCAAGTACCGGCCTTTTTCGCCACCATTTGGTTAGGTGTAATCAGGCCGTAAATGCCGCCCAGCAACCCGCTGGATGGATCCATTCCATAGCTATCTACAATCTGTACTTCGTAGCGACCCCGGAGGTACACGCCACTGTTGCTTCCTTCCGGATAACGAAACTCGAGATGCAGTTTAAAATCGTTGAATTTTTGGTCAGACACCAGGTTGGCACCTGACTTTTCACTTGTCAGTACACCAGACACCACCTTCCACTGATTTTCGCCCATGGCATGCCATCCACTCAGGTCACGACCATTGAACAGGGTGATGGGCTCGCCCCATTCGGGGTTGTCTACATAAGCCAGCTTGGGAGCTCTTGTGCCTGTCCAATTATATTTCTTTCCGTCAGTATAGCGCATGGTACCTTTCAGTTGGCCACCCGCTAGCTGACCTTCAAAAGCCATGTCACCTTCGCCCGGCTCCCATTGCACAGGAATAGCAAAATTGAACTTCCCGTCTTTTGCCTTCACCTCAGCAATAGGCCGGGCACTACCAAAAGCATAGCAAAACCTGCCCACCAGCGTATGGCTACCTGAGTGCTCAATTTCCAGCCAGGAGCTGAGCTCTTCTCCATCCTTAGTAATCTTTAAGTTCCATCTTCCCTCAAGTGGATTGGCCTCCTGGGCGTGGGCAGTATCAATAGCTACGAGGAGCACAAGGCTCAATAGCGAAATAGTAAATTTGGATAGTTTATTCATGGTAAAGGATGTTTTAAAGTCTAATGGTACCGTTCTGTAAAAGTCGAAGTTATCGACGGAAGAGTAGAAATCAAACAAGAATGAGCTGGCAGTCACTTTCAGCCAACCAGCTCTCAATGTGTAAATTCCAATTACCAACTAATAGGCTACTTAAGAGTAAGCAAATAACTGGTCAGATCAGCCAAATCTTGTTCATTCAATCCCAAAGCCTGGCCGCTGGGCATAATACTGGTAGCCATAGGCTTTTTGGAGACCACCTCTTTCGAGTCAATAACAGTTGGCTTGCCTGCTACGTCTCTCAGTACGGTCGTTTCTCCTTCCGACACCAAAAATCCGAAATACGAATTGTCGTCTTTGGTTTTCACTTCCACCATCGTATAGCCGAAAGCGAGGGCTGCGCTGGGTTCCAAAATAGCATTGAGCAAGCCGCTTTGATCAAATTTTGACCCTATCTTACTCAAGTCGGGACCAACCTCCATGCCAGTGCTGCCTACTTTGTGGCAAGTGGTGCATTTCTGCACAAAAAGGTCTCTTCCTTTTGAAACAACTCCTCTTAATGCGGTTATCCGCTCATAGGAAATTTCAGAAGTAGCTAATTCTTTGAAATACTCTCCAGCCATTGTCCTCACGGACTGGTCAGGATTGCTGAAGATTGTTTTGCCTGCCTCCGCCATCAAAGGCGCTGTGAGTTGGGCCGCTGATGCAAGAGCGATGAGCATTTTCCCTCCTTCGGCATCTTGCGCAAGCAAGCGGATAGCTGCCTTTTTTTCGTCCATTGTCTTTTCTTCACTGAGAATTATTGCCTTCTGATCAAGCATAACCTGACTTTGCGCAGGCAGTATTTCCCTCTCAAGTTCATCCCAGTTCACCAGTGAAAACCAGCTGTTGGACTTTCTGTAATTGAGCAACCACGCTGCCTCGTCAGCCACTTCCTTCGAGGGTGAGGCTGCCAAATCGGCCATGAGTTTTACAGCATCGGTGTTGTTGATATTGCTCAAAGCCACGAGGGCTTTCGATCTTTGGTCATCTGGCAGGGTAGTCGCCAGCGCCCTTTCAGCAAAGGCAGTTGCCGCCACATCAGGATGCAACCTCCAGGCTATGTTGGCAAAAGCAGGCGACCAGTTGGCTGCCACTGGATTTTGCTTTTCAAGCAGAGCCATGTACAGGTCGGGCTCTTTGCCTAGGGCCCCAATGCCCAACGCCTCTAAATAATAGGCATCTGCTCCATCGTATCGACTTGCAAGCGCCACCAGAATTTCCCGTGATCTATCCCAGGATATGTCTCTCATAGAAATGGCCACTTCTCTCAAAACTGCGAAAGAAGGGTCATCGAGAGCGATCTTTGCGTAAGTCATGATATTGCTCTCGTCCTTCTTTAAAGCTCTGTAGGCTGCTACACGAAGCGAGGGGGATGGATGAGCGGTCAATATGTCTTCGACCTCTTCCACGCCCTCTTCCCCAAGTTGAGCCATCAGCCAAACAGCCCTTGCCTGAACAAATGAGTTACTGTCGCTAAGAAGCTGCTTTACTTCCGGCAATACCGATTCGCCCTGCTCAACCAATTTTACAAATCCCTGATTTCGCACGTTAATGGCCGGGCTTTTCAACGCTTCCATTTGGCCAGCCGTAGTGGTCAAATCATATACAGGCCTGGGAAGTTTTTTTCCTTTGGGTGTAATCCGGTAAATCCTGCCGTAGCCTTTTTCGTCGGTCATTTGATGACCTCCTACAATGCGGTCGTACCAGTCAGCCACATAAATGGCTCCGTCCGTGCCTACCGACACATCGCTGGGTCGGAATAGCTTTGTTTCATCAGGCCCCACATCATTCCACACGTAATCTTCGGTTGATGTACCGACCGAAGAAATTAAATCTTTTCTAGCGAAAGTATAGCCAGCCCCCGTTGGTTTGGGCTGATAGGCAAAAACCTCATTCCTCCCGGCATCAGCACTTAAGAACATGCCCCGAAACATATCGCCAAATGCATCACCCTCATACATCACCACGCCAGTAGGTGCGCCGGCTCCGGTGCGGTCACCCACGGGAAGCACTCCAGGGTCTTCCTGGTGCCAGTGGGCTGTAAAAATCTCCTGGCCGGGTCTGCGATCGGCTTTCCATGTCCGGCTACCGTCGGCACTGAAATATCCCGCATTGCTACCCTCCATGACCCAGCTTACCCTACAGGCCACTACCTCATCATCGTTGTCGTTCTGCCACATATTGCCATAGGAGTCTACCGCCAACTCATAGGAGTTTCTGAAATTATGGGCCAGTACCTCCAGCCCTTTGCCGTCGGGGCCAATTCGCAGCGCCAAACCGCCTACCCACACCTTGCCGTCGTCACTTACCTGAGCTGGCTTATTTTCTTTGTTGTAGGGTGTGCCTCCTGTGTAGATGCTGCCCGACCGAAGCGCCCAACCAGTCTTGTCGGTCACATGGTGAGGTCCGGCATTCCCGGTATTGAAATACCAACTACCATCCGGGCCAGCGACAACGGAATGCAGGCTGTGATCGTGGTCCAATCCACCAAAGCCTGTAAGAAAGATTTCCTTTTTATCTGGCTTGTCGTCGCCATCCTCATCTGTATACACAATGATGTTGGGTGCGCAGGAAACAATCACTTTGTTACCTATCACAGCAATGCCTAGCGGAGCCACCAGGTCTTTGTCCTGCACAAAAACCTTGGTTTTATCAGCCTTCCCGTCGTCGTCGGTGTCCTCAAGGATAACCACCCTGTCGCCCTCTTCAAAGTGAAGGTGCGATTCCGGGTCATTATTGAAGTTTCTATAGTTCACCGCCTCTGTCACCCAAATACGACCTCTGGCGTCAACATCCATATTGGTGGGATTATAAAACTGCGGCGATTCTGCCCACAAGGTAGACTCCCAGCCTTCTGGCAGGAATAGCTGTCCATCAAATTTGGTTTCGAAAGTGAGGGGCGTGTAGGGCTCTTCCGCTTTACGGGTATCGGTGCAGGAAAAGAAAATGACCGAAAGGACGGCTGGAAGCAGTTTGTAGGTGTTCATCGCCAAAAGTGTTGAAACATAAGATAGATCGCTTTCTTACTAAATAAAAGTGCCAGCAGAGCGAAAGCATTTTTTTTGAACAGGAAAGTTCACTTTGAGGCACTTGGGTTCTCCAATTTAGGCGAACGTCTGCCATTTTATTTTTACCTTACTCCGAATGTTGAAAACGGTGATTTTTGATATGGCATCATCAGAGGGTGATTTTTGGGCTTCACAGCGCTGGAAAATAGTGAAGGTCGCAGGGCTGCTGATGGTATTTGCGGTGCTCCTCAGGCTCATACAGGATTACCTTCATGCTTATATAAATGACTACCACTTTTACTTCTCTGAGTCCATCCTTCATAAAGGCTTTTGGTTCGTTTTCTTTCCGGTCTCCGTTCTACAAGGCTACGTTATCGGAAAATTTTCTAACAGATTTTCCAGAAAGGTCAAATTAGCTTTTCTCGCAGTCCTGACCATCCTGGCCACCCTGGTACACCTTGTGTCTTTTGCATTCATCATCTCAACAGCATATTCCATTTTCCTGAATCATTCTTATTCGTTTATCAACCTGCTCAAATATTCATTTTCTGAGGATACCTACCTGTGCCTTCTCATCTATGGCATTTCAACGCTGGTGTTCAGTCGCCTGGATGGAGAGAAGCCAAAAGTGCCATCGGAAAATCGCTATTTATCCGTTGTGATGGTAGGCAGTGGCGCAAAAACAACAGCAGTAAATGTGAATGATATTTTTTACATCAGCAGCGCAAGCCCCTACATCGCACTACACACAGCCACACGGAAGTTTCTTCATTCCGAAACGCTAAAAGCGCTTGGTGACCAGCTCAATCCGGGGCAATTTGTCCGAATTCACAAGTCCACCATTGTCAATATAAAAGAAGTTGAGTCTTACCAATCACGCCTGAATGGTGATTACGATATCACGCTGAAGAATGGTGAGGTAGTACGAATGAGTAGAAATTACTCGACATCGTTCAAGAGTCAATTCAAATAGTCCACGGGTTGAATCAAAAAGTCATCAGGTTAACGTATTCAGGTTTGTTTCCCGGAAAAGGCACATGAAATTGTGGCTATGAAAACTAAAACTTTTTGCCAGGTACTAATAGCGACAACCCTCACAATGGGGTTGTTCAGCTGCCAGGGTCAGCCCAACGTTAGCGGTCAGAAACAAATTGCTAAAAAAGCCATTGTAGGAGGTGGGTGCGACGGGTGCGAGCTTATGTTCGTTGGTATGCCAGCATCCATCGACGCATCCGACACCAGTGCTGGCTGGTTCGAGGAAGGGCAAAAGCTGCTCGTCACCGGCAAAGTCTTTAAAGTTGATGGCATCACTCCTGCCAACGGGGTTGTTATCTACTATTGGCAAACGGACAATCAAGGTTTTTACGCTCCGGTTGAGGACATGCCCGCAGAAGCAAGGAGACATGGACATATCCGGGGCTGGGTGAAGACAGACGAGGCGGGCAGGTATTCGATCTACACTGTGCGGCCCGCCCCCTATCCGGAGACAGACGAGCCAGCCCACATCCACACCTCGATCAAGGAGTCTGCTGTCGACGACGAATATTATATCGACGCATTTGTTTTCGACGATGATCCATTGCTAACAGGTGCCAAAAGAAAGGAAATGGAAAACAGGGGCGGGAGTGGCGTGCTCCGAGTATTGCTGGACAAAGACCTGCAGGTTGCTGAACATAATATTATTCTTGGCCGCAATATTCCCAATTACCCAACCAATGAGCAGCCCGCAGAAGCGTCCGGGCTGAAGATTGGTGAAGACAGCCCCTCCTTCACCCCTTTTCACGCCTGGGGGCCCGACAAGGGAACTAAGGCCTGCCCTGTTTGCAAGTATGGCCGTTATCATGGCATTCTGTACTTCGTGGGCAACAAGCCTGGTTGGGAAGATATAAGAAAGTGGCTGGCCTTTCTGGAGCGGGAAAGCGTGGAACGAGGCAAGTATTTGAAGGTCTATTTCGTGTATGGAAACGAAGCAGCCTACAGCAAAGAAGCAAGGCAAAAGGAATTGGAGAGTATCGGAAGAGAACTTAATTTGAAAAATATCGGCGTTACATTCGTTCCCTCGCTGACCGACAAGCCAAGTGAAGTAAACCTTAACAGCATCAACCCGGACGTAGCAAACACATTTATTGTTTACAGACAGCGAGCTATCCAGGCCAAGTTTGTCGGCCTTGAAGCATCGGCTGAAAACCTCAAGCTTATCTCAACAACCCTTGACAAAACAAAAGGTGAGTATTTCGACTTGCCCGAACCAGCACACAATTAGTCACGAGCTGCACAGCAACAAAAAACCTCCGCCATTGATGACAGAGGTTTTTCATGCTTACAAACACCGAAAACCTGCTTCAAAAAGCTGGTTCTCCGGAAACAAACTTACGTTCTAAACTCCTTTTGTGAGGAGGTGAATCCGATAAAGCTACGGAGCTTACTTACTTGGATAAGACACCATCACTACCTCATTCAAATTCGGTTCCTCAGTGATTTTAATATCGAGATCACCTACTACTCTCTCCTCCCCTTCAGGGTGAGCCAGCTTAAAGCTGATCGGCAAAATCATTCTTGTCTTCACCGCTCGTCCTCCATGTCTTCCAGCGTTCCATTTCGGCGAACCAGCTATCACCGTTTCAGACTCCAGATCGCAACCTGCCCCTATGCCCTTGATGGTTTGGATGTTGGATATCGACCCGTCCTCTTCGACAACGAACTGCACGAAAACCCTCCCTTCAACACCCAACCGCCTTGCTTGTTGCGGATATCTAAGTTCTCTGGCAACATAGGTGTAAAAAGCTTGCATCCCACCAGGAGGGGATGGCATTTCGTCGACCTTGACAAAGACATCTTCTCCACCGGAATGCGAAACGGCCGCAGCCTGAATATTGATTTGGTCTTCTTCTATGCCAGGAAGTTCACAGCTCACTACCCCGAAGACCATGACCATGGCCAGTACCGGTAGCACAAATTTACCCCAGTACACATTGTTGTTTTTGTTTGTAAGCATACGTAATCGTTTTAGTGTTTGCGATTGATTGAAATGGCTGCCTAGCTCCAACCCATACTGGTTGAGTACCTGCTTCGCCAAAAGCTTTTGATAAGCCTCTATGTCCCTGCCCTCGGTAGCCTTGTCGTCAGCTTCAAACTCATGAGTCATTACCAGGGCATTCTTGATAGCATAAACTATTGGGTTGAACCACATGATAGCGTGAGCTATTTCGATGAAAAGGATATCCCCCGAATGCTTCTTGCGGATATGCGCCAGCTCATGCTTCAATATTTGCTGTTGTTCCCTTTCTCCTAGTTCCTGGGTATCGTCCCAAAACAGATAGTGCATGAAGCTAAAGGTGGGTAGTTTGCCCTTGGTTCTGACCAAAACATAGTCCTGATGCGTTTCCTTTTCGGCTGAGATGATCAGTTTCGCCACCGAAATTACTTTCAATACCAACTTGGCTATGAAAAAAACGATACCAACAGTATAAACAACTTCCAGCCACGAAACGCCACTGTAATAGTTGGCATAAGGATCCACGACCATTTCCGGAAGTGTAATCACAGCAGTAACTTCTTCACTCAGCGCCCAGGGCGAATCGATTCTGACCAAAGGAAAAACTGCCGAAAATGCGACTGACAAGAGCAGGTAATACCTGTTGAAGGTGTAGCACGACTCATTGCGTAGCATCAGGTAGTAGATAGCATAGAAAATCATGCTGCACGCTGCCGATTGGAAAAGAAATATGAGTAGGTTGTTCATAATTATTACTTTCTGGATTTTATATTACCACAAGCCAACTAAGAAGTCTGCCCCACGTACTGTGTCAACTTTCAACTCGCCCTGCTTATAATTAAATTGCAGATACGAAAAATCTTTGGATTGATCGAGGTAGTTGCCTTCCTTATCTATGAAAAGCTTGAAATGCACCGGGTAAATGATTCTAGTACGCACTGGCTCATTGTCGACTCTACCCGGAATCCAATCTGGGCAGCTTGAAATCGCCTTAATCACTTCGGTATCCAGCGACTCATGAAGGCCTTCAATAATTTCTGGATGTGAAATGCTGCCATCCTTTTCTACAATAAACTGTACATATACCCTTCCATCAATCTTCTGATCTTTTGCTTCTTTTGGATAAGAAATTTCTGATTGTAGCCAGTCAGAAAGATGTATGATACCATTCGATGGTCTCGGTTGGTCATCAACCATGTCAAAAACATCTTCCTGCTCTTCCGAATCGATTATGCTTTCCAAAGTGCTTACCTTTTCAAAGTCCACCGCAGGACTCTCACAGCTCACCGCCAAAAAAACAAGAGTTACCGCTAGCGAAGGAAAAAAATAAGATCGCCAATGAATCTGATGGCTAGGCTTGGATAGCATCTGTAAACGCTTCATAATGCTGGAGTAGCTAAAGTGACTTTGTATGAATTGCGCCGGGCTGGAAAAGAAAGTCTGACTGACCAATAACTTCATGTATACTTCGGTCGCAGATTTTGATGCCACCTGATCAGCGAGGTATTCATGTGTGTTGACGATGGCTTTTCTGAAAAAATGAATAAGGGGATTGAACCAAAGCAAAATCTGCATTATCTCGATCACTAATAGATCGACACTGTGCTTTTGTTTGATATGAACTAATTCGTGATCAAGTATTTGTTGATTCTCTATTTCGTTCAAATCCTGACTATCATCCCAAAAGAGGTAATTCAAAAAACTGAAGGTTGGGAATCTCCCTCTCGTATGAACCAAAATATACCCAGCAAAAGATTCCTTTTCTCCATTAATGATAAGCCTGGAGATGCTAACAATTTTGATAATCAACTTTATCGAAAAGACCAGGATGCCACAAGAGTATAAAAATGTTAGCCATGAAAAGCCTGCTGATGAGACCTTTTGGAATTCCTCTCCAATCACCGTTTCAGGCAAGATGGTAACAGCCGTTATCTCCTCGCTCAATCCCAAGGGAGAGTCAAACCTCACAAGTGGGAAGACAATAGAAAAAGCTACGGACAGCAGTAGAAAATACCTATTGAAGGTGTAGCAAGATTCATTGCGCAACACCAGATAGTAAACGGCATAGAAAGCCAGGCTACAGGCTACCGATTGGAAAAGAAATAGGAGTAGGTTAGTCATCGTCTTTATGTTTAATGTCTTTTTCTACATACTTCATCAGCTCCTCCATGTCCTTTACATCCAGCTTGTTTTCACTGGCAAAGAAGGAGACGAGCTTCTGAAACGATCCGTTGAAATAATTGCCCATAAAGTTTTGAAGGAAGAAGCTCTTGTATTCATCCTTACCCACTTTGGGGAAATACTGGTGCGTTTTGCCAAATGCTTTGTAGCCAACAAAACCCTTCTTTACCAGTATCCTGATAATGGTAGACACCGTGTTGTAGGCAGGTTTAGGTTCGGGCATTTCTTCAAGCACTTCGTTCACAAACCCCTTGTCAAGCTTCCATAGGATTTGCATGATTTGTTCTTCGGCTTTGGTCAGTTCTTTCATAATGTTCTATACGTATATTCAAATGTAAAACGAATAGTTTAGTTTAACAACTAATAACTTAGTTTTTATTTTTCTTGACTAATTCGTCCGCTCAAAATAGCATTTCGTCGTTTCCGGGATTCGATGTTTGCTTGCGACTAAAATTTAATTCAAATTTACTAGTAACCACCTACTTAACTACCGTTTGAATGCTTTCAATTTCTTCTCTCATTAAAGAATCTAAAACCTACCTTGACAAACCCTACATCAAGGTGGCGTGGCATCCACAACTCAATTTAATCATTCATGACTGGAAAGGCTTTGCGACTTTCGAAGAGATTCTGGAGGTAGGTCAAAGAACACTTTCAGCCGTTCAAATGGAGCATGCCACAAAAGTACTGTACGACACCAGGGACATGGAAGTGCTTGACGACAGATCCAGGAACTACATAGCAGGAGAGTTTACAGTTAAAATGATACGGGCAGGCATCCACTACTCAGCCACCATTCTGCCGGAGGATCCCTTTGCACAATGCACCATTCAGGCCATTAAAGGGAGCATGGAAAGGCATTTACCAGAAAGAGTGCGATACTTTAACGCTGTGAACAAGGCCCTGGATTGGGTAGTTTCTCAACAGGTTATCCCAAAATCCGGCGTTCGCCTGGTGCACCAGTAAATAATTTCGATTTTATTTCTCCCCTCTATTTCGTAGCCTAGCGTACTCAAAGCAAGGCTCATGCAAATACGTCTCTTTCTCATCTTTCTGGCTCTTCCGCTGATTGCCTACCCACAAGAAAAACAATTTCGTTTTCAAGGTCAGGGGCCAACACAAATCGTCGAAACTTCCTCCAAAGCCATCCAGCTCCAGGAAAGAAAAGTTTGGCTATTTGAAGAGGAGGGGATTGGTTTCAGCAATGACTTCAGAGGGGCAAGGCTGAATAACGCAGTACCCACTGACGGTTCAACTTTCCAACTGACCATTGAGGCAGAAAACTACCCGGTCAATCCGAGCCCCTGGTACGCCTTCAAAGTATGGAGCAGCACCGACAAGCAAGTCACGCTGTCGTTCAACTACCCGCAAGGCAGACACCGTTATTTTCCTGTGGTAAGCATGGACGGTAAAAAGTGGGCCAATCTTGATTCCGCCCGTTTTATTGCCAAGTCGGACACCACCATCGCCTTTTATAATTATCGACTGCTACCGAAAGAAGCCAGTATGGTACTTGACCTGACTGCTGGTGACACTTTGTGGGTGGCAGGGCAGGAAATGTGGACTTCCAAAGAGGTATATGCCTGGATGGACTCCGTTGGAGAGGCATACAAGTTAAAACCAAAGACAATAGGAAAAACCACGCTTGGCCGGGACCTGAAAATGATGCGGGTGTCGAAGGGGAAAGACAAAAAAGTGGTAGCGGTCATTAGTCGACAGCATCCACCGGAGGTAACGGGTTTCTTTGCCATGAAGGCCTTTATTGAAAGGATACTCAAGGATGACTCGCTGTCAAATGCCTTTAGGAAACGCTATGATGTGCTGAACGTGCCGCTGATGAACCCCGATGGCGTGGATGAAGGCCACTGGCGGCACAGTGCTGGCGGTGTGGATCTCAACCGTGATTGGGAAGCACAAAACCAGCCGGAGGTAAAACAGGTGGCAGACTACTTCAAAGCGTACATGAAGAAAAGGAAGGGCACCATGGTATTTTTTATGGACTTCCACAGCACCTGGGACGATATCTATTACACCATCGACCCCAGTCTTCCGACCAACACACCTGGGCTTACCACCAACTGGTTGGCGGGTATTGAGGCTGGTATCCCAGACTATTACGTCAATCACCGCCCGTCAAAAGTGGACAATGGTGTGGTGTCGAGAAATTTCTTTTACAGAACCTTCAATACAGACGGACTAGTCTTTGAATTTGGCGACAATACCAGTCGTGCTTTCCTGAAGCTGAAAGGTACTGTTGCCGCCGAGGTATTGATGAGGTTGCTTCTTGAAGAAAAGGGTTAATCCTCAGGATAGGGAACAAAAACGAAACTGGTCAGCTTTTCGTCCACCACAAAAAGGCAGCAAAATTCGTCAGGGTCTTTGTAGGCAGCTTTGAACTCGTCTATGCTTTCAATCAGCTTCCTGTTAACAAACTCATCAATATAGGTGGCGTAGTAATTCCATGACAAGTTTAAATCTTCTCTCGGGATCAGCAATTGGCCAATCGGAATTTCCACCTTGGCAATGGGGAAAATGGGAAATTCTGAAAACCCTTGTTTGCGTATCTGGTAAGAGGCTTCTTTGATGCTGTCGGCCACCACCACGAAGTCTTTGGTGATGGTGCCAAGGTATTTGCCACTTAGTTCGGGATCGTTTTGCATTTTACCTGCTTTTCAAAATTATTTGACTACCCGCAAAAGTACGACATTCTCCAAAATGTATTTGCTGATTCAACAGTCGCCTGTACTGCCTCAACGGGCTTGAAAATAACGCAGGTCAATCGATGTTATTAGCCGAGCAACTAAACCTATCATTTTTCTAGCCTAATCCTATCACTTATGATAGGATTAGGCTAGTTTAGTGATAGAAAAAAGTACAGTGATGAATCTTACTCCACGCCAAAAGGAAATAATTGATATTATAGCTACCCAAGGACGGCTATCTATATCAGCAATCAAAGAGCTGCTTGACAGGAAGCTAAGCATCCCTACACTCAACAGGGACATGGCAAAACTTGTTGAGGCCAACTACCTGAAAAAACTCGGCGCAGGACGAGCAATCACCTATGTTATTTCTCCCGATTATCAACTGTTTGCTCCAGTCGATACTTCTGACTATTTCGATCTTGATCCTGACAGAAGAGGAGCCAGGGTCTTCTTCAACCATGAACTTCTCCAATCATTAAGAGACGTTCGCCTATTTACTGACAAAGAGATGGCTAGTCTTCAAAAGTTAAGGGATGAATATCAACGTAATATCGCAAGCCTTTCGCCAACACTCTACCAAAAAGAATTGGAACGACTAACTATTGAGCTTAGTTGGAAATCCTCCCAGATTGAAGGAAATACTTATACCCTATTGGAAACGGAAAGGCTATTTAAGGAGAAGCAGGAGGCCGACAACAAGACCAAAGAAGAGGCCATCATGCTACTGAACCATAAGGAGGTTATTACATACCTGATGGAGCATAAAAACCTTGCCCAGGCCCTTACTTTACGCACACTGGAAGAAATTCATTCACTACTTATCAAAGATTTGAATGTTGGTTGCAATATTCGTTCCCGTGCTGTAGGGATTACCGGAACAGCTTATAGCCCTTTAGATAATGAATACCAGATCAGGGAAAATCTCGAACTGATGTGTGGCCTGATCAATAGCAAGGACAATGGCTTTGAAAAAGCGCTTCTTGCTGTAGTGCTGATTTCATATATACAGCCTTTTGAAGATGGAAACAAGCGCACGGGCCGGATGATTAGCAACGCCCTGCTCATCGCAGACGATGCTTGCCCTTTGTCTTACCGTAGTGTTGACTCGCTGGATTACAAAAAGGCAATGCTACTCTTCTATGAGCAAAATAATCTGACGGCTTTTAAAACCATATTTATAGAGCAAAACGAATTCGGAGTAAAAAACTATTTTCGTTAGAAAGCTCGACGCCTGATGGAAAATCGTTTTAGTCTCTCAACCTCAATAAACAAACATTCTCCACATGATGCGTATGCGGAAACATATCTACCGGCTGCACTTCAACGACCTTATACCTTTCTGCCAATAGCTGGATGTCTCGTGCCTGGGTGGCAGGATTACAGCTTACATACACAATTCTTTCGGCTCCGGAGTGATACAGAGCGTCTGTCACGTCTGTGTGCATCCCGGCCCTTGGTGGATCGGTAATAATCACTTGGGGACGACCATGCCTTTCCATAAATTCTTCGGTCAGCAAGTCTTTGATGTCACCAGCCTGAAAATGCACATTCTCCAGGTCGTTCAGTTTCGCATTGATCCAGGCATCCTCAATGGCGGGCTCCACGTACTCCAACCCTACTACTTTTGCGGCACTCCGTGCAGCAAACTGGGCCAGCGTGCCCGTGCCGGTGTAAAGGTCGTAAACCAGCTCTTGTGGCTGGATATTGGCCATATCGATCGCCACTTTGTAAAGCTGCTCTGCCTGCTTACTGTTAGTCTGGTAAAATGATTTCGGCCCCACCTTAAAATGCAAGCCATCCATTTCTTCCATGATATGATCTTGCCCAT
Source organism: uncultured Imperialibacter sp. (assembly GCF_963974565.1). Classification (NCBI taxonomy): domain Bacteria; kingdom Pseudomonadati; phylum Bacteroidota; class Cytophagia; order Cytophagales; family Flammeovirgaceae; genus Imperialibacter; species uncultured Imperialibacter sp. The sequence continues at coordinate 131,458 of NZ_CAXBCJ010000014.1, read as the reverse complement.
GAAAAAGCTCCACTTCCAGGTCCTGGAAAGTATCATTACCCTTGCTATTGATCACATACATGAGCGAGGTGATCTGAGGAAATGCCTCCTTGATTTTGCCGAGCAGGTTGTCCAGGTCTTCGTTCTTGTAGGCCACTTGCAGAATGACCATTAGCTGCCCGGTGCTGGCGGTGCGAATGATCAGGTTGCGCAGCCAGCCTTCGTGGGTAAGGATATCGTAGAAAGGATAGCCAGCCTTCATGGTTTCTTCCTTCACAAATGTCCTGATGGCGTTGCTGGGATCTCCCTGAAGATAGCAGGTGTCAATATCGACGATCCTGTCGAAGCGCTTGGGCACGTGAAAGCCCAGAGCGTTTTTCTCCAAATCGGCGCCCGATTGAATTTCTTCATCCGTCAACCAACGGTGGTTGGAGAAGGTGAACTCCAGCTTGTTGCGGTAATATTGCGTATCGGGAGAGCCAAGAATAGGGTTGATCTCGGGCAAAGGTACTTTGGCAATTCTTTCCAGGTTGTCCTTTACCTGCTGCCATTTGAACTTGAGCTGTTCGTCGTAAGGCAAGCTCTGCCATTTACAGCCACCACACGTCCCAAAGTGTGAGCAGAAAGGCTCTACTCTTTTAGGAGAAAGCGTATGGAACTTAATAGTCCGGGCTTCCATGAAGCCTTTCTTCTTCCGAAAAACCAGCAAATCGACGACATCGCCGGGCACTACCTGCTCCACAAATATCACCTGCCCTTCATGCCTGGCAATGCATTTGCCTTCTGAAGCTACCGCCTCAATCGTGATACTTTCCAGTATTATGTTCTTGCCTCTACCCATAGGGCCGCAAAATTACGCTTTGCCCAAAAGGAAAACTAAGGATGTAGTAAAAATTGCCTTCTTTACCTTGGGCCTGCAGGCAGATTGTTCTTCAGGTAGTTTGTCAAAATTTCCCTCACGTGTCTGCTGGTATTTCGCCCTTCGTAAATCCCGTGGGATCGGTTGGGGTAGCTCATCATGGAAAAAATCTTGTTGTACCTGATCAACTCATTCACCAGCACCTCGGTGTTTTGATAATGCACGTTGTCATCGCCGGTGCCATGCATCACCAGCAGATTGCCCTTCAGGTTTTTTGCAAAATTCACCGGTGAACCTTTCTCGTAGCTCTCCGGCATCAGCTGAGGCACGCCTGAGTAGCGCTCCTGATAAATATTGTCGTAGAGACGCTGATCAGCCACCGGAGCCACCGACATGCCTGTGTGGTAAAGGTTCGGGTAACGGAACATCATATTGAGTGTCATGGAGCCGCCACCGCTCCAACCCCAAATGCCTATTCTGTCTCCATCTACAAACGAATATGTCTCCTTGATTTTACGGAGTGCTGCCGCCTGGTCTTCAGAGGAAAGCACACCTATCTGCCCATACACGCACTTGCGCCATTCTCTTCCTTTTGGGCCTGGTGTACCTCTGTTGTCGACGCTCATGATAATGTAACCCTGCTGCGCCAACATCAAATGCCACAAATAGCCACTGCCGCCCCATGCATCACGCACGGTTTGGCCAGCTGGCTCGCCATACACATGAAAAAGCACCGGATACTTTTTAGACGGATCAAAACCGACCGGCTTGATCATGTAAGCGTCCATGGTAACGCCATTGTCACCGGTTACCTGGAAGAACTCAGTTTTGTTTTTGCTCAGCGCCTCCACTTTGGCTGTGAGTAGTTTATTAGTCACAAATGTTTTGATGACCTTATGATCGGGCAACGACACCAGGTCCATAATAGGAGGCACACCTTCCCTCGAATAGGAATGCTGAGCATACTTGCCATTGGGAGCAACCTCATAACTATGCGTGCCTGGCTGATCGGCAGGCGACAACCTTTCAGCTTTACCTTTTCCATTGAGCCTTATTCGGTAAAGATAATTTTGAGTCGCATTGTCGGGTGAAGCCATGAAATAGAGCCAACCTCCCTTCTCATCGATCTGCTCGATATTGATCATGTCGAAGTCTGCCGGAGAAATAAGCTTCTCCTCAGAGCCGGTTATCAAATAAGCAGACCGCCATCCGCTTTTTTCACTCACCCAGGTAAAAGACTTCCCTTTGTTCATTAACTGAAAGTCGTCAACGGCATCGAGCCAGGCTGGGTCTTTTTCTTCATACACTTTCTCTACCCTGCCATCGGCCACAAAGCACTTAAGCACCTGGTTGTGATTTTGCTGACGGTTAAGTTGCTGCACCAGCAACGATTTCGAGTCGGCGTTCCAGATCATGCGAGGCACGTAGTTGTTAGTGGGGTCGCCGGCAATGTTCATCCATTGGGTTGGCCCACCTGCTGCACTCACCACCCCAATCTTTGCTTCCGAAGGCTTCTCACCTGCTTTCGGGTACTCTACAGGAATTGTGTATGAGTAGATCGAATCCGTATTGTTAATCATCAGGAAGTTGCGGATAGACCGGGCATCAATGCGCCAATAAGCTATTTTGCTTCCATCGGGGCTCCACTGAAAACCATCACGGCAGCCGAACTCCTCTTCGTACACCCAATCGAAGGTTCCATTGATGATACGGTCAGTGCCGTCAGTAGTAAGTGCAGTAATTTTGCCATCCGCCAGCGATTCCACATACACATTGTGCTCTCTCACGTAACCCACTTTGTTGCCATCGGGAGAGAACTTGGCAAACATCAGGGTAGATGGCTTTGCATTGCTTCCTCCCAACTGTGTCAATTTTTTTGTAGCAAGGTCAAGCACCCAGTAATCGCCTTTGGTATTGAGTCTCCATACCCTGGCAGAATTGGTGTAAATAAGCAGTTTGCTCTTGTCGTCAGACCAGGTATAGTCTTCCACCTCGAGTGGCTGCTGACTTCCGGCAGGCACCAAATCAGATGCTTTTACGAGCACAGACCTTTCGCCAGTCGCCGTGTTGTTTTTGACTATCTCATATCCTCCGGGCACAGCTTCCGACTGCTCCAATGTGGTATAAGCGTTTCCTTCCTCAAACCAGGTAAGCTGCCCAAACCACTCGCCTCTAAATTCATTAGAACTAAATATCCTTTCGAGAGTGAGCGTCTTAGCGTCCTGGGCTTTCGCAGCAAACCCAATAATCAGGAGCATCGACTGGAAAAGCGCACCAACTAACTTCTTCATGGCAATTCGATTTAATGACTCCAAAAGTAGGAATATTCGACCAACAGCAAATGCCAATGATGTAACAATAGCATTTGCTCATTTTATTTTAGATAAATCTAAATAAAATATTAGCTATGACTAAACAAAATAACGTCCCGCTCGTAAATACTTTTAAAAACGCAAACAAAATGAAGGCAATGAAGAATCTTTCCCGTAACACCGTACTTCTAATGGTAGGCTACGTCGTTCTCAAATGGACAATCATCATCAGTGCGGGCACGTACTTGTATTCGTCCGAAAACTGGAGAAATGAGTACTTTCTCGTCTTCCCCCTGCTGGCAGTAATCGTTATTGGTATCAAAAACAGAAAGCGGTTGTTTGGCAAAAAGAAGGCAATGGAAGAGATTGACCAGGGTCGATAGTTACTGTTTAACACAGAGGGGCGAAAAGCTTTCTTCAACTATTGGTCATTATTTGTGGTCTTTCATCTAATTTTAGGTACAGGGGATTCGAAGAGTAGATTGTTTAGCATCTGATGATTAGACCGTTCCACACAGTAAAACTCGCAATAGTTCTTTTTACACTTCTTTGGTGGCTATGTGGTGGGTCGTCATTAGCCAACCACATCGTCGGCGGCGAGTTGGAGTTGGTTCACGTACAGGGCTTCAGGTACAATCTTAACCTTATCCAGTACTTTGACCAGGCTCAAAGTGCTAATCCAGGGCCTGAGCCACAACTGCTGGCTTATATTTACAGAAAGTCGGACAATGTCTTCATGCGGAGAGACACACTCTTCCTGACCGACCAGGCAACTGTACCTTATACAAATATCGAATGCTCTCTGGATGAGCTAAAGACTCTACGGGCGTTCTATACCCGGGAGATTGAACTCCTTCCGGAGAATTTTGACGACCCAAATGGCTACTACGTGGTATGGGAAAGGTGTTGCAGAAATGCCGGAATTGTCAACATCGTTAATTCAATTGGGGCTGGGCAAACTTACTACCTCGAGTTCCCACCTGTGGTGAAAAATGGCAGACCATTCATCAATTCTTCGCCCTCCTTGTTTCCACCGTTAAGCGACTATGCATGTGTTAACCAATTGTATTACACGGATTTTGCTGGTGTTGATCTGGACGGCGACTCATTGGCCTACACACTTGTCACTCCATTGAACAGCTCTGCCTTACAGGCGTTGCCGATCCCCCAGCCAGCCCCACATCCAGAGGTCATATGGTCCCAGGGCATAGACCTGGCCAATGTGATACCCGGCAATCCATCGTTAAGAATCACCAACAGGGGGTTTATCACCGTGAAGCCGGAGAAAATTGGCTTATATGTATTCTCAGTTTTGTGTCAGGAGTTTAGAAAAGGGGTGAAAATCGGCGAGGTGAGAAGGGATTTTCAGATGCTGGTGGTGGATGGGTGCAACCCGGAGCCCCCGCCAAACCTTAAAGTCCGTGTGCCTGGCTCCCTAAGTTTCAATTCCGTGATAAGAGACACCCTGGTATTCCGGGCGGGCGACAACAAATGTTTTGACATACAGGTGACTGACCCTGTTGGGGATAAAAATATCAAAATGAGAGCTGTTGGGGTAAACTTTGAAGGTGAGGTAGAAGGCATATTCACCCTTAAAGAAGGCTATCTGGCTACTGCTGACGACATTTTCAACCTGCAGGTGTGCTTGTCAAAATGTCCTTACGTTAGTGAGGGCCCTTATTTAATCGATATCATTGCGGCTGACGATGCCTGTCCACTGCCACAAATGGACACAGTCAGGCTGGCAGTGATTATGGAGCCACCACCCAACCAGGCCCCCCGCTACGTCAACCAGACAAGCAAAATGATCAACCTGACACTTGATGAGGGAATTAGCTACAGCCTGCCATTGGAGGGGATTGACCTGGATGACGAAACGATGGTGCTTGACATTGTGGCAAGTGATTTTGACCCCGAAGAGTGGGGCATGCAAGTCGCTATTGGTAAAGATGAAGCAGGGTCGATTGAGGCAGTATTTGAATGGGAAACTGGCTGCGGAAGCTTTCCCTTCGGGGTGAAAAATCAGTTTGATTTCACACTTCGGCTGTCGGACAATGACTTCTGCATGGACAACTCCCGGGATGAAATTCAGGTCTCGCTTACTGTCAATTTACCTGTTAACAATCCCCCTGAGCTCTCAACTACGCTGGGCTCTTACGACCTACAGATTCCTGTTGGCACCAACTTATCCTTTCCCGTGACTGCTACCGACGCAGATGGCGATGTGATCGACCTGATAGCAGTTCCCGTGAACTTCAGCTTTGAAGATTACCTGATCAACTTCTCACCCGTATCCGGGCCTGGCGAAGTCAGTAGTACCTTCAGTTGGAACCTGGGCTGCGACCTGATCGACACGGAGGTGCAGGACTACTTTGAATTGAATTTTGTTGCTGCTGACAATGACTTTTGCCTGCAAACGGAAACTGCTGTCATTAGCCTCAAGATCAATGTGTTTCAGGAAACCAATGAATCGCCAGTGATTACCGTCGCTGGTGTTGAAAACGACAGGGTCACTATCAACAGCCTGGAGTCCATTGAACTGGAGGTAACCTCCACAGACCCTGATAATGATTTTCTTTCCATCGACCTACTCGATGGGGTGCCTTTGCCACCGTCAGAAACATTCGAATTCAACCGTGTGGAAGGGCAGGGTCAGGCAAAAGGTTTCCTCCGCTGGGCACCGGAGTGCTTTCTCTTTGATGAAGCCAGGGAGGTTTCCTACAAGGTTTCCTTTCTCTCCTGGGACACCCGCTGCCCCAACCCAAAATTTGACACTTTGTCGATTTTTATCGACCTGATTGATAGAGAAAGTCCCGGCGAATTTCTCCCGGCCAATATCTTCACCCCGAACGGTGATGGTATTAACGACACGTACTCTATCCCCGATTTACCGGTTGACAACTGCGATGACCAGTTTCAATTTTTTAAAGTGATGACCAGGGAAGGAACCAACGTGTATATGACGAGGCAAAGGGATTTTGTCTGGAACGGTGACAAGCTTCCCAGTGGAGTGTACTATTACATGGTAAAGTATTCGCAGCGATCCTTCAATGGTGTGCTATCTATCGAACGTTGACTAGAAACCCAGTCCCCCTTTGAAACCGATAGCCTGGTGTTCTCTGCCAATAAAAGAAGTGTAGAAATCTACCCTGAGAATTTTGAGAATATGCTCAAGTCCGATGCCGATTTCAACGTAGTTGTCGACAGTGCCGGCACGCAGGTAATTGACCGAGCCTACTGCTTGTAGTTTAGTTTTACGAAGAAGGGGGAGTTTATTGACAATGAAGCCGTCAAAGTGATGTTCATACTGGCCCATAAAGTAGGGCTTCAGCGAGCTGTATAGATAGTAATCAAGCAGTTGGAAGTTGCCAGGTTCAAACCTGGCATAGAGCGTTGCGTTACCGTTGAATTGCCTGTAGTCCATGAAGTAGGCTACTTTTTTGCCGGGGAAAAAGCCCGATTCGAGCGTCAGTCTTCCCATGCCAAACAAGCCTTGCGAAATTTCATCGCTGATTTTGGCTGACACCCTGTCGTAGTCGACATCCGATCCCAGCAATCCGTTCAGACCCTTCACGTAATTGAAAGTAAAAGATGGCCATTTGTTGACCAACAATACTTTTTGATCGGGTCGTGAAATATATCGCTGGCCCGGGTGATAAATGATAGACAAATCGACAATGGCTGCCTCATGCGTGGGGAAGCTCGTATCGGCCAGTTCCAAATTTTTAGGAGCGTTCGGGGTAAAAATACGATTCTCTTCTTTCAGAATCGACAGGAACGAAGTGTTGTACAACTGTACTCGTTTTTCCCAGCTAAACCGCCCTGTGAACAAGACGCCGTTCCACAACTCTGTGCGGTATCTCGTGCTTACATAGGTCTTTTCAAATAGCTTTATCAGGTTCCTGCCCCCGACCAATGTCTCGGCGGTATTTACATAGGAAACTATCGGATCGGCCTGATTGAATTGATAGACAAACTGTCCAAAATCCACCTGAGCGCTGGAAAATTTCTTTGGATCATAATAGTAGGTCGCTCCCAGTCGCCCGTAGAGCTTTCCTGAGCTAAATCCGTACCTGACGGCCGGAGTGATTCGGTAAAATTTGTTGTTCTCATAGTATCTGGTATAGTTCACATCCAGATTGGTTACCACGCCTTCAACTGTGTTGTACTGAATAGCTTTGATTAGCGGATCAAATGAAAGGAAATCTCGCTTGTAGCTTCGGTTGTATCTGTAACCTGAAACAAAAAGTTTGACAAGATTAAGATTGTTTCTTTTGTCATCCATAGAGTCTTTAAATGGCTTTGACTCTTTTATCACCAGCAAGCTGTCCTTGATTTTATAGTCCTTCTTTTCGTAGTCGTTGAGGGGTATGGGCCTTATTTTCTCCCAGTACACATCCTCCCGTTTATTGGCATCCTCCTCTATCACCAGCACCTCCTTACCAAAACTCTTTTTTGGCTTAGGAAACAGCTTTACATCATTTTTTGGGAGCGTATCGACCTGTTCGACTGTTGGGCCGGTCAATTTATTTACTGCGTCGAGCTTGTACCGTGGCTCTATCTTATAATTGGAGTATACACCAACAAAATATCCATTGCCATGAAAACCGAATGCCCCAATTCTAAAGTCAAATCTTTGAGACAGCATCATCCAGATGCCCTGATCCAAAGGTGCGTACTGCTGACGGATGCGAAGGCTGTCTACAAATTCGATTTGCTTCTTCTGTGGTAGCACAAGGTCAATGCTATGAATGCTCCAACTGTCTTCCACGATATAAATAAACCCACTGAAAACAGGGTCATTTGCCCTCTTCGGTATTACTTCAATCTTATTGATTAAATAATCTCCTTCCTGAAAGGCACCTCTCAGCTTATAGTCATAAAAGAAAAAAGCGTTGTTGGCAATGGGGGAGACAAAACCCCTTTCAGTAAGGCCCTCCATTCCGAGCAGGTTGTTGTAGAAGTTGACATACATTTCGGAGGCCATATTGAAGCTGAAGGCCTTGCTTTGCCCACTGACCCTCGAGGAGATCATGCGCTCACTGTACTTGTCCGGATAGATGTAAGACAGATCGGAGACGGACTCCGACAAATAAACGATACCGGTATCCAGAGGCACTGTGTACCCCAGCACGCTGTTGGGTATGTCGTCGAGGTGCTGATTGCCTTTGATATAAACCCTGCATGAAAATGCGTTGACCTCGGTCAAATGATATTTCCTTTTCCTGATAGCCTCCCTTATTACAGCGTATGCCGGGTCTCTGTCCTTTGAGTTGACCACCACCTCCAGCAGCTGATAAGCTTCAGGAAGAAGCTGCACATTCAACATGTAGGTCTTCCCGGGAATGACAACAACCTCCTGGATCTGGCGTTTGTAGCCCACATACTGGAAAACGATGTCGTAGGGGCCCGGCGCCAGAGAAAGCTCGTAGTTGCCATCCTGATTGGTGGATACTCCTGTCGAGGTGCCGCCCACATATATAGTGGTAAATGGCAGCGGCGCACCATGCTCGTCAATCACAATTCCTTTAATGCTTTGGGCATACAATGCCCCGCCAACCAAAAGATTGACTCCAACAATAAGGAATGTCAGAACTTTAGATCTTGTCAAACGCTTGCTTTAGGTCAGCTATAAGGTAGTCAGTTTCTTCCAGGCCGACATAGAAACGAATCATGTTTAGTGGTGTTGTAGCATTTTTGTAATTCATTGACGTGACCATGGCAACGGCCGGAAATATCAATGACTCGTGCCCACCCCATGAACAAGCAAGGTAGAAAGTCTTCAAAGAGTCGCAAAAGCGAATGATCTCATCAGGATTTTCAGTTTTTAGCTGAATCGTAAACTGCCCGGTTCCTTGTTTCATCTGCTTTTTGGCCAGCTCATACTGCGGGTGACTAGGGTGGAAAGGATAGTATATTTTGCCTACTTTTTCGTGTGAAGCAAGAAAATCAATGATCGTGGCAGTTGATTTTTCCGCCCTTTCCATGCGGATAGGCAAGGTGCGAAGGCCACGCAGCATCAGCCAGGCATTCATAGGTGAAATGATCCCTCCAAGTGTCATAAACTCTGACTTGAATATTTTGGTGGTCATTTCTTTGGTAGCACAAAGTACGCCGGCCACCAGGTCGCTGTGTCCATTGAGGTATTTGGACGCCGAGTGGGTGACTATATCAACGCCCATTTCAGCGGGATTCATATTGATTGGCGAAGCATAGCTATTGTCGATGATGGTGAGCAGCCCATGCTTCTTGGCTATTTTCACTACCGCCTCTATGTCTTGCAATTCGAATGTCCAGGAATTGGGGCTTTCGAGATAAAGAATCTTCGTAGAGGGCCTGATAGCCCTCTCGTAATTTTTGGGGTCAGTGCCATCTACCATGGTAGCGGTTACACCAAAGCGGGGAAGCAACTGGTTGAGTAATTTGTTTGTCCAGCTGTAAGGCTTTTCGACACACACCACATGATCGCCCTGACTCAGATTGGCCATCACAGCAGCGCCGATGGCAGCGCTTCCGCTGGCGAATATGAGAGCATCTTCCGTCTTTTCCAGCGCAGCAATTTTCTTTTGTAAAATAGCCGTAGTTGGATTTACCCCACGGGTGTAGAATGGAATTTCGTGTTCAAACTCCAGGCTTTCCTGCATGTCTTTGATGTTGTCGAAACAAAAGTTGGACGACATCATGATCGGTGGCGACACGGAACGATAATAGTTTTCTCTGTCTTCGCCTAGTTCGTTGATGATATATGATAAATCCATGGAGCTAAATTTTGGGCTGAAGATAGGAAAAGGAGGTGGGGTTGGAAAGGAGAAATTAGCAGAGTGAAAATAAAGATCACAGTAGCATCTCCCTACCCCCTGGGCTATAAATAGTAAGCCACAGAACCAGACGACTCTCACCTGTGTTCATTTAGCAAATACAATTTTGTTGGATTTAACAAACATTAACAATAGTCAACCACATCAAAGATGGATAAAAACAACAATAGAGCCTTGAGATTTAATCTAACTATCTGTAGATTTGTTGGACATAACCAACATTCTTAATATATTAATAATATAATGATGGATAAAAACAACATTCAATCAAAATACATAAGCGACGCAGCTTTGCTGTCCACCATTGGAGAGTTTGTCAGGCATCATCGGCTGGAGCAGAACAAGACTCAAAGTCAGCTTGCAGAAGAGGCGGGCATCAATCGCACAACACTGGTCGAATTTGAGCAAGGCAAACGATCCAACACCCTCACGCTTATCCAACTGCTCAGGGCGTTGAACCAGCTACAGGTGCTGGAGTCATTCAGGGTAGAGAAAAAGCTGAGCCCACTTCAGCTGGCAAAGCTGGAGCAAACCCAGCGCCAGCGGGCATCTAAAAGAAAAGATCCAGAGCGCTCCTCATCCGACTGGTAATGGTAACAACAGCGTTTGTCAATATCTGGGGAGAAAGAGTGGGTGCCATCGCCTGGGATCCAACCAACGAGATAGGAGCGTTCGAATACGAGCCCAGCTTCCTCTCCCACAACTGGAACCTCGCACCGGTGAAGATGCCACTTCAGGAGGCGAAGGGTCGGATATTTTCATTTCCAGAACTACGAAATACCAGCACATTCAAGGGGCTGCCCGGTTTGCTGGCAGATATTTTGCCCGACAAGTACGGCAATGCGCTGATCAACACCTGGCTTACCCGACAGGGGCGCCCCACCAATAGCCTGAACCCTGTAGAAACTCTTTGTTTTATCGGCTCCCGAGGCATGGGCGCTTTGGAAGTGGAGCCAGCCTTTCCAAAGGCAGACGATAGGGCCACAAAAATAGAGATAGAAAGCCTGATAGAAGTGGCAGAGCATATTCTGTCGGGGCGGCAAAAATTTGGTACCAACGTAACTACTGATGAAGAAAAGGCGCTGGTCGACATCCTTAAAATTGGGTCGTCAGCTGGTGGAGCGAGGGCAAAGGCACTGATCACCTATAACTCATCAACAGGTGAAATCAAGAGTGGTCAAACCAATGCTCCCAAAGGGTTCACGCACTGGATCATCAAGTTTGACGGTGTGACCGACACACAATTTGGCTCATCCAGTGGATACGGCCGGGTGGAAATGGCCTACTACCTGATGGCCCTGGATGCCGGTATAACAATGACTGAAAGTAAGCTACTGGAAGAAAACGGCAGAGCTCATTTTATGACCAAACGGTTTGACCGGATACCTGATCAGGGCAAAGTGCATGTGCAAAGCTTTTGTGCGATGCGGCATTTCGATTTTAATGAGGTGACGATGTACAGCTACGAACAACTGTTTGAGACCATGAGATTTCTGGGGCTGCCTTATCCGCAAGCTGAGCAGCTATATAGAAGAATGGTTTTCAATGTGATGGGGAGGAACTGCGACGACCACACCAAAAACTTCGCCTTCACGATGGATAAAGCCGGGCAATGGGCATTGGCGCCGGCATTCGATGTTTGTCATGCTTACAGGCCCGACAGCGACTGGGTAAGCCAGCACGCCCTGAGCATCAACGGCAAAAGAACAGGTATTACCAAAAGTGATTTGCTATCTGTGGCCTATCAAATGAACGTAAAAAAAGCCAACAGCATCATTCAGGAAATTGCGGAAGTAGTCAGTCATTGGGATAAATATGCTGAGCGGGTTGGCGTGGAAGAAGTGCTGCAATCAGGCATTGGCAAAACCTTGCAAATCATCCGCTGATCGAGTTTGTCAGCTGGTTATCTGATGAGTAGGTGTTGGAAAACCTGGACTAAAAAAAGCAATATTCTCTTCCGAGATAATGGCACCGGCTGTTCTCAGCAACCCAAGCTCAACCTCCAACAGACCTCTAAGGACTTCGGGAGCGGTTTGAACCCGGGCATTCACTGTAATTTGCACTTCATTCGAGTCTCCGAAAAAAGACTTGAGTTCGTTAGTTTCGGCTGCGCCGGATGATACAGTGGTGAAACTAATTTTTCTCTGCGTACCATTCGATGTGATCATCAACTTAAGATGCCCGATAGGAAGCTGCTCTCGTTTGATACCACTAATAAGACCTTCGATGAAATCGATCGCTACTTTTGTTGCCGTGCCGTCGGATGTTTTGATCGTAATCTGCTCATCCAACCAGGCGAGTTCCGCTTCGCCCTTGCCATATTTGGCATAGTCGAGATCAAGTGATATGAGTTCATTGGCTTCATACCTATCTAACTCATCCAGCCATTCACGAACCGAGCCCTCGTGAAGCGAGTTTTGGAAAAGAAACTTTTTATGGGGGTATTTAGCGGTCAGCACCTGCTCGAAAGCCGGAAGATCAGGGGTGTTAATCAGGTCAATTTTGTTAACGACAATTAAACGGGCTTCCTCGATTTGTTTCTCCCAAATGTAGGTGGTGTCGGCGCTAAAGGGCAGTCTTTTATTAGTCGAATGCATCATTAGCATCCTGGCATCAACGAAGCAGGAGAGAGTCATGCCTTCCATTTCTTGTCCACGAAACTTCAGCAGGGGCTTGAGCACCGTGGCAACAAGATCGGTGCAGGAGCCTACTGACTCAGCGAAAATCACATCGGGTGAAATACTGTCGGTCATTCGTTGAATCTGCTCATCGAGCTGGTCGTAGTTACAGCAAAAGCAGCCACCAGTTACCTGTGCCGACGAAATACCCTCGGCATCAAGAAACTCACTATCCACCAGGTATTGACCCTGATCGTTGGTAATCACGCCGACTTTTAGACCTTGCTGCTTGAGGTGCTGACATGCGTTGCCAATGGCAGTTGTTTTGCCGCTACCCAAAAACCCTCCGACAAGGTGAATTTTCATTATTTACATGATTGATACCGAACTTAATGTACAAAGACTCGGCTTAATTGTTACTCATATTTCAGGCTATCCACAGGATTGGCTCTAGCAGCCCTCGCCGTAAAACTCCCTGAGACCAGAAAGGTAATCAACAGCACAACTATCACCGGCAGGGCAAAATGCCACCACTGAAGAGTAATAGTATAGGCAAAATTCGCCAACCACTCTCTCACTGCAAGTAAAGACACCGGCGTTGCAATTGCCACTGCTACAAGCACAAGCCGAAGAAACCTCCAAGACAAGAGACTAACAATTCCATTCACCGAAGCGCCAAGTACTTTTCTGATGCCTATTTCTTTTCTCTTTTGCTCTGCAAGGAACGACACCAGCCCAATGAGTCCCAGGCAGCTGATAAAAATGGCCAATGCTGAGAAAGAGCCAATCAGCAAAACGGACCTCTCTTCGTTCCTGTACATGCTTTGGATGTGATCATCCAGAAATTGGTAAGTAAGGGGATAGCCATTGGCCAGGGCCTGCCATTCATCATCAAGAAGCGCAAGGCCACTTCGACCGCCAGAAAGCTTTATCATGCCATACTGCTCCCAGCCTGCATCGCTTAGCCACATTACCATGGGTTCAATCTTTTCTTTCAATGACCTGGCGTGGAAATCTTTGACCACACCGACAATTTTACCTTCGGGATAGTTTTCGCTCACTAGTCGAAAGCTGGCTCCCACTGCACCCCCAGGTCGTTTATCCAGCCCCAGAAACCTGACCAGTGCTTCATTGACAACATAGGCTTGATTGGCGTCTGTAGGATATTCTTTTGAAAAGTTTCTGCCGTCTGCCAGGTCGATTCCCAGTGCATTTAAAAAATCGTAATCAACCGCTACCGTCGTAAAGGCTTCAGTCCTCTTCGTGTCCCCATCAGGTAGCTCATAAATAAAATGACCGGTGATATTCCCAGGGATGTCGCTGCTTTTCGATACTTCTGAAATGGCAGTGTTACCCAGCAAGCGCTGTTTCAGCACCCCGAAATTGCTCCCACGCATAGCTGGTGGAAGATAGAAATACACCACCTGATCTTTGTCGAAGCCCGGGTCTGTAGCTTTCATATAAGTTGTTTGACTAATGACAACAAGTGTAGCTGTCATGAGAAAGGCTGCGATAGCAAACTGGGTTACTGTAAGAACATTCCTGAAGAGCGAAGATGCATTCCCTGATGCCCTACCTATCCGAAGTGCTCTTGAAGGCGTGAATGACGACAAATAGAATGCGGGATAGCTCCCTGCGACAATTACAGTTACTAAAACAATGAGGCCCAGCTGCCACAAAAAACCCATGTCGGTGAGGGAGGCAAGCGTCAGCTCCATCTCCATTTTATCGTTGAACACCGGAACGGCCAGCCAGAGCAGTCCAAAGCCTGCAATCGCCGCCATCACGACAATCAGGATCGACTCCGTTAGAAACTGGAATACCAGCTGCGTCCTGACCGCTCCCATCGTCTTTCGTATGCCTACCTCCTTTGAGCGCCGCACGGCCCGGGCAGTCGACAAATTCATAAAATTGAAACAGGCAATAAGAACAACAAAAACTGCGATTGCCGAGAATATATAAATGAAGCCAATATCTGACGTTGGTCCGTCACCTCGTATTCCCTGAGTAAAATGGATCTCCGTCAGGGGTTGAAGCCAGTGGTGACCAGCGGCTTCATCAAACCCTACTTCCTTCATCTTTATGGCCATCGCCTCCTGCACTTTTTCAGCAAAAGCGGCATCGTCCTGAATATGTGGCACATACAGATAAGTACTGAAACTCCAGTTGTACATGCTGGTAAGCGCATCAGCACCCTGGTTATACAAGCGTGGCAATGACGACATGGAAAAGAGATAGTCAAATTGAAGATGGCTGTTGGCGGGAATGTCTTCAAATACACCGGTTACCTCAAATTGCAGGTTACGGTCGTAGCTGATGACCTGCCCTATTGGGTTCTCCTGACCAAAAGTACGCTCTGCAATGCTTTTTGAAATCAACATCGACAAAGGTCTCTTGAGCACTTCGTCTTTATCGCCGGCAGTCAGTTTGAAAGAAAAAAGCCTGAAAAAGCCTGAATCTGCGATGGAAACCGTGGCTTGTGGCAGTAACTGCTCTTTCCATTCCAGTTGAGGGAGGTCGTCCCATTCCGTATATCTGACAGCCTCTTGTATCTCAGGAACTGTAGCTTGCAAAAAAGGCGCCATGCCTGGTGCAGTTTGCACCTGCATTGTCATTTTGCCATCCTTGGTGTAGCGGGGAATATATCGGTAGATGTGCTCTCTGTTTTCATGAAAAGCTCGAAGCTCGTTTCGTACCTCACATAAAATCCTATGACGAAGCAACTAGCAAGGCCAAGCGCAAGTCCGATGACGTTCAGCGCTGTGTATCCTGGATTACGGGCAATATTTCTATTGGCAATCGTAAAATAATTCCGTAGCATACCTACATTGGTTAAGCGATTGTTAAACCTATTTCTCATCAAAATCCCCAGCCTGAAAAATCGGAGGACATTCCACTTGAATTTCCAGCTGGCTTTCTTCAACCCAAACTGCTCCGCATCTATTTCATATTGCTCAAGCAAATCCCCTTCTACCCCTTCATAGAGATCGGAAGGGCAAAACCAGCGCAAAAAGCGGAGCCAGTTGGAAGAGGGTTTATTCATAGCGCAGGCTGTCAGCCGGGTTAAGCGCACTTGCTTTCAGCGCATGATAGCTTACAGCTGTAAGAGCAATCAGTACTCCCAGTGCCATGCTGATGGCAAATACCTGCCAGTTTATTTCGATGGCGTAGGCAAAGCCTGACAGCCACTCACTCATGGCATACCACGACAGAGGAGCGGCAAGTATAAACGCTATCAGGGCAAACCCGATATACTGTTTGTTGAGCAGCATAAAAACCTGTGCTACCCTTGCACCAAGTACCTTTCTGATTCCAATCTCCTTTGTCTTGTTGACGGCATTAATCCCGGCAAGACCAAAAAGACCCAGCGCAGCAATCACCACAGCCAAACAGGTAGCAATCAGCATAATATCCATCCAGCGCTTGTACTGTGCGTACTGGCGCTCAATTTTTTCATCGAGGAAAGTGTATTCGAAGGGCTTCCCAGGAGCGGCCTCAGAAAAGTCATCTTCCAAATGGGCCAGCGTGGTTTTCATATCTCCCGGGCCAAGCCTGGTGACGATATAGCCCATGTTAAGATCACGCCCCTCATACAAAAACATCGGTTTTATTTCATCCTTCAGCGAAAGGAAATTGAAATCCTTTACCACTCCAATGACCCTGGCCCCAGGAGCATTGGGCTGTGAGGCATGAAAATTCATCCTTTCATTGAGTGGGTCTGTCCAGCCAAGCTCTTTGACTAACGCCTCGTTAACGATAATGCTCTCTTCCGCATCAGACATCATAGCAGCGTCAAAATTCCTGCCCTGCACAATCTGCAACTCCATGGTTGGAACAAAATGTTCGTCGACCAGGAAGCCGAAAGCGGTACGGGGCACACCGTCAACTTTGTACCCCCCAAATACCATATAATCCTCTCCGAAAGCCACCGGGTTTCCGGATCCGGCAACAGACAATACCTCAGGACGCCGACTGGCCGCTTGTCGGAATCTCTCCAGAATTTTATTGCTTTCATTGTCGTTCCAGCTACCATGCGTTGGAATCACCACGACTTGCTCCTGGTTGAAGCCAAGGTCTTTGGAAGTGATAAAATCCATCTGGCGATACATAACAACAGAACTGATCATCAGAAATGAAGACAAGACAAATTGCAGCACAACAAGTGGCCTCAGCAAATAAGTTTTGGCACCAGAAGCCACGCCGTTCTTCAAGGCCACTGTCGGCAGTAATCCTGACAGAAAAAATGCCGGGTAACTTCCAGCGAGCAGGCCAATCAACAGTGTGGTAGCAAGGCTAAATCCAATTAGTGGCAGCCAGTCAGCGGCAGAAACAGAAATGGCTTTGCTGGTCAGGTCGTTGAACACCGGAAGGAACAGGAAAACAAGACCCAACCCAAACAACATAGCAAGAAAGGTAAGAAAGACTGACTCGAAGGTAAATTGCGCTACAAGCTGTCGCTTGTGTGCGCCGGTTACTTTTCTCACCCCCACTTCCTTCCTGCGGCTTGCCGAACTGGTCATGGCCAGCGAAATATAATTGATGCATGCTATGACCAGGATCAGAAGCGCAATGCCGCCAAGGACGTAAGAATATTGTGGGTCACTCACTTTGTCCCAGCCAATCTCCTTCTGAAAGTGCATGTCTGTCAGCTTTCCAAAACTCAGCTTATAAATCTCGGTACCTTCCGGTGCGTTCAGGTGCTGGCCCCACTCAGTCATCTCACTGCTCATGTAGTTATCCACAATCAACGGAAGCTTTGATGCCATTTCAACAGCAGAAGCGTTTGGATATAGTTGAATAAAAGTTGGGAAGCCCTGATTCAACCAGTGCGTCAGGTTGTGCTCGTTAAACCCGTTCATGCTCTCCACCGGGAGCAACATTTCGAAGTCAAGGCTAGAGTTGGCTGGTGGATCCTGAATGATGGCTGCCACTTTGAAAAGTTTATCACCATTGGCGCCTATTTGCATCACTTTCCCAATAGGGTCCTTCGATCCAAAATATTTTGTGGCTGCTGAGGCCGTCAGTACCAGCTCTTCTTTACTCCCGAACAGGTTGCCGGTTCCACCTTCTATCATGTCGAACGAAAACATATCGAAGAAGTCCTTGCCCACGTAAGCAAACTTGCTCTTGAAAATTGTTTCCTCATGTCTGAAGAAATCTGTTCGCTGAACAAAATGAGTGGCGTACTGAACTTCAGGCACCTCGTCCTTCAGGGTTTGGGCCAAAGCGAGCGACATATAACAATGCTTGTAGTATAACTCAGGCGCATTCTGATCGTACATTTCACCCTGCATCCTGTAGATCAGGTCTTTATTGGCATGAAACTGATCAAAACTTCGCTCGTCCTGAATGAAAAGGTAGATAAGAATGCACGAGGCGATGCCCAGGCTTAGCCCGAGAGCGTTGATCGAAGCATACAGCTTGCGCTTCATGATATTGCGCACGGCTATTTTAAAATAACTTCTAAGCATAATGGTATTGATTAGTCCTTTTGAAAA
The DNA here is from genome assembly GCF_963974565.1 of uncultured Imperialibacter sp. NCBI lineage: Bacteria > Pseudomonadati > Bacteroidota > Cytophagia > Cytophagales > Flammeovirgaceae > Imperialibacter > uncultured Imperialibacter sp. The sequence goes on along the minus strand of NZ_CAXBCJ010000014.1, from coordinate 113,374 downwards.
TGAGTTTCGTAGTATAATTCCCGGCCTGAAAAACCGAAGCACATTCCAACGAAGTAGCCACCTTGCCCTTCGTTCACCAAAGACCTCGGTGTCGGCCTCAAACTGCTCCAGCAAATCGCCTTCTACCCCTTCGAAAAGAGAAGGCGGGCAAAACCAGCGCAGGAAGCGCAGCAACATATTTTCCCGATTGTCATTCATCCTTCAGCACCCTGGCAGGATTAGTTGAGGCAGCTTTCAAAGACTGTCCACTTACTGTGAGCATGGCCACCACCAGCACGATCAGTCCCGGAGCAACCAAAATCCACCAGCTTATTTCTGTGTGATAGGTAAAGTTTTCAAGCCAACGCTGCATAAAATAGAAGGCGGTTGGGGCAGCAATCAGGAAGGCAATACCCAGCAGCTTTAGGTAATCACGACTGATCAGCAGCAAAATGCTTGCGACACTGGCACCAAATACTTTCCTCACGGCAACCTCTTTCTTCTTCTTGTGTACTACGAAGGAAATAAGTCCGTAAAGTCCCAGACATCCGATAGCCAAAAAGACCATGGAGAATAGCTGAAATAGCGTAGAAAACTTTTTTTCTTCCTCATAGTAGGATGCCAGGCTCTCATCAAAAAAGTCATACTCAAATACTGAAGCTGGATAGATGTTGGTCCAGTTAGTTTCAAGTTTTGCCAGCGCTGCAGCCAGCGTTTCAGTACTTTTTATTGACAGCTTTACACTGGCCACCCCATACCGCTTTGGAAACTGGGCTAACATCACTTTGTCCATTCCGTCCCGCAGCGATTGTGTGTAGAAGTCCCTCACCACTCCCACAATCGTTCCCCGATCATTGCCCACAACCACCTGCTGGTTGACAGCATCTTCGGGAGTGGCAAACCCCAGCTTATTTGCCAGGGTTTCATTAATCAATACCCTGTTGATCGAATCAGATGCATGAAAGTTTCTGCCTGCAACAATGTCGATACCATACACATCAACATATTTCTCATCAGCCCATTGAAATTCAAAAACAAGATTTTGGCTGGGATCCCAATCAAGCCTCCGGATATCCATATGTGATGTATTTCGTCTTCCTCCTGCAGGTACTGTCGAACTCAGGCTAATTGAGCCGAAAGCCGGATCATCGGCTAATGTGCTTACAAAAAGTTTCTGAGTGGCTTCATCGCCAGGCAAATTGATATTTACTATAGCATCCTTGTCGTAGCCCAGGTCAGCAGAGCTCACAAAGTCCATCTGGTTGATGATAACAAAGGTGGCAATAACGAACACCTGGGTGACAGTAAATTGGAAAACGGTAAGTATCTGTCTTAATTGGAATCCTCCACCTGCCCCTGAAAACTTTGACCTCAGTGCCGCCAGAGGGCTAAAGCGGGAAATAACGAGCGCCGGGTAAAACCCAGCCGTCAGCGTAATGACAAGAATAATAGCTAATAGAGCCGCCATCAGTGTCAGGTCTTGAAAGAGAAACCCGCCAGCCTTCACGCTTAACAAGCCCTGTATGTTGGCCACGCTGAGTTCGGCTACAAGCAGCGCCAGGAGGCTCGACAAAAGCGCCATCAAAAAGGCTTCGCACAGAAACTGCACCATCAAGCCTTGCCTCGCACCGCCGAGCGTCTTCCTGATCCCCACCTCTTTGGCCCGAATCGACGATTGTGCCGTAGCCAGATTGACATAGTTAATGCAGGCTACTAATAAGAGAAACAGTCCAACCACTCCAAGCGTCCAAAGCCTTTCGTCGCTGACAATTCGGCCCTGAAAGCTCCCAAATCGCTGGTCTTTGTGCACCTCGGCCATCGGCTGTAGCCGGTACTTCCGCATGGCTGCTATCTCTTCACTCACGTGAGCAGCGTGCACTTTATCTACTTGAGCTTCAAACTCACTTTTAGAGTATTGGGAAGGAAGTTTAACGTAAACCTGATGGCTGTCGCTGACCGACACCCAGTCGTTTGAATTAAACTCTGCACCTTTTCGGCGAATGCTGGCATATGAAAGAATGACTTTGAAGGGAAATTCAGTATTAGCAGGAAGATCCGTGATCACGCCAGTCACCTTGTTGTCACCGCCATTGATTCGCAGTGTTTGGCCAACAGCCTCCTGACCAGGAAAATATTTTGCAGCAGCGGATCGGGTAAGGACTACAGCATTAGGCTCTTCCAATGCGGTATTTCTATCACCACTTAGCCATTTAAACCCAGTATCTCGATAGTCAAATACGTCGAAGAATGATCCGGAAGCAATCACAAAGCCGGAGTTCTCTTTGAATTTTCTGACAGACGAGCCGTCAGGCCCAACCACATCTATTTGTACACTGCCCCAGCTCCAGTAAAGCATAGAGGTGATATGGTCAAGCCCTGGGATTTCATTTTCCAATGCGACAGGCACAGGGTCGGAAACGCCCGTACGAAACTCGTCCTGGCCTTCCACCTGGCTTACTCGCACCAGTCGGTAAATCCGGTCGGCTCCAGAATGAAAAGAGTCGTACGAAATTTCAAACTTGATGATAGACAGTATCAGCAAAGCAGAGGCTATGCCGATGACCAGCCCAAAAACGTTGATCGCTGTGTGCCCCGGGTTTCTTTTCAGAAAGCGATAAGCAATGATAAAGTGATTTCGTAGCACAACTGTATTGATTAGTCGTATTGTAAATGAGTTTCTGAGTATAATGCCCGGCCTGAGAAACCGAAGGACGTTCCATGTGAGCTTCCGGCGAGCTTTTCGCTTACCAAAGGCTTCAACATCCGCCGCAAACTGCTCCAGCAAGTCGCCCTCTATACCTTCGTAGAGAGAAGGCGGGCAAAACAAGCGGAGGAAGCGGAGCCATCTATTGACTTTTTCGTTGGGCATAATTCACTCAACCAAAGTTCAATTGGGGGATAAGTTTCCAAAGGTCCATTCTCGATTCCTTCATGTCTTTGAGAATAGCCAGCCCCGCATTGGTGATGGTGAATATCCTTTTGCGTCGGCCTCCTCTTTCATTGGTGGCACCGCCCATGTCCGATTTCACATAGCCCTTGTCCTCCAGTCGGTAGAGCGTCACATGCACTGCGCTGAGGTTTACTTCTCTGCCTGCCTTGCTTTTTATTTCGTTAACTATGGCATTCCCATAGGCGTCATCCTGTAAAATGGCTACGATGGTGAGTACCAGCTCTTCAAATTCTCCTATGTATGATTTACCCATTAGTATATAAATTGTAAAACAAATAAAAACATTTCTATATGAATTGTAAAAGAAATATCAATTTAATTTTGTCCCGGTACATAATTGCAAAAGCCCCTTTATTTGCCAATCTTCATTCCGCTTTAAAACCTACTTATATAATGAAATCATTTACCGCCTGGCGAGTCGTTGTCGCCGCAGCCATTTTGCTTCTTCTGTTGAGCTTTGGCATAGTCTTCCAACCGGGCCAGCCTGAGCCCTTTCTGCTCTCCCTGCCTTACGTCCTTTGGAGCAGCATCCTCATCACCGCACTAATGGTGATTCTCACATTTGTAGGCACACGGGTTTTCCCGCACAAAGAAGACTAACATGACCACCTGGCTGATTATTTTCTTCATCATCTTCATTGGCCTGCTGGTGCTGGCCTCTGTGAAATCCTATCAAAAAAACCGAACCTCCGACGAATTTATGCTGGCAGGTTCAGCGATCGGAGCGTTTCTTGGTTTCATGACCTTCGCCGCTGCCCTGTTCAGTGCCTTTACGTTCATGGGCATGCCCGACTTCTTCCGTAACCACGGCGTAGGTGCGTGGATCTTTCTGGCGTTCTCCGATGCGCTCATGGTGTTTTTCATCATTTGGTTTGGATACAAACTTCGTAAGCTGGCCAAAGCCAAAGGTTTCAAGGGCATTGCCGGGCTGCTTGTAAAGTGCTATCACTCACCCTGGGCTGGCTATTTATTCTTCCTCACGGCCTTTTTGTTTCTCATTCCTTATGTCGCCATACAGATCAGGGGCATTTCCATCTTTCTCAACGCAGCTTTCCCCGATGCTATCCCTTCCTGGGGCTGGTCGGCCGGTACGGTGGTAATCATGCTGGTGTATGCGGAAATCGGCGGACTGAAAGCCATTGTGTACAGTGATGCCATCCAGGGGATATTGCTGTTGGTTGTGATCTGGATCATTGGCCTGGCATGCCTCGAAATGTCGGGCGGCCTTGGTCAGATGATGGCGAATGTGGGCACGCAGAACCCAGACCTGCTTACTTTGCCTGGCCCAAAAGGGTTGTTCACTACACAGTTTCTCATCGGCTCTGCCATCGCTATTGTGATGATCCCGGTAACCCAGCCACAGCTCACTACCCGACTGATCGTCATGAAAGACCTGAAGTCGGTACATAAAATGACGTACGCCGTGGGGCTCTTTGCCATTCTGGTGATTCTACCCACCGTATTTATTGGTTTGTATGGAGCGCTGAAATATCCAGATGCATCGACTTCTGATTTTCTTTCGTCCGCTTTGCTTTTTGATCAGGCCAATCCAGTGGCAGCACTGGCAGTAGTTGGACTGTTCGCCGCCTGCCTTTCTACCACCAATGCGCAGATTTTCGCCCTCGGCTCTGAGCTGCGCTCATTGCTTTCCGGCGAAGACAAAATGGTGATGCGTTATACGAAGATTTCGCTGATGGTCTTTTCTCTCGTGGTTTTGGTTTTCTCCATCTATATGAGTGATCAGCTGGTGCTGTTGGCTCGCCTGAGCTTTACCGGCACCTCGGTAATGGCTCCACTAGTATTGGCGGCGGTCATCTTCGAAAATCCACCCAAAGTACTGATGGTCACCTGCGGTCTGGCGTTACTAAGCGTTATCCTATCGATCGCCTCTGTGATACCTGCACAAATCGGTGGATTCAATTTCGATATTGTCCTGTACATGGTGCATGGCGGTTTGAGCGTCTTGATAATGGCTTTACATAAAAAGTAAGCAGGCCACAGCAGGAAAGTCCACTCACGCTAATAGTGGATCTTTGTCGGGCAGTGAAAAGGCTGAACAGCGCCTCGTTTTAAATAAACATACACACACGAAATGAAAATAGACAACCAACTGAAGGTTGAACACTTAGAAAAAAGCCTCACCCAATTTTGGGAATTGTCAGGTCAGAAAATAATAGCCATCGAGAAGCAGTATGATGGACAGGCTGGCACCCCAGTTTTTACTGTGGAGGGGAAGTACACTACAAAAGGCTGGACAGAATGGACGCAGGGATTCCAGTTTGGGTCAGCGCTGCTACAGTATGATGCCACAGGGGAAATGGAATTCCTGGAAATAGGAAGGAAAAATACGCTGGAAAAAATGGCACCCCACCTCACCCACAAAGGAGTGCACGACCATGGGTTCAACAATATCAGCACTTACGGCAATTTGCTTCGGCTAATGCACGAAGGGAAAACCAAGCACAACGAGTGGGAAAAGAATTTCTATGAGCTGGCGATCAAAGTAAGTGGGGCTGTGCAGGCCATGCGTTGGACAACCACCAAAAATGGGGGGTTCATTTATTCTTTTAACGGCCCTCATTCCTTGTTTGTCGACACGGTTCGCTCTTGCCGCATCCTCATGATGAGCCACGCCCTGGGCCACTCGCTGATGGCGGAAAACGACGAGAAAATTAGCCTGCTAAAAAGAACTGTCCAGCATTTGATTTCCACCGCCAACTATTCGGTGTTTTATGGCGAAGGTCGTGACCTGTATGACCTTTGGGGACGCACCGCCCATGAAAGCATTTTTAATACCAACGATGGCAATTTCCGCAGCGTGAGCACACAGCAAGGCTACACCGGCATGAGCACCTGGACAAGGGGGTTGGCCTGGGCCATGTGCGGCTTTCCGGAAGAGCTTGAGTTCTTCGAAAAGGTACCCGAGTCGGCATTGGAAGGCATTATCTCCAAAAAGGAGTTGATGGCATTGATGCTAAAGGCAGCCAAAGCTACCTGCGATTTCTATATTGAAAATTCTTGCGTCGACGGTATTCCCTACTGGGATACCGGAGCACCTGGCCTGGTACACATGGGTGACTTCCTGGCAAAAGATTCAGATCCTTTCAATGCTTACGAACCGGTGGACAGCTCTGCAGCGGCCATTGGCGCACAAGGGCTTCTGAGGCTTGGCAAGTACCTGAACGAACCAAAATATACGCAAGCGGGGCTAACGGCCGCAAAGGCGCTTTTCAGCGAACCTTATCTTTCCACAGACCCATCCCACCAGGGATTGACGCTGCACTCTGTGTACCATCGCCCCAATAATTGGGATCATGTGCCCGCAGGACAAAAGGTGCCGTGTGGCGAATCGAGCATGTGGGGGGATTATCATGCCAGGGAATTGGCCCTGTACATGACCAAACAGCTGAAAGGTGAAGAGTATTATACGTTTTTTAATGGATTAATAGATTGATGTTTCATCCCTACGGGATTATCAAAATTTCGGATGCCCTTGTCAACCGAAGTAAAGTCCCTAACGGGACTGAAAATGATTTGTATGACTTTAAAAGACGGCTTAGCTGCTAACTTGTACACAACGAGGGTATAGAGGTCGCCGAATACGGTCCATCAAGTTTTTGACTATGTATTTAACTAAGCAGAAATGCACTTGAGCTCCGTTAGGAGCCAAAAATCGGTAGACGTTAATAATAAATCAATGTTCGGAAGTCCCTTAGGGACGCAACATTAAATTCATGGCAAATACATACACCCAAATTCATATTCAAGCAGTTTTTGCAGTGAAGAACAGAATCGGTCTGATAAGAAAAGAATGGAAAAATGATCTATACAAATACATAACAGGAATTGTTCAGACTCATAAGCACAAAATGTTATCCATCAATGGAATGCCTGATCACATCCATGTATTCTTCGGAATGAGACCCACACAATCTCTATCCGACCTCATGCAGGATATTAAAGGCTCTTCGTCAAAATGGGTGAACACCAATAAGTTTACCAGAGGAAAGTTTGAGTGGCAGGAAGGTTACGGAGCCTTCTCTTATAGCAAATCTCAGGTGTCGAATGTGATTGACTATATCGAAAATCAGGAAATCCATCATCAGAAAATTACATTTCTCGATGAATACAAAGAGTTCCTTAATAAATTCGAAATCGACTATGATGAAAGATATCTTTTTAAAGATCTTGAATAATGTTTCATCCCTACGGGATTATGAAAATTTCGGACGCCCTATTCTACCGAAGTAATGTCCCTTACGGGACTGGTTGAAGACCCAAAACAGCGCCTTAGATTGTATTTGATTAAATGAATTTAGATGTCTACAAAACACAGACCAACCTACAAACGTATAGCGCAGCTCAAAACTGCCGACGACCTTGCCAGCTACCTGGGAGAAATTGGAGCAGACATTCCATTTGATGCTGAATTGGCCACCACTAATTCTCCATACGGCCAACCCTATTCGCTGAATTCGGGCAGAACCATCGGCAACCGCTTTTGCATCCTGCCCATGGAAGGCTGGGATGGCACCACAGACGGAAGACCTTCGGAGCACACCAAAAGACGCTGGCATCATTTCGCCATCAGTGGTGCTAAACTGCTATGGGGCTGTGAGGCGGTAGCTGTGCATCCGGAAGGCAGGGCCAACCCCAATCAGCTGATGATCAACGATGATACCTTTCCAGAGTTTGTTAGCCTTTACGAGTCGTTAATCAAAGATCATCAGGAGCAGTTTGGCAGCGCCGACGACCTGGTTATCGGTCTGCAGCTGACCCACTCAGGCAGGTTTTGCAAACCTTTCGATAAAAAAAAGCTACAGCCAAAGATACTCTACGCCCACCCTGTCCTGAACAAGAAATTCGGACTGGGCGACGATTATCCGGTAATGAGCGACGAGGACATTGACAGCCTCATTGAAGATTTTATCAGGGCAGCCGTGCTGGCGCAAAAGGCGGGGTTCCATTTTGTAGACATCAAACATTGTCATGGCTATTTAGGTCATGAGTTTCTAAGCGCCATTGACAGGGGAGGCAAGTACGGCGGTTCCTTCGAAAACAGAACCCGCTTTCTCACCTCGATTGTAGAAGGCATTCGAAATGAAGCGCCCGGATTAGAAATTGGCGTGAGATTAAGCGCCATTGATTTGTTACCGTTTACACAGGCCGAAGACAAAGTGGGCGAGCCTTACGAAGTAACAGGCAACTATAACTATGCCTTTGGCGGTGAGAAATCGGGACTCAGCTACAATCTGACCGAAACAAAAAAGTTTCTGCATCTGCTGGAGGAGCTCGACATCGAACTGCTTTGTATTACTGCTGGGAGCCCTTACTACAATCCCCACGTAACAAGGCCTGCTCTTTTCCCTCCTTCCGACGGCTACCTGCCGCCAGAAGATCCCCTGGTAGGCGTTGCCCGTCACCTTGAGGTGGTAGCTGCACTCAAAAAGGATTTTCCCAATCTCGCCATCGTTGGGTCGGGGTATTCCTACCTGCAGGAGTGGCTGCCCAACGTAGGGCAAGCTGTACTGAAAAATGGAGATGTCGATTTTGTGGGCATTGGACGGATGGTGATCTCCTACCCAGAAATGCCGGCAGATGTATTGTCAGGCGAAGGGATGAAAAGGGCGAAAATTTGCCGTACTTTCTCCGACTGCACCACGGGCCCACGCAATGGCATGATCTCAGGATGCTTCCCGCTTGACCCTTACTATAAGCAAATGGAAGAAGCCAAGCTGATCAAAGAAATCAAGAAAGAGCTCTGATATGTCGGATAAAAAAGTAGCGCTGATCACCGGAGGAACACGAGGCATTGGCTTCGGTATTGCGAAATCCCTTGCAAGGGAGGGATATGACCTGGCCCTGAACGGCATGCGGCCGACAGAGGACATCAAAGAAATGATTAATGAGCTGGAAAAGCTGGGAGCAAAAGTTGCCTACGTGCAAGGCAACCTGGGTGTGAAAGAAGACCGGGAAAAAATGGTATTTCAGACCCTGGCTCATTTTCAAAGGCTCAATTTGCTGGTGAACAATGCGGGAGTGGCACCCAGGGTTCGCAAAGATGTGCTGGAGATTGATGAGGACGACTATGATTACATGCTCGACATCAACCTCAAAGGCACCTTTTTCCTTTCCCAGCTGGTGGCCAATCAAATGCTGAAAGAAAAAGCCGCATCGACCGCCTTCGAAGGAAGCATTATTACCATCTCCTCCATTTCAGCCGAAGTTGCTTCCATCAATCGGGGAGAATACTGCATGGCCAAGGCTGGGCTGGGCATGATGACCAAACTGCTGACAATCCGCCTGGGCGAGGCTGGTATTCCGGTTTACGAAGTACGCCCCGGCGTGATCGAAACTGACATGATCAGCAAGGTGAAAGGCAAGTATGAAGACATGATAGCCAATGGTCTGACGGTAGAAAAAAGACTCGGCCAGCCGGAAGACATTGGTCGCATTGTAGCCTCCCTGGCAACCGGCGGAATTCCTTATTCTACTGGCCAGGTGATTACGGCCGACGGGGGGTTGACGCTGAGGAGATTGTAAGACGTAGGCCTTTCAGGGGACAGGCCAAGATGGGCTATACTCGAAAAAGTAGTTATCTTTAAGAAAGCTTGTCCTTGATCTAAAACTACCATGAAGAAATTACTCCTTTTTCTAATTCCTGCCGCTCTAATCTCAGCGTGTACTGAAACTAAAAAAGCAGAACAAAACGAAGTCTCAGAAAATGAATGGGTGGTTCTGTTCGATGGAACATCCACTGACTCATTGAGAGGATATGGAATAGATGTATTTCCTGAAGGAGTATGGCTGGTTGAAAAGGGCATGTTGGTCACCAACCCGGATACTGCCAACCGTGATCTGCTGACCAAAGGTCGTTACAAAAACTTTGAGCTTTAATACGAATGGGCGGTGGACACCGCAGCCAACTCAGGCGTGTTTTTTCATATGCAGGAAAACCTAACCATGGAAGCTGGGAATGGCAATAGCCCCAACTGGCTGGACAACTTTGAAATTCAGGTATTGGACGACATTTATTTCAACGATACCGCAGCAGTTAGGTCTGCCGGATCGCTTTACGACCTTATTATTCCTACCAATAAAAAACTTAAGCCCATCGGTGACTTCAACCAGGCAAGACTTATCCACAACAATGGCCACGTAGAACATTGGCTGAACGGTGCCAAGGTGTTGGAGTTTGAAATCGGAAGCCCTGAAATGACAAAATTGCTGGCAGAAAGCAAATTCTCCAACAACCCGGGTTATGGCTCAGACAAAGAAGGCCATATTATGTTTCAGCATCATGGACAAAGGGTGTATTATAAGAATATTAGGGTGAAGAGGCTTTAACTTAAAAGTCGGACGTGTTGAGAAAAGCCCTGTCGGGGGACAGGCCAAGGGGATTGGAGGAAGTAGAATTTAGAGGTCAACCCCCTCTCTGAGCATCTGTAGGTATTTTAAGTTCAGCCCTTGCATGTGGGCGTATGCGGCCATTGAGTCATAGTTTGCAAGACGATCGAGAATCATTGTTTTAGCATCACTACCAATAATTCCATTCTCATGCAGGTATTGCACATTTGTAAGATACTTATCAAGCCACCCCACTAGTCTGGTACTCAAAGGTACTGCGTAGTATCCATCTTCTCCTGAGAAAAACTCCTTTGATTCCTCCGGCAATTCCTCATATGCGTTGGCAATTAGTAGGTCGAACAATTTTAGCTTGTTAGTAATACTCCCCTGCAAAATCTCCTGCACTAAAAGTTCTGCTGATCTTTCAGACATTATGCCATCTGTCTTAAGGCTACCTATCACTACTAAAAATAAGTTGGTATTCATACAACTTAAGGAGAGTCTGTTTGGCTCTAGGCCTGCCTATTAGTATACACTTTTCAGTTGAACGAAACCCTACTTCTCCCCCTGCACAAACACAAAAATCCCCTTCTTGTTCGCTATCACCACGTCGGTCAGGCCGTCTTTGTTGATGTCTTCAGCTACTACGTTGAGGCCTACGCCTGAGTCGTCATCGATTTCGTGAGCGATCCATTTGGGCTCTTTGCCTGGCACGTATTCAAACCAGTAGAGGTAAGCTGGCTCCAAAGCCCCAGTGCCCTGGCGCATGTGGGCATAGTAGCGCTTGCCGGTGACAAAGTCCTTTTTGCCATCGCCGTTGATGTCAGAGAAAGCTACGGCATGAGTTTCTGACATTTCGTCGGTGATGAGGTGTCGGGTGAACTTCTGATTACTACCGTCTCCTTCGTTTTCATACCACCAGATGCCTCTCTCGTGGGCAGAGGCAGAGAAAACATCCAGGTTTCCATCTTGCGTAAAATCCACAGTATACATGTGGGAGCATGGCTCGCCAAGGTTGGATGGATGCCAGAACCAGGCCGCCTGAGTAACATCGCTCGGCGCTTCCCACCAACCTTCTCTGATCACCACATCCTTCCGTCCGTCACCGTTCACGTCGGCATGACCGAGGCCATGGGAGAAGTTTTCAGAGCCAGGTGTGCCCGGCAAACTAATGGTGTATTTTGTCCAGTTGGTATCCCCTTTTTTACCGGGCGACTTCAGCCAGATCATTTGCTTGTTGGTTACATCTCCGCACAAGATGTCCTTTCGACCGTCACCATCCATATCATAAAATCCGGGAGATTCGTTGCCCACGGTTTCATGGATCATGTACTCCTTCCAGTAGCCTTCCTTTCCCTGGGGGTTCTCATGCCAGTAAACAGCCTTGCCCGGAAAATCGACCCGGATAAAGTCGATCCAGCCATCCTGGTTCACGTCCAGCGAGAAGTTAAGCATGGAGTTGCTCCATTCCTTTTCGGCAACGTAGAGTTTTGGTTCGTAGATTTCGTGCCGGATCCAGTTGGGAGCTTCGAACCAGAACGGCCCGGCCATGATGTCGGTGAGGTCGTCGTTGTTGACATCGCCTACGGCCACTCCTTCAGAGACGAATTTATCGAAGAGGACGGTTTTTTTGAAGGGGATATCGTCGGCCACGATGTGGTCCTTCATGGGCTGGGCATGGGACTGCACCGATACTAATAAAACGAAGAAAGGGATCGTAACTCTTTTAAATGGCTTCATATCATCAATAGTTTCGTTCTATAAGAATGATCACCCTCAAGCCGGGTGGGCTCCTACTTTTTAAAAGACAAAAAGTAGGCAAAAGTCTTTGAAGAATTAAACGCACTGGCCTTTATGCGCATCGGCCCACCAATTCTTCACCTACCCTCCTGGAAGGGCTCGATTCATCCTTAAGATTAATTATACAATCGAGTCTCATTTGCTGCTAACCGAGGTCTGTCCCCTGACAGACCTAAACACAATTGCCTTACTTCTGGGTAAGCAAATAACCAAGCAGCGCATCAAAGTCTGTTTCGCTGATGGACTCACCGAAGGCGTCGGGCATCAGGGTGTATTGCGATGCTTTTTTCTCCTTGATATCGGTTTTGCTTACGGTAAACTCCTGCCCGGCTGCGTTGGCATACACTTCCAGCTCGCCTTCGTTCCGCCTGAACAAGCCGCTCAGCACTTTTCCGTCATTCAAGGTAACTGTGTATGTTTTGAATGCCTGCGAAATGTTCCTGTTCGGATCCAGAATCTTTTCTGCCAATGCTCTCCTGCCCCAGTTGCCAATACCGTCGAGCTGTGGCCCAATCACACCGCCATCGTTATTGATCTGATGGCAGACATTGCAGTTGTTCATAAACACAGCTTTGCCAAGATCAACATCAGGCTTGGGATCAAACCTGGCTAATCTGGCATCAATCAGTTTTTGTCTTTCCTCCAGCACAGACTCCAAACCGGTTGTTAGTGCATCATATTCTTTTTTCTGCGTGGCAGTCAGCTTTGATAGTAGCTGTTCGTTCACCCTTCTGTCCATGAGTATTCTGGGTGGGATGAAGCCATCCTTCGCTGCTTTCAGCAGGCTGGCCCGTCCTTCAGCTGAGTTCACAAACACCGATGCGATAGCTACCTGCAATCCGCTGGGCGCATCTTTCAGTGACTTATTCAGCAACGGCGTTACACCGGCATAAGATGATGTGCCAATGGTTCTGGCCAGCTCTTCCCGGAAAGCAGGTTCTTCCTCAGCGCTAATTAATTTGGCCTCCACCATATCAATATTGCCTTTGCCATTGATGTCCAGTAATGCTTTGGCCGCAGCCGCCCTGGGTCTGCTTTTTGCCCACGAGGCATTCAGCAGGTCACGGAGACCTTGTTCATAGCTTGTCAGTTTATTTTGACTAGCGATGTTAGCAGCAAACACCTGGCGCTGAGAAATCTCTTCAAAATACTCATACTCCTCATCCGCATGGGCAGACGGTTGGTCAGCCACCAGTTGCGGTTTTGTCTCCAGATTTTTCAGGAAGTCACCGGCAAAGCTTGTCGCCCAGTCGGTCATCTGTTTGGCATTAGCAGTGCCGCCTCTCTGACCGATACCAGTTTGGATCGTGTTGTACAACGTATATTGCCCGGCCGCATCGCCTTTGAATTTCTCTTTAATAAAATCAATCGCCGAAGTAAGCTGTGCTTCCGGAATGAAACGCCCTACGTGCTGCAGATACACCACCATGCGGTCGTGTGGAGCATCGTACTTCTTTATGTTGTCGTAGATGAAACCCGAGGCGATGGCAGAAGGCACGTCGGTCATGGCGTCCATCAGGACTTTTGTTTCTGCTTCGTTCCATGTCTGTGGCACTGTAGAAGTGAGAATCTCTGGATTTTTGAAATGATCACGCAGGCCAATCATTAAAGTGTAATGAAGGTGCGTGTCGGTCGAGGGTACTGCTAAAGCGGCCGTTACAAGCGGTTTGATGCTGGCGGCATGATGATGTCTCACGAATACATCTGCCGCAGCTCTCTGCGTATGAGGATCGCTATGTTTTAACCCATCCAATGCCAGGCTTCTCATTTCGTCATTCAACGATTCATATTCTGTCAGTATACGGTAGGCATGCACTCTGACCTCCTGATCGCTTCCTGTAGCAGCACTTTTTAACTCTGTGTCCGACAGCGCTTCAAGCCTCTTTAGCGCCCACATGGCATGGACTTTCTGCTTGGAAGAAGCTTTACCATCCGACAAAAGTGCTTTTAGCGGCTGCGCCGCCTCATCAGCCTTGTAGTCTACCAGTCGGTTCGACGCCATCATCCGCTGCGAAAAAGTACTCTGGCCAAGACCTTTGATCAGCTCGTCAAGGCTTGCTTTTGACCAATCCACCTGATCGGTTGTCTCCCCTTTGTAAGTAATTCTCCAGATGCGACCACTTTTCCTGTCCCGGCCAGGGTGATCTAATGGCACCTCATAGTGACCAATGATACGGTTATAAAAATCTGCGATATAAAGGGCACCATCCGGCCCAATTTTTACGTCCACGGGACGAAACCACGGATCTTCGCTCACCAAAAAGTCTTTTTGAAGCGTCGCTACTGGCGTCGATCCGCTGTAGGTAATCGTATTACGACTCACCCGGCAGGCTACCACATCGCCGGAGTAGAAGCTGTTTCTGTATTCCTCAGGGAAAGCCTCTCCGTTGTAGTAGTCCAGTCCGGAAAGGGCAGTGGAACCAATCTGGTAGTTCATCATCTGTGGTCCAAAACCGAGGCCGGGCGGCTTTTTACCAAAGTGTGGATAATCACCCTGACTGATGATCTGGTAAATGGGCATGGTGTGGCAGTCGGCAGAGTAGACGTAGCCAAAATCATCCACAGCAAACCCAAACGGGTTGACCCGGCCGAAAGTAGTTTGCTCCACCCGGCTGCCATCGATACGAAAGCGGAAGGTATTGCCGGAGGTCATGCTTATTGAATCGTTGTCAGCGCCAGATACTTTAGAGGCATTTCGAAAACCATGGGAGGAGTGGATCCAGCCGTCAGGTGCCCGAAAGAAATTGTTGATCATGCCATGTGTATCCACATGATCAAACGGGCCAACAAGTACTCTCTTTTCGTCATACTTGTCATCTCCGTCTTTGTCTTCGAAATAGTAGATATTGGGAATGCTATAGGCAATAGCCCCACCTTTTACCGGCATAATGCCAATGGGGATATTGAGGTCGCTCGCAAAATCAGTGAATTTATCTGCCTTCCCATCGCCATTGGTATCTTCGAGAATCGTTATTTTGTCCTGACCCGAGCCAGTAGAAGCCTCATTGGGATACTCTATGGAGTGGGTCACCCACAGCCTGCCATGGTCGTCAAACTCCATGTTGATGGGCTTGGTGATATCGGGTTCAGAAGCATAGAGATTGATTTCAAACCCAGGAGGCAGGTGAAAGCCTTTCATTTCTTCCTCAGCGGTTTGGAAATCAGTCACCCGAATGTGGTCTTTAAAAAGCTCTGGGTCAATGAAGGAGTCGGGATCGTAGGGCTCTTCTTTTTTATTTTCCTGACAGGACGAGACAAAAAGAAAACAAAGGAATAGTAGTAGGTAGGCTCTCATAAAAAATTGAGTACATTAAGTTTGGTTTAATTTACACCCTCCTTACCTGCCGCACAAAATCAGGTATAAGTTATTTTAAATAGTTGGAATCTCAAGAAGGTTTTTGTGAGGCGGTTGGAAGGAAATTGAAATGCTACCTCCTCGAAGCAATAAACTTCACCACCTCGCCCCGGTTATTTACTCCCAGTTTGTCGTAGAGGTTTTTTAAATGGCTTTTGACAGTATTGATGGAAAGGAACAACTCATCGGCAATTTCCTGGTTGGTCTTTTGCGTGAAAACCATTTTTAACACATCATACTCCCGTTCAGAGGTCGGGGTCGACAGTCGATCATTGAGCTCCTCCAATGACACGCTAAAGTCTCCTTCATATTTTCCCAGCATTTCATTGAGTCTTATCCGGTATTCGTTGAGCTGGCCTTCCAGAATCTCATGTCTCAGGCTGGCTTTCCCCCTTATCCACCACCGGTGAAACTGCTACTAGCCGGGTGGCTATTTTTTTCAAGTGACTGAAAACAAGCAAGTCAACAAATGGCTATTTAGTTGTGGTGAACTTTAAAGCGGCCGGTGACTTTGATTACGTTGGCCATAACCAAATCAACCGCTAGTTTGGGGTTCCAGTCGGCGGGTAGAATCGATGTGCCAGCGTTTACCGTAGTACCTTGTGCTCCAACCCGGACACTACCAGCGAGCACAAGGACAAAAATGATTAGGTGTTTCTTCATCAGTAGCCTAAAGGTACTTTGTACTGATGACACCAATAACCGCAATGTGACCATTGGCCATAATCCCATATTTCTACCGGCCCACTCATATATTTCAAGAGAATTACTCACCCCAACCGCTTCAAGCTCCCACTCCTCACATACACTTCGGCATCGTGCCAGAGGATTTTGGTTCAGGTTTAGCCGACCGTCAATTGCTTTGCTTACTACAGCGAGATGCGCTTATTCCTTCCTCACCTTCACTCTCTTCAGCACTTCACCCTTTTCATTTTCAACAATAAGAAGGTAGATGCCAGTTGGCTGATAGGTGAGGTCAATCGTACTTATATCCCCAACAAAAGAGCTTCGAAGTGACTCTCGCCCCAGCAGGTCAACTAGTCTGACGACCTTTCTGGTCACCTGAGTTCCGCTCGCAGAGCCAGTCATTTCAACGGTGAGATAATCAACAACCGGAATTGGGTATGCCTTTATGTCAAGCTCCAAGTCTCCGTGTTTCACAGCCAATGCTTCCGATAGCACAAAAGTTTCACTAGCGCTACCCTGATAATTGGTATCTTCTACTTCCACCACTACCTCATAGCTCCCGGGTTGCACAGGCTCCTCCGATCCACCATCGAATGTAATTACATAAGCAACGAAAGGAGGGTCAACAGCTACAGTTGGAATTTTCGGAGTGCCATCAACTCTCTGCTGCAAGTTACTCAGGGTGATAGTCGCCATTGCCTTGTCCACTATAAAAGATTGGATTACTTCAAGGGCTGGAACGTATTCCTCATTCCCTGCCTGATTAGCAGCAATAGTTACGCTGCCTGCCCCTGTTAATGTGACGACAGAACCTTCAATTGTTGCGGGGCCATTTTCGACTGTGAAAACAATGTCCAAACCTGAAGATGCCGTTGCCACTAATTCGAATGGATCATCTCTAAAGGTCTTGTCTTCAATTGGAGAAAAAGAAATGGTTTGCTCCGCTCTCTGATTGGTATCATCAATCACCTCAAACCCTATCGTGAAATCTTCGGCGGGTAGATAGTTTATGTTCCCTCCTTGAGTAGCCGTAACTTCAACCTGACCAGGAGCTGTTAAAGTCAATACTGTGCCTAAAAGAGAAGCAGGGCCCATTACCTTGTAGGAAACACCCAATCCCGACGAACTTGTCGCTGAAAGTGTTATGGCACCATTGGATATACCTACGGTAGGGCCAATTTCTGAAAAGGTTATTACTTGGGATGCTTTATTGATAACAATCACTTGAGTCGCCGTCGCCGAATTGTAATTGTTATTTCCTTGTTGAAACGCTGTAATAGTTGCTTCACCCGTAGACTTAATATTTAGCATTCCATTTTCAATAACCGCCACAGCTGTGTTCGAGCTGGAGAATGACACCGGCAACCCTGAAGACGATGTCGCCGAAAGCGAAAAAGCTTCTTCGCCATAAGTCCTTTCAGTAAGCTCAGCGAAATCAACCGTCTGGGTAGCCTTGTTGACTATCAACTGCCTTTCGACTAACGCTTCTTTATAATTATCGTCGCCTTCCTGGTACGCCGTTATAGTGGCTGTTCCCGCTCCTGCTATCGTCAGCAAATTGCCTTCTACAGTCGCCACTTCAGAGTTACTACTCGAAAAGGCCACTGGATTTCCCGATGCCCCACCGACGGCTACCAACTCAAGCACACCATCGCCAAATGTCTTTTCAGGAAGTGGATCAAATGTCAGTGTTTGCGATGGTTTTTCAACGGTAAGAGTACCCTGGATATGTGAAATATTGTAATTGGCTGCTTCGCCACCACTGGTAACTATATCATAAGTACCCACATTCGGGATTTCACTGGCATTGGTTGAAATGGAGATTGTCCCGGTGATAACCTCTTCAGTTTCATCGTTTACAAACCCGCTTATTGAGTATGTCAAATTTGGCAAAGGATCACCATAGGTAATAGTTTTGTTGGCCGCCTTAACTATCAGGGGAGCGGGGTTAACTGTGAAGCTTCTTTGGATAGGCACAGCCGGATTGAAGTAATAATCACCGGCTTGACTCGCTTCTATGACAACTTCTCCCAGGCCGGTTACAGTAAGCAACGAACCGTCCAAAACGGCAGGGCCCGAGATGACTTCAACCAATACATCCAAGTCCGAGTCGCTGGTAGGCAATATATCGAATTGGCTTCCATAGGTTTTGTTGCTAATTGCGTCGAAAGTGATAGTCTGATCAAACGGCTCCACATTGGAATCGAAGGTAATCGTCCAGTCAAACCCGTCTATACTGTTGCTATCATCCCACAGCATCCATATTTCTTCTCCTCTGGCAAGGCTGGTAACAGTTATCTCACTTTGAGAGGTGCCTCCAAAATCGTCGTTGGAAGCAAAACTGCCAAGCCCGCAGGATTGATAAAGCCTCAGGTAGGTGTCGGTTGTTGTGGTGCCCACTGAGGAGATAGTAAGGTCGCCTTCTGCTGGCACAGTGAACTTAAACCACTTGGGAGCTGAATCGGTGGTATTAGCTCCTACTACCGCATCGAGTGGATCGGTACAAAAGTCGCCAGTTTCGTAGGGTACAAATTCCAAATTCCAATCGAAATCCGAGTAGTTACTAGTATTCCAGCTTAAGTATATTTGGTCTCCTTCGGCGAAACCTGTCACAAATGCACTACCATTTCCATAACCTTTGTAAATCAAGCTTCCGCACTCTCCAGTGTAAATGGATACCCCGGTGCTACTGTTTGAGGAAATCGTAAGCTTGCCGTCAGCTGGAGCTGTGTAACTGTACCAAAAATTGGATAGACCTGTGGTCGGAATATGATTCACACCGTCCTCAGCAGGATCCGACTGGCTACAGTCATCCCCAGGTGTACTTTCTTCAACGCCTAACGTCCAATCGAAACCATAGCCATATTGCGGAGCCCACCTAACAAAAAGTTGGGTGCCCTCCGTTAGGGAAGGAATATCTATTTTTCCGTTATAGGAATTGCCCTTGTAAAAAAGTTCGTCGCATGAGTTTGAGTAAACATATAAATAGGCATAGGAGCTTGAGTTAATTGTCAGTTTACCATCCTGAGGCATCGTATAGCTGTACCAGTAGTAATATGCGTAGGTATCTGGTACCGTATTGACCCCCTCAACTGCCGAAGCTGCCAAAGAGCAGAGGTCGCCCGCTGACACATCCTCATAGCCCAGTGTCCAGTCGAAATCGCCACCATTATTATAATCCCATCGGATTAGAATATTGTCGCCTATCGCCAGACCCGCTACATCTATGTTTTCGTAGCCGTTAGCCACTTGGTTCAAGAACTCACAACTTCCTTTATAAACTGTCACGTAGCTATCACCTGAGGATCTTAAGCTCAATTTCTTATCTTCATTAATTGTGTAGCTGTACCAGTAGTAGGTTGATATTTCTGGCACCGAATTGGTACCAGATACGGCTACTTGCGACAGCGAGCATAGGTCACCGAGCTGGGGTTCTTGCACAGATATATCCCATGTAAATCCGGCAGGATCGGCATTCCATCGGATAATAAACTCATCTCCCATTGATACCTCAGGCAGTGTCAGGTCACCGTACCCAGAAGCCTGCCACGATCTACTATTGCAGGTGCCGGAATAAATTTCAACGTATTTGTTGGTCAAAGAGCTGATGACGAGTTTACCGTCTGAAGGAACCTGATAGGTGTACCAGAAATATTGACTTGAGGTTGCTGGTAGTTCGTTTGAGCCATCAGCTGCCGCTTGGGCAATTTCGCAATAGTCTCCTTCAACATAATCTTCCAAAGTGAGTAACCAATTAAAGTTATTACTTTCATACCACACAATCACGACTTCTTCCCCTGCTTCAAGTCCCGTCGCTGAAGTACCTTTTTGGCCAGAGCTTTTATGATATAAGCTTCCGCAGTTACCTGAATAAATGCTACAACTGGCATACCCACTCGAGCTGGTTACTGAAAGCTTTTGAGTACTGGGCATGACGAAACTATACCAGTGCTGACCGCTCCCATTTGCCGTACGCACATTTATACCTTCAACCGCATCAATTGGTATTTCACAGACGTCTCCGGTTATATAGTCATCTACGCTTATGCTCCAATCGAAATTGCCTCCACTGCTTGTATGCCATCTGATAAAAAGCTGTGTACCAGTCTCAAAGACTGGCCTGGACACTCCTCCGTAGCCAGAAGCAAAGCCATAGAGCAGTTGGCATGAGTTGTACATAACATCCACCCTATTGCCTGTTTCAGATGCGATCACCAATCGGCCCGTACTTGGCACAGTATAGGAGTACCAAAAATATTCTAAGGTGGTTTCAGGGGCATGATTCGCCCCTTCAAGCGCTATAACTGCTAATGAACAGTTGTCACCTGGCGAGAGCTCTTCCACGCTCAACTCCCAATCAAAGTTGTCGTAGCTAGCCGTATTCCAGACAATCCAGACTTTTTCGTCAGAGCTCAAACCAGTTGCAGTAACTAGCCCAGAACCACCAGTTTCATAAACAAGAGAACTACATGCTCCAGAATAGATTGTCACTTGAGCATTATTTTCAGAGGATACTTGCAACTTGCCTTCTCCTGGCATAACAAACTCATACCAGTATTCACGGTATTGAGTTGAAGGAAGTGTATTCGCCCCTTCAACTGCCAGAACAGTCGAATTGCAGCCATCTCCGGGCTCCAAAGGCTCAACACTGAGAGTAAGATCGACCACTTCATCAAATTGTGGGTAAACCTTAACAAATATCTGCTCGTCAATTGCTACATTGGTGAGCAATATCTGCCCCCATCCGCCTTTTATATAACTCAAATTTTCGCAGGTATTTGAATAGGCTGATACACTTCTGTAAGGATTGGTTTCTATAACAACCTTACCTTCAGTGGTTTTGGTGTACGTATACCAGTACTCATATGTGGTTTCCTGCGGGTTCTCGTAAGTTCCTTCCATCACTTCCTTGGCAATCTCACAAGTGTTACCTTCTTCCAGGTCTAAAACGTTGAAGCTCCATGTAAAATCTCCACCTTTCTCTACTCTGAAACGTAGAAAGATGTTTTCGCCTTCGCTAAAAGCAGCTGAAATATTATCATATGCATTAATATGTCCGTAGAGGTTGGCGGGGCAATCACCGCTGATAATATCAAAGCCAGCCAGACCAGGAGTCTGTGCTACGAATCGACCATCGCTGGGCATAGTGTAGGTGAACCAATACTCACCGTACGTTGGAGGCAAATAATTTTCCCCTATAGCCAATACCTTGGCCAGACTGCAATTATCACCTTCCTCCAGATCGACTATGCTTAAATCCCATTCAAAATCGCCTCCACTACTGCCCAAATCCCAATAGATAAAAATTTCTTGTCCCTCCACGGCACTGGCATAACTCGCATTCCCTATGCCCGCTCCTGCATAATATCGGTTAGCACAAGTATTGTAGCTCAGACTCACATAAATGTCGGTTGACGAGGAAACAACCAGCTTACCATCTGCGGGAATTGTGTAGGTATACCAATAGCCATCTAGTACTGTTGCAGGAATAGCGTTGGTTCCGGTACTAGCCACCACAGCCTCGGAACAACTCGGAGCATTCTGCCCGAACGACTTATTTGAAGTAAAAAGTAGGAGTAATACAGCAATTGCGGCCAGATTACTTAGGGTAGAAGTTTTTTCCATAAGCTGAAGGCTTAAAAGACAAATAGACTCTAATAACTTGGATAGAAGCGACGCATAAATATGTGAATTTTAGAATAAAATCAGCAAGATATTTTAGGAAAACAAGCCGAAAATTATAGTTCCCTCATTTGGCTTCCATGTGATGCATCTAACAGATATGGATCTAACTGGACGAAAGATAGATCCTTGACAAAAATCAGCAGAATAGGATCACTCACAACAAATCAAACATGATATGAAAAATACGAAGGCGACCATATAGAAGCCGAAAGGATATGGAAGTATTGTCGTTTCTTTACCCCAACCGCTTCAAGCTCCCACTCCTCACATACACTTCGGCATCGTGCCAGAGAATCTTGGTCCAGATTTGGCCCGCATCGAGGACTTTCACTTTGTGGCCCTGGGAAACAATTTCCAGCATAGGAGCACCTGCAGAAGGGCCTTTCATGAGGTAAGTGGCTGATTCCACAATAATAGCCTCCGGTTTTGAGAACGGGTAATTGACAACAACAGCGAGGAACAACCCGAATACCAACTGCCAGGTCATAAGGCCTGTTGAAAAGCCTTTCTTTTTAAGGAAACGGTAAACTTGCAAAAGCAGCAGCACAAAAATCACCGACATCACTACTGTAAGAATGAGATCGTAGTACAACGAGTACCACGACATAATAAAGTCGGCATCGGTCACGTCGTAGCCAAGTAAGCCCTGCTTTTCGGCGATTTCATTGATCTTTTTAAGCACAAGATTATTGTGAGTGAGATCGTAATACTTCGTCAGGTAAAAAAGTGCCTCGGGGTACTCATCGAGCCCTTCTTTGATAAACGCCATCTTCATCAGCATTTGAGGTGATGCCATTCCCTTGTCAAACACTAGCTGATATTCGTCGAATGACTCTGTGTACTTCTTTAGTTCAAATAATGAATCTGCTTTCACCAAATCAGTGCTAACTGATTGAGCAGAAGAATATTCTGACGTCAGAAATGTGCTTACGAAAAAACAGAAGAAAATTTTTATATGCCAGCTTTGCAAATTATTCATAGAGTACTACCTTTGCAACCTCATTTACGGGCGCAATTAAGGAAAGGCTGCCAAATAAAGCAAAATTCCTCCTTATTTGATGGTTAATAAATGTTAAAAGATTCCGTAGCTCAGCTGGTAGAGCAATACACTTTTAATGTATGGGTCCTGGGTTCGAGCCCCAGCGGGATCACTCAAAAGCTCAAGATTAATTTCTTGAGCTTTTTTATTTTCCATCTCATCAGGTCGCTGTCGGCCAATATGCTCAATTAGCGATCACCTCTTCCTTGTGAGAAAACTCAACTCCATCTTCTGGTGTGAGTTTATCGACGGTTACCCAGTGCCAGCGGGCATATCCCACCTGGCAAAGACCATAGCTTCTGACGGCTATATGTAGCCGAAATTGATGATCAGCCTCCTGAACGAATTGACGAAATTCAACATGGCCTCCTGGCCAGCATCCGCCTACCATGATCTTATAGCCAAGCAGCGTTTGGCTTTCAAAATCTACAGGGGCCCCCATGGTTGCACCGGTTTGTTGGCTGACCGCTTCCCACTCCGAAGTTGAATTAATGACGTAGCCAGTATAAAATGGACCTTCAACTTGCGAAATGTTAATATCAGCAGTTGACACACCGTCACCGTTTCTCGGATCTTTATCCAATTGATCTTTTAAGAGCGCCACTTCAACCAAATCAATTGTTGAAACACCAAGATTGGTATCGGCTGCTGTTTTATCAGAAATGGTTATCAGCAATTCCAGGCCCTCCTGTTTCAGGCTATCCGGGAAGCCGTTGCAGATATTGGGCATCCAGGCACCCAGGTATTGTCGCATGCGAGTGGTGTCTACAATACCTGGCTTGTAACTGAAACCGCCGCCGTCGGGTATATTTGATACTATAGCATATAGATCTCGCTTCAGCTCTCCGGAATGTAAACATTGCTCCGCTACGACGTTAACCGAGTCTTGATCCACCTCACCACTTTCAGTATTGTCATCTTTTTCACCGCAGGCGAAAAAAAAGGATGCAGCCAATAAAAGCCCTATCGCTTTGTTTATTAGGTTCATATATCATCGGTTAATTATGATTTTACTTTGTTCAAATAATCCATCGCCATGAACTTCCAACACATAAATACCCAGTGGTATATCTTTAACATCTACCTCAACAAAACTCCTATCCTGGTTGACGATTGTTGGGACAAATACTTCTCCTGTTAATCCAATCAGACGAACCAAAGCAGCTTCTGTGCCTACCTCATTTGACTGTTTTATAATTAAGTTTTTGTCCACCGGATTGGGGCTACACTGCAAGTGCCTGAGTAAACACCAAACGTTATGTCACGATAAGCCGAACACCGACTGCTATTATCCGCAGTCACCCTCAATGTAAATATCCCATAACCTGTAATATTTATATTACAGAAACTATCTCATCAAGCCGCCATTGGCTTAATCCTACCACCATACCGTTATTGTAAAACATACTTGTGTATCCAAACAAGATGTGTCAAATTGTAGCTAACCACGCAACAATACATTTGTGTGGCCGGTTATACCTGCTTAAACATAAAATACATTTCCTTGAGAAAGCTTTGCGATACAACGCCTTTGGCTCGTTTGTTCTCTTTTGCCATTTCACTCTATTTCCTCGCAGCTTGTTCCAGCACAAACAAGCCCGCCAACAAAGACGATTCATCAGTAAAAACACCAGAAGAAGAGCTGGCCACCTTCCAGCTGGAGCCTGGCCTGAAAATCCAACTGGTAGCCAGTGAGCCTATGGTTCAGGAGCCGGTATTTGCGGTATTCGATGAAGACGGTAAACTTTGGGTAGCTGAAATGCGTGGCTATATGGTTGACATCGAAGGCCACGATGAGACCAGCCGCCTGGGAAGAATTTCTATTCTGGAAGATATTGATGGAGACGGCTCCATGGACAAAAGCACCATTTATCTCGATAGCCTGGTGCTGCCAAGGTCCATAGGACTGATAAAGGGCGGAGCACTGATTTCTGAAAACAAAGCGCTTTGGATTACCCAGGACACGGACGGCGACTTCAAGGCAGACAAGAAAATCCTACTCGACTCCACCTATTCCAGTAACGGTCTGGTGGAGCACTCAGACAACGGGCTTTTGCTCAACACAGACAACTGGTACTACAGCGTCAAATCAAGACTTCGGTACCGTTTGGTAAACGACGAGTGGGTAAGGGACAGCACCGAATTCCGGGGGCAGTGGGGCGTGAGCCATGACGACGAAGGCCGGCTTTTCTACAACTACAACTGGTCACAGCTCCATGGTGACCTTGTGCCACCCAACTACCTTAGCCGAAACAAAAACCATAAGCCATCAACGGGCATAGACCACGGCCTCACTATTGACCGGAGAGTTTATCCCATTCACCCCACTCCAGCAGTCAACAGAGGCTATATCCCCGGAACGTTGGACAAGGATGAGAAACTGGTGGAGTTCACCGCAGCCTGCTCGCCATTGGTGCTCAGAAGCACCCTTTTTCCTGCCGAATACTATGGCAATGCCTTTGTGTGTGAGCCAGCGGGCAACCTGGTGAAGCGCAACGTGGTAACAGAAAATGGTCTCATTTTGAGTGCAAACGACCCTCATCCTGGCACCGAGTTTCTGGCTTCCACCGATGATAGATTCAGGCCGGTAAACGCCATGGCAGGCCCGGACGGCGCATTGTACATTGTCGACATGTATCACGGCATCATTCAGGATGGAAAATACGCCACACCTTATTTAAAAGAAAAAACATTGGAGCGTCGCCTGGATCAACCCATCCATATGGGGCGCATTTGGCGCATTGTTCCTGAAGACGGGCAGCCAGTCAAAAACCAAAAACTGTCTTCCGCATCATCCACAGAGCTTATTAGCTTGCTTTCTCATCCTGATGGCTGGCAAAGAGACATAGCGCAACGGCTGCTAGTGGAAAGAGGCGACCTATCAGTAGTGGCAGGTCTTATTGGCGTTGCAAAAAATGCAAAGACCAACCTGGCTCGCTTCCATGCCCTGTGGACACTGGAAGGTCTCGGTCAAACCAACACTGATTTACTTCTCAGTCTATTATCTGACAAAAGCCCACTGATACAATCATCCGCACTCCGAATTCTCGAGCCTATTGCCGAGAAAAATCCTGGAATTCAAACGAAGCTGGAAACCGCTCTGCTCAATAGCAACCAATCAGCAGACATTAAGCAGGTGCTGCAAATAGCGCTTAGCGCCAGTGCTCTTACGTCGAATGCGGCTCAGCAAGTTTTGGAAGAAATAGCAGCAAAGCACTCCGATTCGCCACTGATTCGTGACGCTGTGATGAGCAGCCTGGAAGATCAGGAATTTGCCTTTCTACAACGGCTTTGGAAGTCACCCAACTGGAAGGATCAGTCGCAGCCGAAAGAAATATTTCTTGAAATGCTCGCCACCTCCATCGTCAATAAAAGAGATTCAAAGGAGCTCGGCGCACTCCTGGCGATGCTGAATGTGAACGAAGCAGCATTCGGCTGGAAGGAAAAAACAGTGCTGACAGGCCTTGCCATACAACAAAGCAGCACAACTAAAGCAGGCCCTATTCAGCTGGCTTCTGCCCCCGCTATTCTCACAAAACCACAGGTGGCTGTTGATCCGGCAAGGCTTACTTCACTCAATGCGATGTTTGAGTGGCCGGGTCACAAGGTGGAAACCGTTACTCAGGCTGCCGGAAACACGCTGACTGAGCAGGAGCGAGAAGCATTCGCCCTCGGTCGGCAAAATTACCTAACCACCTGCGCCGGTTGCCATGGCACCGACGGTGCCGGAATAAGCCGGTTTGCTCCGCCTCTTGCTGGCTCCGAATGGGTGACGGGTAGCGACAAACGCCTGGCATTGATTATATTACATGGTATCGAGGGGCCCATTGAAGTAGCTGGAAAAACATACAACACGCCTGAGATACTGCCTGTGATGCCCGCACATTCGACCCTGGACGACAGAAGCATTGCCACTATTTTGACCTATATTAGAAATGAGTGGGGCAATAGCGCCAGTGCCGTCAGTGGGCGCTTTGTGGGAGGAACGAGAGTGACTTCACAGGGTCGTGTAGTGCCATGGACAGCTGCTGAGCTAAATACCCATATAGAAATGCTCGAACAGGAAGAGGCAAAAACAAAAGCTCAATAAACCTACTGACACTTACACCCTACTACCATGAAAGCTTATGAAAAAGTTCTAGATCAAAAATCTACTGGAGTGAACTCCAGAAGGGAATTTCTCCAAAAAGCGAGCGTTGGCGCTCTGGCATTAAGCATGCCCTTTCCAGCTATGCCGGACTTTCTAAAAGATGTTCCCATGGGCGTCGTAGTTCATTCCTACGCAGCCCGGTGGAACTCTAAAACAGACAGCAAGAAGTATCCACCCATGACTGACGCTATTCAGCTCATGGAGCACTGTGCCAGCATAGGAGCCGGTGGCGTGCAAACAGTGGTTCGTGGTTGGACATCCGACTTTGCTAAAAAGGCCAGAGACAGAAGAGAAAAGCTTGGGCTCTACCTGGAAGGATCAATTGGCCTGCCCAAGAAAGCAGAGGATGTAGCTGACTTTGAAAAAGAGGTGATCGCTTCAAAAGAAGCTGGAGTGAGTATTTTAAGAACTGTGTGCCTGGGCACAAGGAGGTACGAAAGTCTCCACTCGCAAAGTGACTTTGACGAATACACAAAAAATTCTCTTGCCTGGGTCAGGTTGGCCGAACCGATAGTTCGCAAGCATAAAATGAAGCTGGCTATCGAAAACCATAAGGACTGGATGGCTCCGGAGCTGGTTGACTTTATCAAAACCATTGGAAGCGAATGGGTAGGTGTAACCGTCGACTTTGGCAATAGCATAGCGCTGATGGAAGACCCGATGAATGTAGTGGAAACACTGGCACCTTACGCTTTCTCCACCCACGTGAAAGACATGGGCGTGATGGAATACGAAAAAGGATTTCTGCTTTCTGAAGTACCTCTCGGTACCGGCATCTGCGATTTGAAGAAAATGGTGGATGTTTGCAAAAAGCATAATCCCAAAATCAGGTTCAACCTGGAAATGATCACCAGAGACCCTCTGGAAATCCCATGCCTGACTGACGAGTACTGGAATGTTTTTGAAGGGGTTTCGGGCAAGTACCTGGCAAATACTTTGAGCATGGTGAAAGAAAAGACTTCGCAAACACCTCTACCAACGGTGGCTGGACTCACAGCTGAACAGAGGCTTGCATTTGAAGAAGAAAACAACCTGGCCTGCCTGAAATACAGTGCAAGCAATTTGAATATTAGATAGGTACATGGTTCTCGTTTGCAACGAGAACTTATGAGGCTTGCGCTTGAGGCGCACTTCATAAAATATTCTTACTCAATGCCTACTGAAATAGACCCTGAGGCAAGTGCTTTTTGACCATTATTAAAACTTGACAAATCTCTGATGACTACAGAAAAACTACCCGGCATTAAACTATTCGATCTTACAGGCAGAACCGCCATCATCACAGGAGGCTCCAAGGGCCTGGGGCTGGCCATTGCTGAAGGACTAGCCTCTGCTGGTGCCAATATCATGTTGGTGAACCGCACCGAGAAAGACGGCGAAGAAGCCGCCAAAACAATCAGCAGCTCCTACGGCGTCAAAGCCATTTCATTTGCTGCCGACGTGACCAACCAGGCGCAAACTGAAGCCATGGCCAAAGCGGCTATGGACACCTTTGACCGCATCGACATCCTGATCAACAGTGCCGGTATTAATATCCGTGGCCCCATCGACGAGCTTTCCCTCGCCGACTTCAATAAAGTGATGGAGGTAAATGTGAATGGCACATGGCTTTGCAACAGAGCAGTAACTCCCTACATGAAAAAGGCGAAAAGAGGCAGCATCATCAACATGGCAAGTACACTTGGCCTGGTGGGGGTTCCAAACCGCACGCCGTATGCTTCAAGTAAAGGAGCTATTGTACAAATGACTCGTGCCCTGGCGCTTGAGTTTGCCCCATTCAACATCACGGTAAATGCCATTTGCCCAGGGCCTTTCCTCACAGAAATGAACGCTCCCATTGCCGGCACAGAAGATGGTAAGAAATTCATTATCGGCGCCACGGCCCTTGAGCGCTGGGGCGAGCTGAAAGAAATCCAGGGAGCAGCCATTTTCCTTGCCAGCGATGCCGCCACCTATATGGTGGGCTCTTTGATTGCTGTTGACGGCGGATGGACAGCCAGGTAGATCATATTTCAACCCTCCAAGGGTTTGCAACCACTTGGAGGGTTGGAAGTTTTAAATGAAAAGTGTGATCAAGTAGATCATCATAATGGCCGTGAACGACATAATGAATGTGCCCAGGCTGTGCGACTGATTCCCTTGTTTAATAGTCATGCCTGAAAGCTGCGTCATGGCCCAGAAGAAGCTGTCGTTGGCGTGGGAAATGGCGATGGCACCAGCGCCTGTAGCCAGCACGGCAAACACCCGCATCGTTTCCGAATCAAGACCAAGAGTGCTTAGCAATGGCGCTATAATAGAGGCCGTTGTGATCATGGCCACAGTGGAAGACCCTTGAGCCGTTTTTAAAGAAAAAGCTATCAGGAAGGGAAGGAAAATCCCCCAACTGGCTCCACTCAATCCAGTGCTTACAAGGTCGGCAATGCCTGAGTTCTGTAGCATCTTTCCAAACACGCCGCCAGCACCTGTGATTAAAATTACCGGAGCAGCAATTTTCAAGGCCTCACCAATCCAGCCAGTTGAGGACAAGACCTTTTTATCAAACTTCTCCGGCAGCGCAAAAGACAAGAAAGCTCCGAGCAGAAGTGCAATCACAGGGCTTCCTATAAATAATATCACTGTGATAACAGCACCTTCACCCAGCGGCTTGGTAGGATACTTGGCTATAGAGGCCAATACAATCAACAGTAACGGAATGACGATGGGTAGAAACGACTTGATGGCCGACGGGTGTTTGCCAATTTTCTCCTCGGTTTCGCTGGCTGCAAAAACCGGCTCCAATGGAATCTTCATCACGAACTTCTTCACAAAAAAGTAGCTTGGAATCAGTGTGGTGATGCTGATAATCAGGCCCCAGAAAATAACCATACCTAAATCAGCATTAAGAATACCAGCTGTTGCTATCGGGCCGGGGGTTGGCGGAACCAGCGAGTGACTGGCCGTTGCACCTAACGTAAGGGCGACGGTTGTGGCTGCGTAAGGTACCTTCCCTTTAAAGGAGAGCGACTTACTTATTGGGTTCATCATGATGAACGTGCTGTCACCGAAGACTGGTATTGACAGGATATAGCCGCAAATCATCATGGCCAGCATAACTGACTTTTCTCCAATCCACGAAAGTATTTTTTGAGCAATCACCAGGGCACCGCCTGTTTTTTCCAGGAAGGTGCCAATCATTACACCTAGCAGGATCAATAAACCAATGCTGCCGAGCACTCCGCCAAAACCATCGGTGATGGATTTCAGGATGAGGTCGGGCGACATACCGGACAGGAGCCCGTAGCCGATAGCACCAACAAAAAGTGCAAGAAAGGGGTGGATGTCAAACTTTGTAATGGCAATCAGTATGAAAGCCAGCGCCACCAGAATAATTAGTAGTGTAAGCATGTGTAGGTATAGGGTATGTGTTTTGTTAACAACAAAATCTTAAAATACCCTTTCCATCAGTACAACGCAAACCGCCCCTCAAATCACAGGCCTTTCTTCTGTGTAAGTTTGCTTATGAACAGATAAAGAAAGCCACAGAGCAACCATGCTGGAAGTGTCAAAAAGCTAAGAAACACGCCTTTTTGAACAGATATAAAATAAAACAAGCCGACACTAAATACCCATGCAACAAATACTGCAATGTTGAAGCCAATGCCTGATTTCTCAGCATAGAATGTTTGTATGCCCCAATTTTTAGCAAAGAAGTGTTCAAACACGATGATAGCTCCTACCGGCGCTAGTATAAATCCGTATACTGCCACAAAGTCCAGCAGCTTCATGGCAAACGCCGGAAACAGACCGGCAATTGTTGCCAGTGCGCCTGCCAGGATCGTCACCCAAAAAGTTGACACCTTCGGCATGATTGCCTGGAAAGCCAGTCCAGCTCTATAGATGGTGGGGTTAGCTGTCGTCCAGCCAGCAAGAATGACCACGATGACGCCAAAAATCCCAAGTGCATTGTACGCCAATGGCCCGGGCGCTACCGACGGCGCCTCGCCACTAGCCAAAATGGCCTGTGTTTCAGGGGCTCTCAAATACACCGCATAAAGCAAGCAGGCGGCTATCCATGCCATGTAGTGACCAACGTACATTCCTGCCGCAGTAGTCCAGCCTGAACTTGCCTTTTTCGCAAATCTGAAAACTGTAAGATCCGACATACCAATATGAACGGCAGCGTTGCAAAACCACGACCAGATGGCTACGTGCCAGAATGTGTATTTGATTTGGCCAGGAAAAGGCTCAGTGCCTTCTCCCCAAATATTCCAAAAGTCTGAAAAAGAGCTTACACCAAGCTGATTGGCTGCCACAATGCCCGCTGCCACAAAACCCAGCACGATCACCGGCGACATCCAGTTGGCTGCTTTGGATACTGTGTTATAGCCTTTGGCAGCAATCAAAGAAATAACGACACCCAGGCCTACCACGATCACCACCCACGTAATTCCATTTGGCATCGTGTCAGTAAGTTTGGGCATGTCCATATTGAAAGGAATACCAACGGCGGTGGCCGACACAGTAATCATAGAGCCGGCCAGGAAGCAGAACAGAATACCGTTGGCCAGGTTGTAGACAATGACCAGATTTCTTCCACTTATTTTCTCCAAATGGAAATATAGCGTGGTGCGGTATTTCACCGCTAGTTCAGCAGTGAGATAACGCCAGCTCAACACCGCCATGAAGTTGCCCAGCAGTAGGCCAATGAGCAAATCAAAAGCGCTAACCCCAGCTGTAAGAAACAAAGGGCCGATGACAAACTCTGTGCCTGCGGCATGCTCCCCGGCATACATTCCCAGGAAGCTTGTCCATCCCTTCTGTGCCGATGCAGGCACTGGCTCTCTTTCGTATTCCTCTGAAGCTGCAGCCGGTGTTGCCTTTGATTGATTCGTCATAATGTAGGTAGGTGTGTTCTAAATCTTTTGAAGCTAGAAGATAGAGAATTTGGAAGCATCCTGCACTATCCTGACGGGCGGGCGGCAAGTATTTAATTTCAATGCTTGAAAAACATTTTTACCTGACAGAATGTAATACCGCAGAAACTTGATGAGTCACCCTGAAAATGTCACCATTTGTAAAAAAACCGTTTTGTGAAATGCAAAAACGCCATTTTTACGATCCTATCTTTTATCTTGGGAAGTTTTTATACATAATTTCGGTTTATTGTGTTGATGAAACATATTAAGCTAAGTTCAATCGTCTCATACCCATAAAAATTACGTTCGATGAAACACCCTTTGTCTATCATAAAAAGCCTTTTCCTGGTGGCTTTTTTAGCGCTGACTTTCCTTTCCTGCTCAAAAAAATCAGGGCCTGCTAAAGTTTTAGTCTTCAGTAAAACCGCCGGTTGGCACCACACTTCCATTCCTTTTGGCATAGCAGCCATACAAAAACTGGGTGTTGAAAACGGTTTTGAAGTGGATACAACTACCAATGCAGATTACTTCAACGAAGACTCCCTGAAGAACTACTCAGCCGTTGTATTCCTCAGCACCACTGGTGATGTGCTCAATCACTACCAGCAAGCTGATTTTGAAAGATATATCCAGGCCGGCGGAGGTTACATGGGTATCCATGCCGCTGCCGACACTGAATACGACTGGCCATGGTACGGCAGATTGGCGGGCGGCTACTTCCTCGATCACCCAGGCATCAATGACAAGAGCCCCAATGTGCAGGAAGGTGTACTCAACATCGTCGACAAGTCGCACCCAAGCACAAGCTTCTTGCCTGAAAAGTGGACAAAAACGGATGAATTCTATAGCTATAGAAACCTGAACCCCGACACTCATGTGCTAATGACAATTGACGAGGATAGCTACGAGGGCGGAGCGAAAATAGGCAACCACCCGATGGCGTGGTACCACGACTATGACGGAGGCCGTGCCTACTACACAGCCCTGGGCCATACAGATGAGTCCTACACAGAAGACCTCTACCTTAAGCATATACTGGCAGGCATTCAGTACGCCATTGGCGACAACAGCGAACTTGACTACTCAAAAGCAACCAGCCTGAGAGCACCCGAGGAAAACAGGTTCACAAAAACAATGCTTGCTGAAGGTGGTGTTTTTTACGAGCCCACCGAAATGACCATTCTCCCTAACTTTGACATTTTAGTTGCCCAGAGAAGGGGTGAAATACTGCTCTACAAAAACAGTACAGGAAAGGTTACTGAGGCGGCTAAGCTTGACGTTTATCATCAGAGCGGCGTGAAGGGAGTGAATGCTGAAGAAGGCGTGTTGGGCATTCAGAAAGACCCCAACTTTGCTACAAACAATAATGTGTTCATTTTCTACAGTCCGAAAGACACTTCGGTCAACAGGCTCTCCCGATTCAAGTTTGCAAATGACAAGGTAGACCTGGAATCAGAAGTCGTTGTACTTGAGTTCTACTCTCAACGCCAAATATGCTGCCACACTGGTGGCTCAATTGCCTTCGACAAAGACGGGCTACTCTATGTTTCGGCTGGTGACAACTCTACACCCTTTAATGAACCAGGTGGCAAATATGTAAACAATGGCTTTGGCCCGCTCGACGACAGACCAGGGCATGAGCAGTATGATGCAAGAAGAAGCTCAGGCAATGCCAATGACCTGCGTGGAAAAATCATGCGTATTCGGGTGAAAGAAGATGGATCTTATGAAATACCTGAAGGCAACCTTTACCCTGTAGGCACTGAAGGTACCCGGCCGGAAATATATGTTCAGGGCAATAGAAACCCCTACAGAATATCAGTCGATCAAAAAACCGGCTTCCTCTATTGGGGCGAAGTAGGACCTGACGCTGCCAACGACAGCATGGAAGTGCGGGGCTCACGTGGTTATGATGAACTGAACCAGGCCCGCAAGGCCGGAAACTTTGGCTGGCCAATGTTTGTAGGTAAAAACTACCCGTACAGGGAATATGACTATGCCACAGGAAAATCGGGTGAATTGTTTGACCCCGAGCATCCGGTGAACAACTCAAGAAACAATACCGGCATCAAAGAATTGCCCCCGGTAGCACCACCATTTATCTGGTATCCATATGCTGCTTCAAAGGAGTTCCCACAGGTAGCCACCGGTGGAAGAAACGCAATGGCCGGGCCCGTCTATTATACTGACATGTTCCCCGCCGCCACGAGATACCCTGACTACTACAATGGCAAACTTTTCATCTACGACTGGATCCGTGGTTGGATCAAAGCTGTGACCATGTACCCTAATGGCGACTATGAGAAAATGGAGCCTTTCATGGAGCACACCAAATTCAATTCACTCATTGATATGGAAGTAGGGCCTGACGGAAAATTCTACTTGCTTGAATATGGCAACGGCTGGTTCGCAAAAAATGCTGATGCTGCACTTTCCAGAGTGGACTTTAACGGCGGCAACAGAGCACCTTCGGTAGAGCAAATAGCTGTTAATAAGAGCTCGGGCACGCTGCCGCTGGAAGTAACTGTAACTGCAAAAGCCAGCGACCCTGAAAGAGACAAGCTTTCCTATACATGGGATTTTGGCAACGGAGAAACGAAGCAGACAACGGTTCCTGAAGTTACCTATACCTACTCTAAAATTGGCGACTATGCCATCACGGTAGAGGCGAGTGACCCGGCAAAACTGACAGCGAAGAGCAATTCAATTTCGGTTTATGCTGGCAATGCAGCTCCTGACGTAACAATTAGCGTGAAGGGCAACAAGTCATTCTATTTCCCCGGAAAAAATGTGGAGTATGCCGTAAGCGTGAGCGACAGTGACGACGCCTCGGAACCAGATATGGCAAGCCTGTTTGTTTCGGCAGATTACATTGAAAGCACCGACCAGGCAGAAGCCACACAAGGCCATCAGGTAATTTCCGAGAACATGATCGGAAAGAACATGATGAACTCCCTTGACTGTAAGGCCTGCCATAAAGAGGCTGAAAAATCGATTGGCCCAGCCTACGTGGATGTGGCGAAGCGATACAAAGACGATCCGGATGCCATTAACAAACTGGCTCAAAAAGTCATGAACGGTGGATCTGGCGTGTGGGGTGAAACTGCCATGGCAGCTCATCCTGGGCTTTCAGAAAGTGATGCGAAAACCATCATTTCATGGGTGCTTTCCCTTGCCGATGGTGGCAAGACAACCAAGTCACTTCCTGCAACCGGATCGCTGAAGCCTACGCTGGACAAAAAGCCAATGGACAATGGGTCATTGATCATTAGGGCCAGCTATACCGACAAGGGTGGTGCCAATATCAAACCTCTGGTTGGCTCATCTACTTTGAGACTGAGAAGCAGTAAATTGGATTTGACAAAGGCGAGTAAGCTTGACGGCTACACAACCATGTCATTCAATGGTATGAATCTGCTGCTATTGCCTAATGCGGCAGGATCATTCAGCCTTAGCAAAATAGACCTGACCAATGTTACCGGCGCCGACTTCATGACTGGTAGCCAGCAACCGATGGCCAAAGGCTATACGTTCGAAGTTCGCCTTGATGCTGTTGACGGCAAAAAAATCGGCGAAGCATCGTCGACATCAGGAACCTCATCTGCTGCTGGAATGAACGCCAGCATGTTCACTATCAATTTCGAACCAGTAACTGACGGAAAACTTCATGACTTGTATATCATAAGCAAGCCAAACGACGGAGAGGACGTAACTGGTGCAGTGGTTGGCATAACTTTAACCTCTAAATAGTTATTTGTCATTTATCACTACGCATTAAAAGTCCCTCTTTTCCAAGTGGGACTTTTTTTATGTTCAAGAAACAAAACTTCACTGCGCCCCATGACTTGCCGGTTTCATTAATATTACCTAACTTTCACTGTACATACACCAACTATGGCGCTTGATTTTAAATAAAGCCTAAGTAGTTGGCGAAAACGACTGGTAATTTTTACAAACGGACTGGCTGGAATATTTATTCATTTTTGTTCACCAAAATCTCACAGTCGCTAGACTTCTGATTCTTTTCTGATTACTAACAAGAAGAAGCTGCAATAAAAAGGCTTCAAACTGTTGGTATATGAGCAGATTTCTGCACAGATCGAATTTACGGTAGTGGCAAGGTGTGAAGTGATAACTGAATGTTCCGCTATAAGATACTATTGACCTTGGCATTCTTTTTGGAATGCCTGACTGCACATGCTCAGTTTGGCCAAATCGAACTGCACGGAAACGATGCTGTGTTCGATCCAAATGGTGACGGCTATGTCTCCGCCACTACTGCTGGCTTCGACGCAAACGCTGGCTACACACCTGACCAGTTTGAATTTGCTATGTTTGGTTTGCCCAAAGTTGGAGATGGTGACGTGATTGGCGATGCGGCGGGCCCTTCATGCAGCAACACTGACTTGACTCCAGATTCGCAAGGCTACTCGGCTTATGCAATTCTCAAGGACGGCAACCTTATCTTTCGCTTTAGGGTAGCAAACAATAAGCAAAATGTTCCGGGTTATTCCGTGCTGATCGATACAGACGGGCTACTCGGCCCCTCCGATCCTGATTATGTGGAGGGATCAAGAAACCCTGGCTTTGAAATTGACATTACCTTAATAAGGGGGCCTTCCGCAGTCTCCCATGGCGTAAGGGTGTACGATATTGATGGAGGCAACAACAATTGCTCGGCTGTGTTGTCTTACCCAATTGGCACTTATCACCAAAGGGCTATTGGCGATATTGTTAGCTGCAATCAATATTCTTATTTCTACGATTTTTACGTCCCTTTCGCTGACCTGACCTCTCAGTTTGGTATTACCACAGCCACAGAAATCAGGTTTATTGCACTAACAAACAACAACGCTACCTGCGCCATGAGTGGCAACATTTCGGATATCGGCGGAGTGAATGACGAAGACTATGCGTCGCTATTTGATGCGATGACAGCATTGTCGGAGAACCAATGCCCTACCAACCTTGGCAATCTTTCCGAAGGAGGAGGAGGCTTTTTGGAAGGAGTAACAGAAAAGCCTGCTTTTGATACCCCAATCAGGGAAGGGGATGACTTTATCACAGGCACCGCTGAGCCAACGGCCACAGTAACTATAAAGCTTTATCAGGATGCGTCTGCCAGCACTCCTATTGATACCAAGACAGCTATTGCTGATGCCGAAGGACTATGGTCTATTACATTTGACGATTCGTTGGTAGGAGGCATGTTACTTTCTGCGGTCGCCCAACTGCCAGGCACTTGCGGTTCCAATACCAACAACACCGATCCTGACAATGAAGTAGTGTTGGTAGAAGTGGTGGTTGTACCCAACTACCCCCCTGTTTTGACGGCCAGCCTCACTGATGCCAGCTTCACAGAAGGAGATGCAGCCCTTATCATCGATCCGGCCATGGCGGTATCGTATCCTCCTGAAGCCGACTACCCTGTCGGAACCACCGTCATAGTTGACGCTCAGATAACTATCAGCGGTAATTATGTGAGTGGAGAAGATGTGCTTCAGTTTACAAACCTCCCCGAAATTACCGGCGTTTTCGATGGGGGCAGCGGTGTTTTAACGCTTACCTCATCCGAAAAGGTAACGCTTGAGAATTATGCGGCAGCCTTACGAAGCATTAAATACTTTAACGGCAGTCAAAACCCTTCTTCGGCCACAAGAACCGTACAATTCGTGATCGACGATGGTTATCCTGGTGGTGTGAGCAACACAGTTCAAGTCAACATTGCACTGGTGCCGGTAAATGACGCCCCGGTGACAGGAGGCAACAATCCAAATACCGTCACCTATCCATCCGGGGGTGGGACTATCCAGGCAAATCAATCCGTCACAGTTTCTGATGTTGACAATACCACGTTTGAAAAAGCAGAAATAAGGATCATCAACTTATTAGACGGCGCTTTCGAAGAACTCCAGTTCACTGACATCAACGGCATCATCAACGCAACCAGTTTCTCCGGCGGAATTTTGACAATTGAGGGAACCGCCTCAATAACGGCCTATCAAACCGCACTTCGGGAGGTTGTCTACGTCAACACAGCTCCCGTAATAAACCAAGTCGCCCGACAGCTATCCTTCAGGGTCTTCGACGGCCTTGCATGGAGCAACACCTATTCAAACAGCTATATCAATTTCGATGGGTACAACAACCCGCCGGTAGTTTTGGACGAAGACGGCAACTCTGTAACTGAGCTTTTTTTTGAATTTGACGAAGACTCACCGATCGAAATTTGCCTCGACATACAGGATCCTGAGTCCGATTTAGTTGTAATCAATTCTAATACTCTTCCTGTCAATGGCCTGGGAGTAGTGACCAATCACCCATCAAATTCCCTTTGCCTGATTTACACCCCAAATGACGATGTGAGTGGTACCGATCAATTTACAGTAAATGTATGTGACCAACCGACGCCTGGTGTTGATGGCCAATGCATTGACATTACAATTCACATTACTATCAATCCTGTCAACGACCCACCGGTGGTTGTGGAGAAAACGGTAGATGTAAATGAAAAGGAAACCACGGGTATTTCATTCAACGTAACCGATCTGGAGTCCGATCCTCTCACTTTCACTTCCGCCACTTCCGCCAATGCCACGAGCACTATTACAGGCAATTTTTCTTTTGACTATACCCCAAACAGCGGCTTCCTTGGCAATGATGAGGTAACTGTGAAAGTGAGCGATTCGGGGGATGCAACATTGTTTGACGAAGGCATTATCACCATCAACGTGTTAGATGTTCCTGAAGAGCCCGTCATCCTCGGTGATGATGGAGTGGCTGGAGAAGACCTTAGCGTTACAACAAACAAAAATCAATACGTGGACTTTTGCTTCACTGCCAAAGATCCCGATGCCGGTGATATCATTTCGTTTGCCAGTGCTTCCCAGCTCACAACTGACGCTTCAACAGTTGAATACCTCTCTGGCTTTTCAGGGTCGCCTTCAGCAAACAGGACATTTTGCTTCAGGTTCACCCCCGAAACCGGCTTTGTTGGTCAATCAGAATGGACTTTGACAATCTGTGACGATAGCGATCCGGTCACTCCAAAGTGTGGTGAAATCAAAGTCATTGTCACTGTGAATCCATTTAATTATCCACCGGAGGTCTTGATCAATGGCAGTACTGACCTTACGGTAGAAGTGCCGGAAAAAACAACCTCCTCTATTTGCGTAGAGGTTAATGACCCGGAAGGTGACGATCACTATGTGACCAGTGGGTTGTCGGTGGGAAGCATCGGCACAATCGGCCTGGGGACGGCTCAGAGCTTGTGTTTCGATTATACTCCACCCACCGATTTCATTGGAGAAGATGAAGTAGAGGTAATAGTGTGCGACATACTCGACAATTCGGTATGTACAACGGCCTACATAACAGTAATTGTGGTTGATGTCAATGAACCGCCGGTTCCCGAGGTCAATTCGTTGCCTGTGGAGACACTAAACCTGACAACCCCGGAAGATGTACCTTTGTTGCTGTGCTTCGACGCTACCGACCCTGAAGGTGATAACATTTCTGTACAATCCGTGTCAAATACTTCAGGAGGAGGCACACTGGTGGCAGCTGAAGGCGAGGGTTTCTGCTTCACATTTTCACCAGCCGCCAATTTTTCCGGCACCTCAACATGGGACATAGAAATTTGTGATGATGCGTCTCCATCACTTTGTGGCACACTTCAGGCAATTATAGAGGTAACACCGGTCAACGACCCGGCCGTTCTCGTAACCCAGGAATTTGAGGTTAACGAGAAAATGACCACTCAAATATGCATTGAGGTAACCGATGTGGAAGGAAATACAAATTACCTGACCGGCGCAACGTCCACCGGCGCTATCGGAACCATTGCTAATGGGGCATTGGATGACTTGTGCTTCGACTACACGCCACCTGAGGGCTTTATTGGCGAAGATGAAATTGAGGTAACCATCTGCGACGAATCGGATAACTCAGTTTGCCTGGTGGCACCCGTAAAAATCACCGTTGTGGATGTGAACGAGCCGCCCGTTGAGCTGGTCAATGGCGTTCCGGCAGACACTTTGATCATCAGCACTCCCAAAAACATCCCCGTGGACTTCTGCTTTGACGTAGTCGACCCGGAAGGCAACAATGTGGCGCTTCAAAGCATTACCAACAAAGAGGGCGAGGGTTCTCTCGTAGCTAATAACACCGGTACTTTCTGCTTCACTTTCTCTCCCGTGAACGACTTCATCGGTCGTTCGGTATGGGATGTTGTGATTTGCGATGACGGGGTGCCTTCTTTATGTGGCAGCCTCATAGCTATTATCGACGTTACCCCCGAAAACACCCCTCCAACTGTGGTAAGCAAAACAGTAGATGTGCCAGAAAATGTGACGACACCAATTTGCATTGAAGTAACTGATGAAGAAGGCAATACACATGTATTTACTTCAGGCACTTCGGTAAGCTCAATCGGGTCAGTGAACAACAGAGTTGCGAATGATCTTTGCTTTGACTACACCCCGCCTCAGGACTTTATCGGCGAAGATATTGTGGAAGTCACTATTTGTGACACGGCCGATGCTTCGATTTGTGGCACTGGGCTGATTACAATAAATGTTATAGAAATTAACAATCCTCCTTTGGGTTTGGTTAATGGCGCTCCTGCCGACACGTTAAGGGTGTCCACACTGGAAGACATAGCAGTCAACTTTTGTTTCGAGGCCCTGGATCCGGACGGAGATCAGATTTCCCTCAATCGGCTCGACAACATCAGCGGCGGTGGTGCGCTGACCAGGTCTGGCGCTAATACATTCTGTTTTGATTACATGCCCTCAACTGACTACAATGGGACAGCCTATTGGGAAATAGAAATATGCGACGATAGAAACCCTGCTCTTTGCGGAAAGCTCGTCATTGAGATAGCAATTGCGCCAGTAAACGATGTTCCCCTGGCCAACAGAGATACGCTAAGAGTACTGCGAAATCAAGACTTCTCTATCAACATTCTGGAGAACGATATTGACGTGGAGGGTGATGATATTCTCCTGAGCACAACCCCTGTAGTAGAGCCGGGCAACGGAAGCCTGACTATGTTCCAGGATGGTTCAGTATCATACCGATCAAACTCAACATTTATGGGTATTGATTCGCTTGTTTATCAAATCAGTGATACGGCCGAGCCAAACAACTTTAGCCAGGGTGTAGCTGTGTTTATCGTCGAAGACCTCCCGTTCACTGTGTATGAAGCGGTTTCCCCTAACGGAGACGGTATTAACGACTACTGGCGGATTGAGGGGATTGATTTCTACATCAACAACCAGGTCAGGATATTCGACCGATTCAACAACATAGTTTTTGAAACAACCAGTTACGACAATAACGAACGGGTATGGACGGGCCAATCGAACAAAGGGCTTGGAGGTGACAAGCTCGCCGACGGCACCTATTTCTACGTGATCTCCCTTGGCCAGTCGGGTAAAACTTACAGTGGATTTGTAGTTCTGAAGAATAATTGATTGAGAAAAGTCATCTATATACTCGGTTCCCTGCTGTGGTCATCTGGATCATTGCAAGCGCAGCAGGCGGCCTCCTATGCACAATATATGTTCAATGGATTGGCCATTAACCCTGCTTATGCAGGCAGCCATGAAGTGCTTAGCGCCACGGTCATTTCCCGGTTTCAAAATGTTGGGCTGGAAGGCGCCCCCAATACCCAGACTTTTTCAGGGCACGCTCCGTTGTTTAACAAAAACGTCGCCCTGGGAGCGCTCTTCATTCACGACAAATTTGGTGTAATCAGTCAAACGGGCGCACACCTTGCTTACGCTTACAGGATAAAGTTCGGCGACAGAAAATACCTGTCAATGGGAGCCCAGGCTGGGCTGATTTCCTACAGAGCCAATTACAGCCAGCTAAATCAGTTCCAATCATCTGATCCGGTATTTCAGGAAGATATCAGACAAATGCGCCCCAATTTTGGACTAGGAGCATTTTTTACAGATGAGAAGTATTATATAGGTCTCTCAATGCCACACCTCGTCAACAACGTCTTTGACAGGGGCACAGACTTAAAGACTGTGTACCAAAATTTTCCTATCATTTTAACGGGAGGTTATATGCTAACACTTACCAACCAGATAAAATTTAAGCCCAATTTTTTGTTTAAAATGTTAGACCAAAGACCTATTGAGCTTGATGTGAATGCCAATTTTTTACTCGACGAAATTCTCTGGGCAGGATTGTCTTACAAAGTTGGAAACGCATTGGATCTCATCGTGCAGGTGCAGGTGACTGACCAGCTGAGTGTCGGGTATTCTTATGCCATCACTACTAGTCCAATCAGGTCGGTGGAGCTGGGATCTCATGAAATGTTACTCAATTATCGATTTAAGTATAGAAAATATGGCGTAATCACGCCACGATACTTCTAACATGAAGCACCTAGCCATCACCATCGTTTTGATGAGCTGCCTGACGCAATTAATGGCACAAGGCGCCAACATCTCTTCACTGTTTAAAAGCAACATGTCTAAGGCTGATGAAGCCTTTCACTACCTCGACTACCGAACAGCGCAATATTACTATTTGAAGGAGCTTGACAAAGTTCCTGACAATAAGCAGGCACAGCTAAGAGTGGCGGAATGCTACATGAAGCTGGACGATTCGTCATCTGCCGAATCATGGCTGGCAGCACTCGTTGACAGTGCGGGCACCGAGCCGAAAGTGAAGCTATTATATGCCGAAGTATTGAGAAAGAATGGAAACTATTCGGAAGCAAAAAAATGGTATCAGCGAATTCTGGAAAATCACGGAAATATGATGGGAAGTGAGCTTAAGCTAGCCTTTCTCAAGAATATTGACTACTACCAAAGGAACCCTGAACTGTACGAAATAAACAGTCTGGCAATTAATTCACCGCAGTCTGAGTTCTCAC
The DNA here is from genome assembly GCF_963974565.1 of uncultured Imperialibacter sp. Lineage (NCBI taxonomy): Bacteria > Pseudomonadati > Bacteroidota > Cytophagia > Cytophagales > Flammeovirgaceae > Imperialibacter > uncultured Imperialibacter sp. The sequence continues at coordinate 70,593 of NZ_CAXBCJ010000014.1, read as the reverse complement.
CACAACTCAAAGGAACCCAGCTGATCTTCGTCTCTTCCAGAAAACAAGAGACAATGATCCAATACCAGCCCTCCACCGCCCACAACGACGACGAGGTGATGCTCAAATACTTTGAAGTACCGCTCGACTCTATCGAAATATTAGAAAGCGTCCACCCCCTGGCATACGGAGACCTGCTGAAATCAAAGTTTCATGATGGCCCCTTGTGGTTTTACAGTGAGAAAAAAAAGGTCGCCTTTACAAGAAATAACCCTAAAAACACCTCCGTAAAAAACGGTGCCAGGCTCATCAATCTTGAAATCTTTTTTGCCGACTGCAATGCGGACGGCACCTGGGACAACGTCCAGGCATTTCCGTTCAATAGCGAAGATTACTCAGTAGGCCATCCTACCCTGAATGCCAATGGTACGAGCATCTACTTCGCCTCCAACATGCCGGGTGGATTTGGAAAGTCCGACATCTATGTCTCGCATTTGAAAGACGGGAAATGGTCAGCTCCTGAAAACCTGGGGCCGGAAGTCAACACGGCAGAAGAAGAGTTTTACCCCTACATGCACAACGATTCCACACTTTTCTTTGCCTCAACAGGCCTCGGGGGATTTGGAGGTCTTGACGTTTATATCAGTTACAGACAACATGGTTCGTTTACCAACGCCGTAAACATGGGGGCACCACTCAATTCCGCCCACGATGACTTCTCGATTCTGATTGACGACAGCGGTAGAAAGGGATATATAGCCTCCAACCGTCCGGAGGGTGCTGGCCTCGACGATCTTTATGCCTTTACAACCAACTACTACTTTGTTACTGGCAGTGTGTACGAACTTGTTGACAGTGCCAAAACAGTTTCAGGTGCCAGCATCTCAATCTCTAATGCCGAAGACGAGCAAACGACCAATATTACTGCCGATGAGAACGGAGAGTTCAAAATTGATTTGTTTTATGATAAAAACTACACGTTCTCAGTAAAAAAGGATGGATATTCTCAACTGGAATCACTTGTATACTCGACCTACGACAAAGGAATTGGCTACGACAGCATCAAACTGAAACTCTGGAAGAATGAATTGTTTGTAAAGGGAAAAATTTACAGCAACGAGTCGCAGTCGGTCATTGAAGGTGCTCTGGTGACAATAACGAACACTGCCACAGGCACCCAGCAATCAGTACAAACGGATACTGAGGGAGTATATGCGTTTTTGGTCTATCCGAACGAAAAATACAGAATAGATGCCACCAATGAAGGCTTCCTTCCCGAAGGATATAAACTGAAAACAGATAATATCTACTATGGCGAGCTCCTCAACGACCTGGTGCTCGAAGAAGTTTTTGTTGATAAGACCACAGTATTCTTTGACGTTGACAAATACCGGTTCAGCACTGAAGCTTACCCAGAGCTTGCTGACATACTGAAAACGCTCAAGCGATTTCCTAAATCAACACTTAATGTGACAGCCCATGCCGACTCCCGGGGAACGGTAGAATACAACCAAAAGCTGTCCGATCGCAGGGTTGCCACCGTACTCGACTATTTTGCTGCGAATGGTGTCAACAAATCCCGAATGAAGGGCAAAGGATTTGGTGAGTCTCTTTTGCTGAACACTTGTTCTGATGGAGTAGATTGCGGCGAAGACGACCATTCGAAAAACAGACGAGCAGAGATCAAAGTACAAATGACAGCTCCTCCTAATGAAGTGCAATAAAGACACTACCAGCAATCACACCCTGGCCCACAGTCCTTATTTTCTTTCAACCCTTCAGGTCTTCCATTTGCGATCTCATTATCGGTAGCTTTTCGTACACCTTCAACCACCACCTCAAAAAAATAGGACACCAATGAGCTGCCGAGCTCTGTAGAGAAGCTAAGGTTAGCCACGTCACCGGGTGCCATTCCCGACAGGTTGGATTCGAGCTCCGGCAAGATGTCTCCTGAACCATATAGAAATTCAACGGGCCTGCCGCTCATTCTGTCCTCCAGCAGCACTCCCTGATCATCTTTCATGGTGTAACGCAGGGAAATAATATGTTCCTTCTGAACAGTCAACATCTTTATTAGGCCAGAGTAACTTCTTTGCCCGATACCATCACCTTATCCACTGAAATTTCCCCATAAACTACATCCAAAGACGGCTGACCACCCTTTAGAGTAACAGTACCAAAGCCGTTCTCCGTCGAAAGGAAGCTGGTAAAGTCACCTATTCTGGAATCTACATAAAGCGTTTTGTCGACAGCATCATAGCGCACGCCTGTCAACCCTTGCAACATGCCGTAGCTTGAGAGTGCCCTGGCGTACCAACTTCCACATTCATATTCGTTGAAAGGATTCCTCACCCGGCCATCGTACCGATCCCGGCACGTGCGAACAATCTCAAGCCCCTCCTCCACGGCACCCATTTCCATCAGGTGAGCGGCCACCTGGTATTCGATACCTGTCCATACCTCATCGCTGTAGACAAAAGGCAGTGAAAGCTTTCCTCCCTTTGGCCACGAGCAGAGCAACAGCCCCCCATCGTTTCCCAGAGCAAAGGTGGGCCGCTGGGGATTGGCATGGTCGCTTAGGTTGTCTTTTAGATTGTATTTATGCACCGCCAGCAAATGGCTCTTTAGCTTGCCAGGATCAATAGGGTCATCGAGCCCGCACACCCTGGCAATCCATGCACCCAGTACACCATCCGAAAGGCAGCCATTTCCATATTGATACTTCGGCCCCTCCTCTTCCAGCAGTTGTCTGGCCTCATCAGAGTATTGGCCTCCCATACTGATCGCTGAAGCTTCAATAGGGTTCGGGGCCTTAAGCCCATCCACCTTTATTTTTTGAATGAAATATTCCCCATCGTACAGCTCACTTTCCATAAAGGCCTTCCCCTGACCGGCCAGTTGTTCATACTTTCCAACATCTTTGCCCAGGAACTTACCCATAGCCACCAGCGCATTGAGCGCTCCCACATAAAAGCTCATGTGCATGCCATCCGGCCCCCAGAATTCAATATCGTAGGTGTTGTGATGTGGCTCTTCCAGTATCCCCTTTTCCGATGGATCCCACGTACGAATACAAAAGTCCATACTAGACTTCACCAGCGGGAACATTTTGCCAACCCACACATTGTCTCCGCTAATGCGCCACTCTCTGTACACTTTCATAATGCCTCCAAGCTGGCCATCAGCTGCCGCATGGAAATTATGATCATTTACTCTGATAGGTGATGTTGCCCGAAAATTCTGATGACCCTGAGCATTTTGATTTTCAAAGAATTCCGTGTGCCTGAGGCTTCTTTCCAGCGCTGGAAAAAGATGTGGTATGGCCTGTGCGTAGTTCCACACATGGGTGCAAGAACCGTGGCAGCAGCCCCACGAATCGCCACAACCTTCGAAATTCCAGAGACGGCCATCGAATTGCCTTTGCACTGTAGGCGATTTGAGAATGGACAGGTTTGCTGCCACTGCCTCAACCACCTCTGGCGGCAATGTGCTGGCATAAAAAGCCTTTGTGAACAAATCGGACTTTCTGTACAGGTCATCGTAGTTATCTTTCCAATAGCTGCTCACCTCATTTACACTTGAGAACCTGCTACCGTACCACGGCTTGAAAAACTTTGCATCAAAATTCTTATCGTATTTATCCAGCTCATCAGGTGAATCAGCGCATCCATCTTCGGGCAAACAGTCTTCCGCACGAATGCCCATTTTCCCAAACGACTGGTCGCTGTCAGGGCTGTACCATGCCATCATTACCTTGATCGTCTTTTCCTGCCCTGCTGCGAGGGAAAAAGGAACGTACAATGAAGCACCGGGAGCACCCAATTCTACGGGCTTCACCGGCCTCACTTCAGCATTTTTTATCGTGTTCCAGGCGATAGTCAAAGGATCCCACCAGCCTCCACGAAACCAGCAATGATCAACAACTGTCGCAGCGTCGTTTGTAAAAATCGCAAAATCACACTTTTTGGAAGGCTCCTCCTTTGTACCAGCTTCCGACAACACAAACCCATTGGTGATGGGCTTCACTGTGTTGGTACCCTTGTCGACCTTCAGGAAATTCTTTGAGTTAAACGAGAATACAGCTTCTACCGCACCAGGGCCTGTGTTCTTAAGCTTGTATTCAATGGCGCCAATTGGCAGACTGGAGTTGTCATCATCGCCGGGAATAAAAGGGCTCCAGCCAGTGATCTGAACCTTCAGTGGCAAATCGTCATCTTCAAGTTCAATACCCGCAAATGGAAATCGGGTTTCAAAAGTAGCCTTCTTGAAGTGCGGCAACCCCGTAATTGCTCCACCAAGACCATTGCCTGCATCCCTCAGCCCAAACTTTTTCCAGTCAGGAACCGGGCCTTCCAACACTTTGGCTCCTTTGTCCATTCCTTTAATAGAAATGGCTGCAAACATGCCCGGCTCATTGAATATATCAGGCTTGTTCCTCACCGACACATGCGAAATAGCACCTGCGCCTTCCAGGCAAAACATACCAGCCCCCATGCCCCCAATGGGCATGGCTATTCGTTTCAAATAGTCGTCCCTGTATTTGCCATTGTAGGCCCTGGTTGATCGCTCGCCAATGGGCTTGTTGTTTTCGGCTATCCCTTTCCTCTCGTTGGGGGCACACGACATTTCGGCTGAGAGCAGGCCAGCGCCTACGCCCCCCATTCCGAGGTTCTTTAAAAATCGACGACGATCGGCTTTAGTTTTCATAGTAGGTATAGGTAGGTCAGTTAAAAATTCTCCTTTTCAACACCAAAATTTACACATTTGAAAAAACAGATCACATGATCCAGTGCTTAATATTCACTCTTCCAGCCAATTAGAAAGATTGTTCAACTTTTTAAATAACCCTGGTTGACTACATGAATCGGATTTCCCTTTAGTGCCTCCTGAATATTTTCCACCGTAGTAGCCATCATTCTTTTCCTGGCTTCGAAACTCAACCAGGCATTGTGAGGGGTAATCAGGCAGTTTTCCAGGCCTACAAGTGGATGCCCTTTTGGTGGCGGCTCCTTGCTAAGCACATCCAATGCAGCCCCGGCAATAACACCCTTCTGCAAAGCGTTGGCAAGAGCCTCTTCGTCGATCAGCTGGCCCCTGCTCGTATTAATGAGAAAAGCCTTTGGCTTCATGGTTGCAATCAGTTGTTCATTGATAAACTTCTCGTTTTCGCTGGTTAGTGGGCAATGGACTGATATGAAATCGCTTTCCTTAAAAAGCTCTCCGACAGTTCGTGATTTCCAGCCTACCTTTTTGGGGCTTCTGTTGTGGTAAATGACTTTCATCCCAAACGCTTCTGCCATTCTCGCTACCTGCTCGCCAATTCTTCCCAAACCCACAATGCCTATCGTTTTATCCAAAAGCTCAATCAATGGGCCGCTTGTGAAACACCAATCTTTAGCCTCCGACCATTCACCTTTGCTTACTCTCCGAGAGTTTTGCCCCACCCGGTTTGTAAGCTCAAGAATCAGTGCGAAAGTATGCTGGGCCACTGAATGCGTCCCGTAAATGGGGACATTGCAAACGGGCACTCCAGCCTTTCCGGCCGCCTCCACGTCCACAATATTGTAGCCAGTGGCCGTTACAGCAACTAGCTTCAAATGTGAACAAGCTTTTATGGTCTCGGCTGTCACCGGCGTTTTGTTGGTGACAATGACATGAGCCTCTTTGCACCGCTGAATCATTTCCTGCGGCGACGTTCGATCATAGTATTTCACTTCACCCAACTGATGAAGTGCATCCCAGCTAAGGTCTCCGGGATTTAGGGTATATCCATCGGTAATGACTATCTGCATAACTTTTTCTTCTATTGACGGAGATCTACCAGCTCCGACATTCCTTTATGTATACCAAAAATGACTAATGTGCCCAAAAGAAAAAGATCACTCGGCACTGGGAGCTATCTGCTGTGATGTTCTCAGGTAGCCCACCAAATCGATGACCTCTTTATCGGTCAAGGTCTTGAACAATCCCGGCGGCATCATCGAATTGGCCGATTCCTCCCTCGACTGAATGTCGGACTTATTGATCACTACTGCATCCTGCCCCACAACCCTAAGGGTTAGTTGCCGCTCATTTTCCGCATTCACGTTGCCTGAGTAGGTGCGACCGTCCCTGGTAGTGATGACCACCATTTTGTAGTCATCCTGAATCTCCCCGCTGGGGTCGAGCACATTGCTCAGCAGATAATCCAGATTGGCCCGGTTGGAACCTGTCAACTCTGGACCAATGATGCCTCCTTCGCCGTACATTTTGTGACAGGCACCGCAGGTGCGCTGAAACATCATTTTACCATTGGCAACATTGGCTCCTCCAATCGCTTTTTCAGTCAATAAGCTTGTGTATTTCTTATAATCGGCGGCAATGTCGGAGCCTAATTCATCGATGGGGCCCCACACTTCGACAAACCCACTTCCAACCACACGCCTGAGCTGGCGAGCGACATAAGCCGGGACGTCGGGTTTGGGGATGACTTCATTTTTCAAAGCCTGGGTGAGCGACCATCCATATTCAGGCCTGGAGGCCAGCGTTTGCACAGCCTCCAGCTTCTCCTGCCTGTTGAAGCTTGCGTACTTATCGATGAGCAGCTGGCCCAATGAGTTGTCGTCAAAGGCAGCCACGGCCCTGATCACATCGATTCGCAAAGCCTCCTCATTCAATAAAGTCGGGATTTCCCGAACAAGCTCCTCCCGCTGCTGATCGGCGAGAGAATTCAACGCTTTCAGCCGCTGGTCAATCGGTGTGTTTTTGTTTTTCAGCGTGGCCAGGTATTGTTTGGCGGCCTCCGTGTCTCCATAGAACTGCGCTACCTCCAATGCCAGCTGCTTCACCTTCCCATCCCGGGAGCTCTGCAGGTTATCATACACTTTCTGCCAATTGGTCGGCGCACTCAAATCGGTGCGTCCCTCCAATCCATTGCGCATGCCCTCCAGCATACTCAGCGTTGTTTCAGGCTTCTTTCCAATGGCTGCGATAAGTTTCTCTGTGGCGTCTGCATCTACCACCCTTCTGGCAATGTACTCTGCCAGCATCGGGATTTTGCTTTTTGCTGCAAGCTGGAGTGCCCTGTCAGGATTTTCAGCTACGAGGGGCTCCGTACCAAACCAGATCATTTTTGGCAGGTTATGGTCTTCCACGTCTTCAGCGTGACTCATCAAAGCTTCGGCAACCGCCCACTTTTCCTCCGGCTGAATGCGCTGAAGCGCCGAGGCAAGGTAAAGCCTCACCACGGCCGATTTATCTTTTTCGGCCATGGCCACAAATTTCTCCACGGCCTGCACGGGCGCCTTGTCTTCGCTTAGCAATTGAACAGCCCAGCCACGCACGTATTCGTCCTTATCGCCCAGTGCATCTATTAGCTGAGCTTCGGTAAAGCCCCTGGTCACGTGCAAGGCCCACATCGCATTCAGGCGGAAGTAAGGATTTGGGTTGCTGGCGAAAATCTTTCTGAGCTGATCGTGCACCTCTTTTGGCAAAGGCGACTTCGCTGTCCTTCCTTGCAAAATCAGCCTGGCTCTTCTGGCATGCCATGAGCTCTTATTTGTTTGGAGTGCCACAAGCTGAGCATCGGTCATTTTGCTCAGGTCACTATATCGTCCATCCCAGTTTTCTGCCAGCGACTGCTCAGGCGCAATGCGGAAAATGCGGCCAGTTTCTTCATTGAGCACCTCCTTGCCGCAAATATCTGCGTCGTGCCAGTCGAGCACGTACAGCGCTCCTTCAGGCCCCAGCTCCATGCTGAACCCTACCCACTGCGCATTGTTGGCCATCAAAAACTCCTCACCATGGTGGCCAACGAACCCAGAGCCTTTGGGTTCGAGCACATCCGACAACACGGCATGCTCATGTATATTGGCCATGAACAGGCGGCCTTGCTGTTCCGCTGGAAAAGCGTCAGATTGGTATATTCTCAGGCCACCATGCGCCGAGCGGTGCCTGTGATCAGCAATCGTTTTTATGTCGTTGTAAACGTAGGGATTGAAATGCTGCCCCCCCTGGCGATGGTAAATACCTCCGGGAATCACATGCCAGAGGTGTGGTATAACGCAAGCACTGATAAACAGCTGCCCTTTGGCGTCAAAGTCGATGCCCCAGGGATTGCTGAACCCATGCGATACTACTTCGAATTTGTCCTTCGTAGGATGGTAGCGCCAAACGCCACCATTGATGTCAGTTCCCTCTCCTTCGAATATGTCTTCAGGAAAAGGATCATTGTGCTTGTAAACCCGTCCCTTTCCTTTGGCCAGCTTCACCTTCGATGGTGTGGCAAAGCCCTGCAAGCCATACAGCCAGCCATCGGGCCCCCAGTGAAAGCTGTTCAAAGTTTCGTGTCTGTCACGGATGCCCCAGCCTGTCAACCGAACTTCTATGTCATCCATTTCGGCTTTATCATCATGGTTTTTGTCAGGTACAAAGAGCAGGTTCGGCGGTGCACCAACAAATACGCCATCGAAACCAACGGCTATTGCCGAAGGAAATGCAATGCCTTCCAGAAACACCTTGCGACTGTCAGCGACGCCGTCGTGATCAGTATCTTCAAGTATCAGTATGCGGCTGTTTCCGGCTTTAGAAAAGCCATAGCCCCTCGACTCATAGTCTTTGTTTTCTGCAATCCACAGCCTCCCTTTGTCGTCCCAGCAAAAAGCCATTGGTTGCGACATCATAGGCTCGGCCGCCCACACGTTTACGTCGTAGCCATCTTTGACTGTCATGGCCTCCACTGCCTCTTCGGGCTTCAGGAATTTGGCATTTCTTCCCTCTTCCTGCGCTATGCCCCAAAGCACGGCTGTGGAGTACATATTATGATCACCAACGTAGTCTTGCCATGTTTCGGTCATTTCCACATCATTGAGTTCGCCGGTGTAGACAACAATCTCATGTTTGATGGTTTCTGTTTCGCCTTTAGCAATTGTCCAGTCGCCCATGCGGGCACGGGCCGGGCCAATACCTAGCTGGCCATCCACTCTCCATGTTTGTGGGAAGCCTTTGTTGTCTTTGTGATCGAGAATGGCCATGTGCGCCAGGTCATCACGACCAGCTACCTGCATGCCGGCGTCCACCCAGTATGCCCGCTGACCTTCGGCTTTTTCATTCTTCTGACGGGCGGCATTTACCACTTCCCCTTTGATACCCTCTACCCATGGCATCCGAAGGAATAGTCCGCCGTAGTCATACTCGCCAATAGTGACGTCTGTTTTGCCAAGTCCGTTCCATTCAAGGTCAAGCAGGAACTTACCTCCCGTTTCCCGCATCGACCAGTTTTGGGTTTCCGTAAGCACCGCATTACCCTGCTCATCAAGCAGGTCGTACACCGTTTGCCACTTCACCACCTTGCCTTCGCCTCCAGTCACTTCCGCAGACACTTTTCGCCAATAGTCCCCTTCGGGATGATGGAAGTAGTCCCGACCATTTACCCTGGTAAAGCCCCAGTAGAGCCCCGTTTGGTGCTTGTGGTGACCAGGGCTGTATTCCGTGAGCTGACCCTTGCCGTCGGGGGCTACAATGGGATGCAAGTAAGGGCGGAAATCGGGTCTTACATTTTGCGTAACGATAGGCTCGCTTTCTCCCGCCCGAAATATGGAAATGGTATTGGCTTGATTGTCCTGCACCACTTTTAAGATGGTGGAATCAGCAGTGGAAACAGTTGTGTCTTTTTGCTCCGTAGTTTTTGTTTGACAGCCTTCGAGCACCGTAAACGCAACGATCACAAAGGCAAATGATCGACAAAAAGGCGTCGCCAGACCCTGAATGCGGGTCTTCAATATTGAGTAGTTCATTGTAGGTAATGTATAAGTAGTATAAGCACATTCAATTTAGTGATTTATGTGATCATTCATAACCAGCATAGTGCAGGACACGGCGGCTATTTCATTATGTTAATTTGACACTTTAAGCGATCTGGAAAAGCCCAAAAGTTGTATATTACTTTCCAACATCTACTTACATGAAAAACCGTTACATCAAAGGAGTGCTTTTCTCTCTCCTACTCCTGACAACTCATGCATTATTATCGCAGGGCTCGTTCCAAGTTGTCAACCTCAAAACAGAGTATGCCTCCACCCCCCTGGGCATTGACGTGGAAAAGCCTCGTTTCAGCTGGCAAATGCAGAGTTCAGACAATTCAAGGGGGCTGAAGCAAACGGCCTATCAAATCGTAGTGGCTTCGGAAAAAGGAAATGAGGTATGGAACTCTGGCAAGATCGAGAGTGATAAAGCGTTAGGCGTTACATACGGCGGTGCCATCCTCCAGCCCACCATCAAATATAACTGGACGGTAACCTTATGGGACAACCAAAAAACAAGTGCCTCGGCATCTTCATGGTTCGAAACAGGTCTGATGAATGCCGACCCGAATCTGTCAGCCTGGAGCGGAGCCACCTGGATTGGTGGCAGCGATGATGATTTGGTCTTCTACTCCCATTACCTGTCGGTCTTTAAACTAAGCTACCAACTTCAGCTAGATAAAGCGTCCGCTTCAACAAAGGCTGGATTCATTTTCGGTGCCAACGACAGCCGCCTCATGGACAAAGACATGAACATCCTGGGCGTGCACAGCGGTGAAAATGAAAGCTATATCAAGTTCGAACTGGACATTTCAAAAGTAGATGGCACACCAGCAGGTTTGGCGAGCTTTAATATTTACAGGGTAGGTTATTCGCCGGAAGATAAGGCAGGCGTCCCCTTTAAAATCTATCAGCTTCCTCTTTCGCTCGTTAACAACGCCAATAAGTACGCCGCACACACACTTTATGCCGACTGCAACTTTGGTGTCTTCGAAATTTTTATTGATGGCGACGACACAGACCACCTGATCACCAAAAGCGACGACCCCAACCCAAGTCCATTTGCTCCGAGAGGCTTGAATCTTAATCCAGTCGGTGTTGGAAACAACTTCATTAGTTTCCCGATGGTCGCTGATATTGGATTCTCCGCCGACAAGGGGCAAAAAGCTTCTTTTTCCTCCGTTGAGATAAAGAACTTTCGCTTTCCCTCCAATGCTCTTTTCAAAGAAAATCTTGCTTCCATCTCAAGCTACAAAGGCGTGTTTTCAGACTTCATTAACGGCACAAAAACAGGCTTTAGCATTGCGAATGCTGCCTATGTTGTAGATGGGGTCACGGTGATAGCCGATCCTAGCCAAAATGCGACACCTATGCTCCGAACCAAATTTTCGGCAGAGAACAAACCCATCGCCAAAGCAAGGCTTTATGTGACAGCCCGGGGCATTTACGAAATGTATATCAACGGTCAGAGAATCAGCAATGACTACTTCAACCCTGGTCTTACACAGTACAACAAAACCCACATGTACCAAACCTACGACGTCACGGATAAAATGATGGCGGGGAAGGCAAATGCAGTAGGTGCCTGGCTGGCAGAAGGCTGGTGGAGCGGCAACATTACGTACAGCGGCGAAAGCTGGAACTACTTTGGAGACAGACAATCGCTGCTCGCTAAGCTGGTAGTTACCTATGCCGACGGAACTGAGCAGGTGATTACGACGAAGCCTAACACCTGGAAGCTTTTCACTGATGGGCCCATTAGAGTCGGGAGCTTTTTCCAGGGCGAAGTGTACGATTCATCGAAGGACGCCGCTGTAAAAAACTGGGCGACCCCTGACTACAATGACGCTAATTGGAAGCCAGCAGTGAAAGTTCCTTTGGAGAGCACAGCCTACATAGGCACCTTCCCAGGCAGAGGCGGGCCAACTACCTTCGACTATGACGACCTTCAGCTAGTCGGTCAAATGGGAGCCAACCCATCAATCGTGAAGACGCTGACTGCTAAAAGTGTGGAAGAAGTAAGGCCTGGTGTATTCGTGTACGACATGGGCCAAAACATGGTCGGCTTCCCCAATATTTCACTGAATGGAACTGCCGGGAACAAAATCACTTTGAGGTATGCAGAAGTAAAATACCCGTCACTTGACGAATACGGCAACAACGTGGGCATGATCATGCTGGAAAATATTCGGGCAGCACTAACGCAGGATATTTGGATATTGAAAGGAGGCGACGAAACCGTCCAGCCAAGGTTTACTTTCCACGGTTACAGGTTTCTGGAGATCACGGGCATTGAAAAAGCACTGCCGCTGGAAAGCGTAAAGGGTATGGTAGTGAGTTCCATCCAGGAGCTTGCCTCCAGCTATCAAACCTCCAACGATCTGGTGAACAAGCTCTGGGAAAATATTACCTGGTCGATGCGGGGGAATTTCCTATCGATCCCAACGGATACTCCGGCCCGGAATGAAAGAATGGGCTGGAGTGGGGACATCAACGTATTTTCAGGTGCTTCCACCTATCTGGCCAACAACGACCTCTTTCTTCGCAGGCATTTGCTGGCCATGCGGGATATCCAAAGAGAGGACGGCCGCTTTACTGACGTAGCACCTGTGGGAGGTGGCTTCGGCGGCACCCTTTGGGGAAGTGCAGGTATCATCGTTGCCTGGGAGAGTTACAGGCAGTATGGCGACGTAGAGTTGCTGAGAGAGCACTACGACGCCATGAAAAAATACGTGGCCTTCCTTCAGTCGAAGACTGATCCGAAAACGGGCATTATTAACGAGGGCCCTTTGGGTGACTGGCTGAGTCCGGAAAACAACAAAAACGACAACACGCTATTTTGGACCGCCTACCAAATATATGACCTCGAAATAGTGGCAAAAACAGCCAATATCTTAGGTCACGCCGATGAAGCCAAAACCTTTCTGGCACAACGTGAAGAGCGCAAGGCTTTCTTCAATTCCAAATATGTCGACAAAGTCACGCACAAAACAGTTAAATCTGGATTCAGAGCGCCCCGATTTGGCCCCCCTGGCCAAACCCCTGACGAAGACACCTCCGACGAAGGACAGCCTATGGACACACAGGCGAGCTACGCTATTCCCTTAGCACTGGGTGCCTTCAATGCAGAAAACGTACCCTACGCCATCCAATACCTGGCTGCCACTATTGAACGCCAAAACACCGATGACGGTGGAGCCACCCGACCAGCTTACTCGCTCATGACCGGATTTATTGGCACGGCCTCACTCACCGAAGCGCTTTCAGAAAACGGCAGGAGTGACCTGGCTTACAAGCTACTGCAGCAAACCAGTTACCCTTCCTGGCTCTATTCTGTCGTCAACGGTGCCACCACCATCTGGGAGCGGCTCAACTCCTACACTGTGGAAAATGGCTTTGGTGGCAACAATAGTATGAATTCCTTTAACCATTATTCATTCGGAGCTGTGGGTGCGTGGATGTACAACTATTCTCTTGGCATCCAAAGAGACCCCGATAGCCCGGCTTTCAAGCATTTCATTCTACAACCCACTCCTGACCCCACCGGGCAAATGACCTGGGCGAAAGGATATTATGACTCGATGTATGGAAGAATTGAAAGCAGCTGGAAAGTGGAAGGCAACAAACTCAGCTACACCACTACCGTGCCCCCTAACACTTCGGCAACACTCTATTTGCCTACCAACTCATCAAAAGACATTACAGAAGGAGGAAAGTCGATCAACAAAAACACAAAAGGGGTAACTTTTGTGAAAATGGAGAATGGAAAAGCGGTGTTTGAATTGGGTTCGGGCAGCTATGAGTTTGTGATTGCTAAATAGCTAGTTTACAACGATTAGCTAAAGCTCTATTTGCTGACAAATCTAAAAAGAAACGACAAGGCCAGACAAAAAAAGCCGAGGGTAGGGTAGGCGAAGGCTTCGCTTATAGAACCGGCCACCAATGATGGACTAATGTCTCCTGCACTCTCAATTGCCTCCATAGCTTCACGATATTTTTGAATACATGCTATAATGCCGATCACTGATGCCGCTGCCCCCAGATAGACAATCCTGGCGGGGTTGTCAGCATATGGCTCCTTCCTTATTCTGAGTACAAAAAAAGCCTTCATCCCCAAATAGAGGATGTAAAAAAGTAGGAGATAAAGCAACGGCGAAAAGCCCATCTCAATAATGGGGGGAAATTTCATAGTTGTTGGCTCGTTAGTGTTTTCAATATTATTCGCCCAATCTGATCCCCCTTACTCACAATCATTAAATGCCCACCACCACTAATCGTAAAATCGGCTGTTTTCAAAGGCAAAATCCTGTCTCTATCTCCGTGAATGTGGTAAACCCCTTTCACAAGAGTCTCATTCTGCCAGTTTACAATTTTATCGACTGCCCAACGTAAAAATTTAATGTTTGTATCGATTATAATTCCTCGTAGTAATTCCTTTTCACCTCTCGTCTCTACCCCAAAGAGCCAAAAAGCAAGCGCATTAACTTTTGTCAAAAAAACAGAAGGAATAAGTCTATTGATATTTAATCGTCCAATCCACCTAAAATAGAAAGGGATATCAAGCCTTGTTTTGGCTGACGAAATAAGAATTATCTTCTCTGTATCAATTAGCTTACCAAGCTCAATTCCAATTATCCCACCAAAAGACACACCAATCAAAACTGGGCAGGGATCATTAATCTGAGTTAATAGCCTTCTTGCGTAGTCTTCAATTGCCTCGTTACCCAGAGGTTCGATCCAATTTATATGCTTGACTTTGAAGCCAGAAAAATCAACAAACTCGAATACTCTCTTGTCAGCTCCCAGCCCACTTAGTAGATAAATCTCATTCATTGCGAATTGCCATCATGGAGAAGCTGTCTACGCAATCGAACTAAGACTCATCCTCCAATTTACCTACTCTTTTGGAGAGTTTGAATATCTCCTGCATCAGCGCCTCTTGTCGTGAGTTGGTTTGATTAAAATCACGTCGGAGTGATACCATTTCTTTATTGAACGATTCCATTCCCTCTTTAAATTCCTTCTCCATCTTATCGGTTCGGGAGATGTACTCCATCAAAAGCTCGATTATCTTATCTTCATTTTTCATCTTAAGAAGTCAAAACCGAATTGAATAAACTTAAATATAGAAAAAAAACTAACCTCAACCTCACACCGATTTCCTCTCTATAAACCGAAAGTCGTTCTTCACCTCAATAGGCTTATTCTCCAACATCGCCTTCGCCGCCAGCTGCCCCATTTTCCGAAAATCGGTCGTAATCACAGAAATTCCGTCGCTAAGCACTTCTTTCAACGGGGTGTCATTATAAGAAATGATGCCAACATCTTTGGCCAGCTCCATCCCATTGGCCCGCTGAACCTTGATCAGGTTGACAAGATCACTTTCTTCAATGACCACATAAGCCGTGTTGCTTTCAATGTCGTCTTCGGAACCTACCTCACTGATAATCTCATGGGGCACATTGCTGAACCCACAAAACCTTCGGAAACCAGTGACAATATCTCTGGTGTAGGGGTATGTCTCGTTTTCAGGAAACACAAGAATAAGCTTTTTGTAGCGGCTCAGCTTTTCTTTGGCTTCCGACAGGGCATTATAAATATCCATTTTGAAGTCCTGATAAACGCAGCCACTAAAGTGATTTACTCCTTCTATGCGGTTATCCAGAATGATTATTTTCTCCCTGGGTATTTTGGATAGCAAAGAATTCAGCTTTTCCACATTCAGGTCGGCAAAATGAGGCATTATCACAAAATAGCTGTAGCCAGTGAGGTGCTCTGTAAGTATCTTCTCGAAAAGTTCGAAATCGCAGTGGTAAACAAAAAAATCAATATGCGCCTTTTCCCCCAACTCCTGTGCAATGGAGTTGTATATCTCCTTCTTATAAGTACTCAACTTATTGAAGAGCATGAGCACCTTGAGTTGCGATTTAGGTGCCGAGTTGCTGATATAGTATCCCTTGCCCTTCACAGCCGCTATCACGCCAAGCTCTTTCAGTTCATTGTATGCCTTCTCCACTGTATCCCGGGCAAGAAGGTAATCGTAGCTCACCTGATTGATGGATGGCAGCTTCTGTCCATACTTGATTTTGCCAGCTTCAATACTGGAAATAACGCTGCCTACAATCTGCTTGTACTTAGGCACACTCGACTTCTCTCTGATATCCAGCAATAGCTCTTCCAACGCACTATTAGGGTTTATTCACCAACAATCAATGTTACAAATATATTAAACACAAAAAAACCACCCATGCAGTATAGTGCATGACAGTGATACAGCCACAGATGTTGACTTTTGATGTACAATGTCCCAAAACGGATGTCATGCTGCGCCTGTCGAAGCATTTTCTTCACGACAGCGCTTACGGCAAACTGAAACCGACATTACTTAATTTGTTTGTATCAAATCACACAATTCGAAATACAATGAGTGCACCCGCAAAAACATTCAAGCATGTCAACTACCTATGGGACGACGCCAAAGCGGCCCAGCTAAAAGGCGATGAAGTTGCCCTCCTCCTGTATCGCTCCAACATTCTCGGTGCCGACCTGCGCATCACCAACTACGGCGGCGGCAACACCAGTTGCAAAACCATGGAGAAGGATCCGCTTACTGGAAAGGAAGTGGAAGTGATGTGGATCAAAGGATCCGGCGGAGACATAGGCACGCTTACACGCAGTGGATTGGCCGGGCTTTACAACGACAAGCTCCGGTCACTCGAAAATGTATACCGCGGCCTTGAGTTCGAAGACGAAATGGTGGCACTTTTCAACCACTGTATCTACGACCTCGACTCCAAAGCACCTTCCATCGATACGCCACTGCACGGCTTCCTGCCTTTCAAACATATAGATCACCTGCACCCCGATGCAGCCATAGCCATCGCAGCATCGAAAGACGGAGAGCAAATAACCAAAGACCTTTTCAAAGGGCAGATTTCGTGGGTGCCATGGCAGCGACCCGGTTTCGACCTGGGTCTGCAGTTGAAGCAATCGCTGGCAGACAACCCTGGCATAAGAGGCATTATGTTGGGCGGCCACGGGCTGTTCACCTGGGGCGACACAGCCTATGACTGCTATATCAATAGCCTTGAGGTAATCGACATGGCCAGCGAGTACCTGGAGCAGAACTACGGCAAAAAAAGACCAGTTTTTGGTGGGCAAATACTGGAGTCCCTTTCTCCTGAAAAGAGAAAAGACCAGGCAGCGCAACTAGCCCCGGTGTTAAGGGGCCTTGCGTCAAGCTATGATCGCATGGTTGGCCACTTCACTGATGATGAAAAGGTGCTGCAGTTTGCCAATAGCAAAGACCTTGAGCGCCTGGCTCCTCTCGGCACCAGCTGTCCCGACCACTTCCTGAGAACCAAAATCAGGCCGTTGGTGCTCGACTTACCAAAAGACGCAGACCTGAGTGACAAAGCGGCCATCAAAAAGCAATTGGAACCCTATTTCCAGGCGTACAGAGAGATGTATGCGAAATATTACAATGAACACAAGCGCAGCAATAGCCCGGCCATGCGTGATCCAAACCCGGTCGTTATTATCTGGCCTGGCGTGGGCATGTTCTCTTTTGCGAAAAACAAGCAGACAACAAGGGTGGCATCGGAATTTTATATCAACGCTATCAACGTGATGCGTGGGGCCGAAGCCATTTCTGAGTACGTAGCCCTGCCTTTGCAGGAGGCTTTTGATATCGAGTACTGGCTATTGGAAGAAGCCAAACTGCAACGCATGCCTAAAGAGCAGCCCATGTCCCGCAAAGTGGCGCTCATTACCGGAAGTGCTGGCGGTATTGGAAAAGCCATTGCTGACAAGTTGGCCGCCGAAGGCGCCTGTGTGGTCATCACTGATATCGACGAAGACAGGGCCGCCGCAGCCAATAAAACTTACAAAAGGGACGTGTCGACCTACGCAAAAATGGACGTCACAAATCCAGAAAGTATCAAAGTGGCGTTCAAAAAAGCGTGCCTGGAATTTGGAGGCGTTGATGTTATTGTGAACTCAGCTGGATTGGCGATCAGCAAGTCAATAACTGATACATCGGAGCAAGACTATGACCTGCTGATGGACGTGCTTACCAAGGGACAGTTTTTGGTGTCTCAAGCGGGTGTCGACATTCTGCGTGCACAAGGGCTAGGCGGCGACATCGTGAATATTGTCAGCAAGAACGCACTGGTTTCCGGACCAAACAACGTAGTGTATGGCTCCGCCAAAGCAGCGCAGGCACACATGAGCAGATTGCTTGCCGCAGAGCTTGGGCCTGAGAAAATCAGGGTAAACGTTGTGAACCCGGACGCTGTAATTGAAGGCAGCAAAATATGGGAAGGCAAATGGGCTGAAGGCCGTGCGAAGGCCTACGGCGTAACGGTAGAAGAATTGCCTGCTTTCTACGCTAAGCGTACTTTGCTGAATGAGATCATCGGCACGGTAGACATTGCCAATGCAGTCTTCGCATTTACCGGCGGCTTGCTTAGCAAGAGTACCGGCAATATATTGAACGTCGACGGCGGCGTGGCTGCTGCTTTCGTCAGATAAAAAGTAAAACCCTCCAAGGGTTGTAACCTCTTGGAGGGTTAGCAAATCGACATTTCGAATTAGGCCTTTCCAACCAATCTCGTAGGGATGACATATTGGTACCCCATGATCACAAAAAACAATATCCTCGAAAATAACACGGCCAAAAAAGCCCTCCACCAAAAGCGCTTCACTCCCCTCGCCGGTACTCTGACAGACCAGGGCATCGACGTCAAATCTGTTTTAAAAAAGCTAGATGCCTTCCAAATCGCCATCCCCAGCTGGGCACTTGGCACTGGCGGCACACGGTTTGCTCGTTTTTCCGAAGGTGGCGAGCCTCGGTCTCTGGAAGAAAAAATTGACGACGTAGGTTTACTGCACATGCTTAATGCTTCCAGCAACGCCATCAGCCTGCACATTCCCTGGGACATTCCAAAAGATGCCAAGGCCATCAAAGAACTAGCCTCCTCTCACGGGCTGCTTTTTGACGCTGTCAACTCAAACACCTTTCAGGATCAGCCTGACGCCAAAGTGTCGTACAAATTTGGTTCGCTGTGTCATGTCGACAAGCACGTAAGGGATGAAGCCATCGCCCACAACAAAGAGGTGATTGATCACGGCGTGGCGCTGGGTTCCAAAGCACTCACGGTTTGGTTGGCAGACGGCTCGTCGTTTCCGGGCCAACTGAATTTCAGAGAAGCACTGCAACGCACGCAGGATTCTCTGCAACAAATATATGACCACCTTCCCGCCGACTGGAAAGTGCTGGTGGAATATAAGCCTTACGAGCCCTATTTTTATTCAATGGTGATACCCGACTGGGGCACCTCGCATTTGCTGGCGAGCTCCTTAGGCGAAAAAGCTTTGAGCCTTGTCGACCTCGGCCACCATCTGCCCAATACTAATATTGAACAGATTGTAGCCATTCTCATGATGCAGAAAAAACTCGGCGGCTTCCATTTCAATGACTCTAAATATGGAGATGACGATTTAACCGTTGCCAGCATCAAACCTTACCAATTCTTTCTTATATTCAACGAACTGGTAGACGGTATGCATAACACACAGAACCCCGAACTTTCTTGGATGATCGACGCAAGCCACAACCTAAAGGATCCCATTGAAGATTTGATTCAGGCTATCGAAGCGATTAAAATTGCTTACGCACAGGCCCTCATCGTTGACAGAGCAGCGCTAAAAAAGGCTCAGGCGGCCAATGATGTATCGGCAGCCCAGGAGGTGCTTCAAAATGCCTTCCGCACTGACGTAAGGGCACTGGTAGCAGAATCCCGCATGCGGATGGGGGGTGCTTATGATCCACTTCTCACATTTAGAGAAAAACAGATAAGAAAAGAACTCATTGCCAAACGGGGGTTAAAAACTGTTGCTACCGGACTCTGATATGGGAAAGCCAGTCACGCTGATATTTGATATTGGAAAAACGAACAAAAAGCTCTTCCTTTTTGACGAGGATCTCTCCGAAATTAAGCATGAGTATATTCGCTTTGAGGAAATTCCCGATGAAGATGGATTTCTCTCGGAAGACCTCCCGTCACTCGTTAAATGGATAAAAGATAGTGCTGACAGGGTATTTAATAATCCGGACTATGAGGTCAAGGCGGTCAACTTCTCCACCTATGGCGCTTCGATGGTTCATCTGGACGAGAAAGGAGAGTTAGTCACCCCTTTTATCAACTACCTGAAGACTTTTCCTGAAGACTTACTGAACGAGTTCTTCTCAAAATACGGCACTGAAACTGACTTTTCGGTAAAAACCGCCAGCCCTTCGATGGGTATGCTCAACTCTGGCTTACAGCTATATTTTCTTAAGTACAAAAGGCCCAACGCATTCAAAAGGCTCCACAAGAGTCTTCATTTTCCACAATACCTCAGCTATCTGTTTACAGGAAATCTCTCAACAGACTTTACAAGTCTGGGCTGTCATACCGGGCTTTGGGATTTCAGCCAAAACAAGTATGCCGACTGGCTGGAAAAAGAGGATCTGGTGCGCTACCTTACCCCTCTTGAAGAATCAACCAAAACAACCCATGTCGACATAAATGGAAACTCTGTCAATGTGGGAATCGGTGTTCACGACAGTTCCTCTGCACTGGTTCCCTATATCCAGGCCAACGACGATCCGTTCGTGCTGATTTCTACAGGCACGTGGAGCATTTGCATGAATATTTTCAACGACAAGGTGTTGACCGCTGAGCAGTTAAAGGCTGATTGTTTGAATTTCCTCTCAGCCAAGGGCATCTCCATCAAAGCGTCTCGATTATTTTTGGGGAAACACCTCAGCAACCAGGCAAAGCTCTTGAGCGAATTTTTCGACATTGACTATCAAACTTATAAGTCTGTTGCATGGCGAAAAGATTTCAAAAAAAAGAAAAAAACGGACAAAGAGCTTTTGTTTGATCACAGTGTGCTGCATCCTGAGCGATTCGGTTTTGTAAACAACCCTCGGCAGGACCTTTCTATTTTTGAAAACTATGAAGAGGCTTATTTCCATCTGATGGACGAATTGACAGATTTGCAAATTGCTTCTCTCAAACTGGCCATTGGTGACACTGATATCAAAAGAATATTTATTGATGGAGGCTTTAGTTCCAACGAAGTATTTGTTAAGATGCTGGCCGACAAACTGCCCACTTATAAAATTTACTCCACTTCTTTTGCCCTGGGCACTGCACTAGGTGCTGCTTTGTTGGTAAATTACCGGACGATCACCAAGGAATTTCTTAGTAAGAACTATAATGTTAAAAAGCATTCTCCCTCGAGTTAGTCCATGAAAGTTGCCCTCTTCATTCCCTGTTACGTCGACCAATTCTACCCTCAGGTTGGTATTGCCACGCTGGAACTGCTGGAAAAGCTTGGCTGCGACGTGGATTACCCAAGGAACCAAACCTGCTGCGGTCAGCCAATGGCGAACTCAGGCTATGAGTCAAAAAATGAAAAGATTGACGAGCTCTTCATCGATAACTTTGCAGGATACGATTACGTCGTTTGCCCCTCGGGTAGCTGCACCCTCCACGTAAAAGACCACCTGCATTCCGCTGGCAGGGAAATTGAAGCTGGCTCGATTAGAAACAATGTGTACGAGTTGGTAGAATTCCTTCACGACATTCTAAAAGTTGATAAAATTGAGACCGCCTTTCCCCACAAAGTGGGACTTCATGCCTCATGCCATGGGCTGAGAGGCTTAAGAATTGCGGCGGCTCCGGAGCTAAATATTCCGCCATTTAATAAGACTGCCAGCCTCCTTCAAAAAGTGGAAGGGCTTCAGCTGGTTGACCTTCACATGCCAGGAGAGTGTTGTGGTTTTGGCGGCACGTTCGCAGTGGGCGAGGAGGCGCTGTCTGTGAAAATGGGTAACGACAGAATTAAAGACCATACGAGCCACGAAGCTGAGTTCATCGTGGGTAACGACATGTCGTGCCTGATGCATCTGCAAGGCATCATCAGTAGAAACAAGATGAGGGTGAAGGTGATGCACGTGGCGGAGATCTTAAACGGAGTATCAGCATGAGCCATAGTAGCAACACCGAAACTTTCCTCAAAGACAATAAAAAAGTCGATTGGCACAACGAAACGCTTTGGTGGGTGCGGAGCAAGCGTGATGTATCGAGCAAGCAGATACCGGAATGGGAGCAGCTACGGGAACTTGCGTCCGGCATCAAAGACAGCGTACTTTCCAACCTCGCCAGCTACCTGGAGGAGTTCGAGGAAAATGCCGTAGCCAATGGCATCAACGTGCATTGGGCTGCCGATGCCAAGGAGCACAACGAAATTGTCACCTCCATTCTTCAAAAACACAAAGCCCAAAAGCTGGTAAAAAGCAAATCGATACTCACAGAAGAGTGTCACCTCAACGAGCACCTGGAAGCGCATGGGTTTGAGGTGGTCGACACCGACCTTGGGGAGCGCATCATCCAGTTTGTGCGGCAGCCTCCCAGCCATATCGTGATGCCTGCCATCCACTTAAAAAAAGAAGACATCTCCGAAATATTCCACGAGCACCTACAGACAGAAAAAGGTAACAACGATCCACAATACCTGACGGAAGCCGCCCGGCAGCACCTCCGCAATAAGTTCATGGAGGCCGATGTTGCCCTGACAGGGGTGAATTTCGGCATTGCAGAAACCGGCGGTTTTGTCGTGTGCACCAACGAAGGCAATGCCGACATGGGCGTGCACCTGGCACCTGTTCACATTGCCTGCATGGGCATCGAAAAGCTGATTCCGAAGCTGGAGCATCTCGGAGTTTATACCCGACTGCTGGCACGCAGCGCTACGGGCCAACCCATCACCAACTACACCAGCCACTTCCACCGGCCACGACCAGGCCAGGAAATGCACATCATTCTGGTAGACAATGGCCGCACGGAGCAGCTCAGCAGGGAGAAGTTCCGCAACAGCTTGAAGTGCATACGCTGCGGCGCCTGCATGAATACCTGCCCGATCTACCGCCGCAGTGGTGGCTACAGTTACGACGCAACAGTGCCCGGCCCTATCGGCTCCATCTTATCGCCGGGAGTGGATTTAAAGAAGCACCAATCGTTGCCCTTTGCGTCTACTCTATGTGGCTCCTGCAGCGACGTGTGCCCAGTGAAGATCAATATCCATGAGCAGCTCTATGAGTGGCGCCAAGTCGTTGCCGATGAAAAACTGGACGGAGCCGGGAAAAGAATTTCGATGACATTCGCTGCCAAAGTGCTCTCTTCGCCATCGCTCTACAACATGATGGGAAGGCTGGCCAGGAAGTCGCTGGCGCTACTGCCAAAGTCTCTGATCAACAACCCGCTCAATGCGTGGGGCAAGCAGCGAGATTTGCCGGCACCACCCAAGGCCAGCTTCAAAGAGTGGTACGCCAAAAACCGGAAATCATGAGCAGCAGAGAAAAGATATTGAGCAACATCCGCAAGCTGGAACTTGAGCCAAAGCCGCTGCCTGAAATTCCAGCATTTGAGATCAGTAAAGACCTTGAGGCTACTTTTACCTCTTCACTGGAAGCCAACCACGTAACTGTTATTTCATGTAGCAGTGAAGAAGAGGTCAAAGCCGCAGTTGATGCACAGACCAAGACCTACCAACAGGTGGTTACCACACTGCCTGACATTTACTCTGCTGGAATAGATTTAGCCACAGTCAAAAAGCCCTCGGACTTGCGACACGTAGACGCTGGCATCATTGCCGGAGCATTCGGCACAGCAGAAAACGGAGCCATTTGGGTGCCGGAAGAACTGGCAGGGATAAGAGCCTTGCCATTTATTGTGGTGCATTTAATTGTGGTAATCGACCGCAAAACGTTGGTAGGCAATATGCACCAGGCCTACAAAAAAATTGAAGAAATTCCTGGCTTTGGCGTCTTCATCGCTGGCCCTTCTAAAACGGCTGATATCGAGCAGTCGCTGGTGATAGGAGCCCACGGGCCGAAGAAGATGACGGTGATTATTTACTGAGACAGGGCAGCCGTCGTGCCCACAACCTGTTGGAGGCACAACCAAAGCAAGAAGCCCTTGCAGGTTACCTTAAATCCCGCAACCTTCGTATATTCATATCATGAATCAAAAAGACCAAACTATTTTAGCTAAAATCAAATCGGCTATTTTCAGGAAAGACCCTGAAGCTGAAGTGATTCTTTTTGGCTCAAGGGCAAGGGGTGAGGAAGGCAAAAACTCTGACTGGGATATTCTTATTTTATTAAAAGCGCCCAATATCGATCGTAAAACCGAGATGGCCTTTCGTGACGAGTTGTTCAATGTTGAACTTGAGCTGGGTATTCCAATTTCCACTTTTGTGTACTCCAAAAAGGATTGGGAGACTCGACATTCAGTCACACCTCTTTACCAAAATATTCAGAAAGAAGGAGTGCTCTTATAATGACTGGCTCCAAAGAAGATTATATCAATTATCGAATTGAGAAATCTTCAGAAATATACGACGACGCACTGCTATTGGCGCAAAACCATAGATGGAATTCTTGCGTCAACAGGCTCTACTATTCCTCCTATTATCTTGTGAGCGCCTTACTCTACAAAAATGGAGTAAAGGCAGAAACGCACAACGGTACCAAGACTCAATTTTTTTGAATTTCATTAAAAACGGCCCACTGGATAAGTCTTTCGGAAGACTATATGCCCACCTATTCGATTGGAGGCAAGAAACGGATTACGCTGACTTTATCGACTTCAATGAAGAAACTGTGCTGCCGCTACTTGAGCAAGTGAGAAAATTAAATGACGAAATTCACCTGTTGATCGAGTCTAAACTATAACAGCCTCGATTAGTTCCATACCCGGTAATTCTCCACTTCCCAAAAGCTCACCTCGATTTTGCTCAAATCACCTCCTCTGTGACCACAGTCACTGCAAAACTTTCTCTCCCTGGTGATATTTGAGAAAGGAAATCCAAAATCAGCGACTCATGAAAAAGCTAATGATATTCGTGGCTATACTTGCTGCAATGGCATCGTGCCAAAACTCAAATGATGGTTCAGGTGAAGTGATGCTTACCCCACTTACCACGCAAGAAAAGGCAGACATCCTATTTCTGAGAGAGGAAGAAAAACTAGCAAGGGATGTGTATTTGTTTTCCTTTGATTTGTATGGACACATCATTTTTAACAACATCTCCAACAGCGAACAGACACACATGAACAGTGTTTACACCTTGATCGTGAAGTACAATCTCACCGACCCAACAGAAGGTAAGCAACGGGGAGAATTCGAGAATGAAGTTTTACAAAACTTATACGACAGCCTGTCTTCGCAATCATCCGTTTCATTACTGGAGGCTTTGAAAGTTGGGGCTGGCATCGAGGATTTGGACATTAATGATCTTGATGGCAATATTAGCCATACTACAAAAGCTGACGTCCTTCAGGTGTACTCCAGTTTACAATGTGGCTCAAGAAATCACCTGAGAAATTTTGCCCAGCAACTCGAAGGCATTAATGGCACATACGAACCTCTATTCATTAGCCCGGATGACTATAACACCATAGTAGCCTCTCAAAACGAGAGATGTGGATTGGCATACTAATCTAGCTTTGTTTCCGCCAGCTAACGCCTTGGGCACCACTGCGCTCCGAATCACAGCCGTCGTGCCCACAACTTGTTGGTGGCACGACCTGCCGGAACACCCGCTACTCCACCATCGCCTCAGCTTCTATCTCCACCAAATATTCCCTTCCAACCAAATTGGCCTGAACCAGTGTATTGGCCGGCTGAATATCTTTGAAGCGTTTGCCATGAACTCTGGCCACAGCCTCCCAGTCATCAATATTTCTGACAAAGATTCTGGTCCTCACCACCTCTTCCATGCTTGCGCCCAGCGACTGCAAGGCACCTTCTATTTTATCAAGCGCAAAGGTGGCCTGCGCCGCAGGGTCATTTCCACCTATAGCCTTGGCCCCATGAGTAGCAGTCGTGCCTGAAATCAAGATCCTGTTTCCCTTTTTCACGGCACGGCTAAACCCTGCCAGGTCTTCCCATTCCGTGCCACTCAAAGCTTTAATTCTTCCATCACCGCCTTCGGTGGTCGGATAGGGAACCGGGATCGCCTCAACATGGTGGCTGAGATCGCCCGACGCTGTTAAAAAAGGTGGTTTTCTGTACTCGTCTCCACAATCGCCGGGAATGGGGCTAAACCCTGCGATCACGTTTTCAATAGCTTTCTTGCTGTCGGCATCCAACCGGAAGTCAAACAACCTGAGGTTATCCATCACGTGCTCACTTTCTCCCAGTCTAGCGCCCACAATCACGCCGCCAACAGCAGGCTGCTCCAGCATATACCGGGTGGCCACATTGGCCATCGACACATGGTACTTCTCAGAGAGCTTCGAAAGCACCTGTAGCAAATCCTGCAGTTTCTTCCAACCTCCAGCCACATCCACAAAGCGCTTGTATTTCATTTGTGACCAGGTCAAACTTGCCTCCTGCTTGGGCTCGGGCTTACCCAGCCATTTCTCGGTCAGGAAACCGCCGGCCAATGTGCCAAAGGCCAGAATTTTCACCCCATGCTTTTCACACACGGCAGCCATGTCTCCTTTTGCTCTTTGATCAAGCAGAGAATAAGACACCTGGTTCGATACCACTTTGATCCCACTTTCCAGCACCATATTCAAATGGGCTGCATCGAAGTTCGTGAGGCCAATTTGCTTCAGCAGCCCTTCTTCTCTCAGTTCTTCCAGCCAATACAGACAATCTAGCCAGATTGGGTCAGCGTAGTTCCAGGCATGAAACTGCATCAGGTCAAGCTGCTCCATATTCATGCGCACAAGCGCTGTGGCCACGGCCTCCCTTACTTCTTTTTTAGTAACATGACCTGGTTTTGGCACCCACTTGGTCAGTAGATTTACCGGCCGGTAGTCAGCGTATTTCTTTTTGTAAATTCCCGCAATTATTTCGGCTGAGCCATAGTGATCTGCCATATCGAAGGTGACCAGTCCGGCATCGCCGTAGGCTTTCATCGACTTGGCAGCCGCTTCAAGATCCAGCGTTTTGCCGTCTCTTTCCATGTCGGCTACCTGCCACAACCCCGTAAGTACTCTCGATATCTTAAGGTCAGGTGCCAATTCACAATATTCCACTCTATTACTCATAGCTAATCTTATTCAGGGGGTAGTTGCGAAAACCTCTCCGACAGGTTGACGCCCTGTTTGGTTAGTTTTCCTTTTTCACGAAAATAAATCATTGTAGCGACAATCATCACCACTATCCATATAAAGGTAGAATGGAAATACCATGCACCCGGACTGCTTGCCAGGTCTTTGACGATATGTACAATGAGCAGGCTGCCCAGCAAAGCAGCGCCTGCCACAGCAATGAAAACCTGCTTCCATCGCTCCTTCACCACTACAATGCCCTTTGCAAGTGTTGGGTTTCTTCTCTGCAAAGTGTAAACTGAGACCACCATCAAAAGGAAGTTAACGAGCATGGAGGTCACCATAATATCTATCCCTAAAAAGAAATCGCTCGCCAGGTGGCATCCCAAGATCCCGATCGAGGCCATAACTCCGCTGACGACAATGGCCGTCGCAGGCGTTTTCCGCACGGGGTGTACCCGAGCGACACTCCTGGGGAATATGCCGTCCTCGGCCCAGGCAAACATGAGTCTGGAAACCGACAGGATCATGGCCGGCAAGTCGTTGATCAGCGCAATGGCAGCGCCAGCCAAAATAAGCACACCCCAAACAGGCGGCAGCACATAGCTCAGCAGGCCAGGAGCCGAAATGTCTTTTTTCATAGATTCAGCGGCAATGAAATCCCACGGCACGCTATGATAAACAGCCCATGTAAATAGGAAGTAAAACGCACCCACAGTCAGAATGGCGATCGCAATCGCAATAGGCAGCGACTTGCCCGGGTTTTTCGCCTCTCCCCCTGCCTGCGCTATTGAGTCGAACCCGATAAAGCTGGAAAACAGCAGGGCCGAGGCTGTAACAAAAATCTTCCAATCGAAAGGCTGAATGGCCGCCTCTGCTATTTGTCTGCCTTCCTTGGCCTGAATGGCGGCAACAAAATCGGCTTGGTCATGTGAAAAGCCTACCACAATGACAATAGCGCCAAGGCCAAACATCAAAAACATCAGCGGGATCAGTGTACGCTCATAAAGTTTAATGCCCTGAATATTGACAAGAACAAAAATCCAAAGGAAGGCAAATGAAATAGCAAGGCGAACCAACCCCAACTCCAAAATTTCTCCTATTTCTGCCCACCCAAGGCCAAAGGCGACATCTCTCAGGAAAGGAACGACCACGTAGGACACAACTCCGATGGCCACGGAAAGGCCAAACCATTGGGAAAAGCTTGCAACAAAACCCATATATGGATTGAGGGATCTGCTTACATGGACATAGCTGCCACCCGCCCTGGGCATAGCCGAACTGAGTATGGCATAGGCCATGGCCGCAAGAATAGCAGGCACGGCAGCCACCAAAAAAGCCGGAAGCACATAAGGGCCGATCCCGGGCACATTTCGCTGTATCATGAAAGGCACCACGTTGATGCCCGCCCCCATCATCGAGCAAATACCAGTAGCTGCAAGGCCCAGAATGCCCATTTGCCTTGTCAGTCCTGTTTTCACTCCACCATCTTTTTTTGCCATCTCACATCATTCAAATCTACCGTCTCCTGAGGATATAGTTAAACCTTTTGACGGTCACCACAAAATCATTTTTGATGATGCACCTTCGATGTTCCCATTTCAGCGAAAAATCTTTTTCAGAAAGGAAAGTTCTCTGCAACGGTTTGTTAAGAACTTTGCAATCGATTTCTCCGAAAAACACAACCTCTAATGGCCTGATTACGTTGCAATGAAACGAATCTTTTATTAAGAAAAAGGGTTAAATTTGTACAAATCATTGAGAAGTTGACACTGCAAGGTGTTTGAACGGAAATTGATTGACTTGAAAGTTGACACAACAATGGATACGATAGATAAAAAGAATATAGCGCTTGTTGCGCACGATTATAAAAAGAAAGACCTGATTGAGTGGGCACTCTTTAACAAGGGTGTATTAGCTGGTCATTCTCTTTTCGCCACCGAGGCTACCGGGAACCTTGTAGAAAAAGAGCTTAACTTGCCTGTGACCAAGGTAAAAAGTGGCTCTATGGGTGGTAATCAACAAATAGCCACTAAAATTTCTGAAGGAGAAATAGATATTCTCATCTTTTTCTGGGATCCCTTAGCACAGTTGCCAAGCGACCCTGAAGTGAAGGCGTTGCTGCGAATAGGCATGGCCTGGAACATTCCCGTTGCCTGCAACAGAGCAACAGCGGACTTCCTTGTTTCATCTCCACTGCTAAATTCTTCGTATCAAAAACAACAGCCCGACTACAAAGCGCAGGGAAAGGAAAACCTTTCCGAGTCTTTCTTTTCAGACACTGACGAGAACTACGGCCTGCTGTTGACCATTTAGCAGCTTACATCACCGAAGCTTAATCAAACACCCGATCCGTAAAATGAAATGGATTTGGGATAGGTTTGCTATTTTAGCACACATTTAATCAAATTTGCACCATGTTATTATTAGGTATAGATATAGGAACTTCTTCCGTCAAAATTTCTGTAGTGGACGCCCAAACGCAAAAATGCATTGCTTCCACTCATTATCCGGAAACGGAGGCGACGATTTTGTCGCCAGAGCCAGGTTGGGCGGAACAATCCCCCAACATGTGGTGGGAATACACACAACAGGCCATCACAAAGCTTAACGCTACCAAAAAATATAACCCCAAAGACATTGGGGCTATTGGCATTGCCTACCAAATGCACGGGCTCGTGATAGTGGACAAAGACCAAAAGGTGCTGCGTGATTCGATCATTTGGTGCGACAGCCGGGCTGTGGAAATAGGCGATAAGGCGTTCAAAGCCATCGGCAAAAGCGTGGCGCTTTCTTCGCTCCTTAATTCGCCAGGGAATTTCACCGCATCGAAACTGGCCTGGGTGAAAGAAAACGAGCCTTTCTTGTACGACAAAACATACAAGCTCATGCTGCCTGGCGATTTTATTGCCATGAAGTTTACGGGCGAAATCACCACGTCAGTTTCCTCTCTTTCTGAAGGAATTTTCTGGGACTTTCAAAAGGACGAGCTTTCTGACCCGGTATTCAACTACTTCGGTTTTTCAAAAAGCCTGGTGCCCGACATCAAGCCTGTGTTCTCGGAGCATGGCACAGTAAGCTACGCCGTTGCCGAACCGTTAGGCTTGAAAGCTGGCATTCCGGTCACCTACAAGGCGGGAGATCAACCCAACAACGCCCTGTCGCTCAATGTATTTGAGCCGGGCGAAGTGGCAGCGACCGCAGGCACATCCGGCGTGATCTATGGTGTAACTGACCAGGTAAGCTACGATCCGCAGTCGAGGGTAAATACGTTTGCCCACGTTAACTACGCCAGTGAGAAAAAGAGGTTGGGCGTGCTGCTGTGCATCAACGGTACGGGCATAATGAACCGCTGGATAAAATCTGTGGCTGGACAGCACCTCACCTATGAGCAAATGAATGAAGAAGCGGCCAAAGCCAAGCCAGGCAGCCGGGGCCTCTATGTGATGCCTTTTGGCAACGGCGTGGAACGTATGCTCGAGAATAAACTAATAGGTGCCCACATCCACACCATTGACCTCAACACTCACGGCCCGCATGAATTATTCCGGGCAGCGCAGGAAGGTATTGCGTTCTCGTTCCGCTACGGACTCGACATCATGAGAGACAATGGCATGAGCCCGAAGGTGATCAGGGCTAGTTATGCCAACATGTTCCTGAGCGATGTGTTCACAGAGGCATTTGTGAACGTAACAGGCGTGCCTGTAGAACTCTATGAGGGTGATGGCAGTGTGGGTGCTGCGGTAGGTGCCGGCTTGGGCGCTGGCGTTTACGCCGACCAGAAAGACGCCTTCAGGAACATGAAAAGGCTTCGGGTAGTGGAGCCTTCAAAAAATACCGACTATGAGCCGCACTATGAAAAGTGGCTTGGAATTCTGAAAAGCCATCTTGGTTAATAGAAAAGTGGCTGCTATCGTTAAACAATAGCATCCCTTTTAGTTATTTGGCCTGTCAGTTTTCGTATTCGTAAACAGTCTTTGAAGTATACGTGGCAGTTGGATTCTGGTAGCCAACATACTTCACCTGTTTCTCCATAGGGTAGCCGCTTTGATAAGTATAGGTGTACTGGCCAGGCACATATATTGGGAAGCTCCCTGCATAACTTTGAGTCTGGCCATTCAAGTTGTTCTTACTTGACTCACGAAGAAAATAATCCGTGATTCCCAGCAAATAGTGGGGGTTGATAAAGGAATCGTAGTGCTTTTGGCTGGAGCTAGTTCCCGTTGTGCTACCCACACCCGAATATTCCGAGACGATGTTTCCCTTGTCAAATTCGTAGTAATAGGTAAAGAAATTCCCATTGTCAAAACTGTACCGTATGCCAGTAAACTCATCCGTCTGCGAGTTATATAACCAGACAGCTTCCTGACCTCCGTTTAATCCTGTTTGCACAACTTTTGAAACCTTGCCATCGCTTCTGTAATAGTACTGCTGCGTATCAAGCAGCGTGTTGTCCATAGTCCTTTTGACGTTATCCAGTCGGCCGTTCTTATACTCGTACCAGGTGATTAGCTGGAGTACCCACTCATTGGTATCGTGATTAAAGTGATAAAAATCTCTCCTGGCTAGCTTGCCTTCTTCATTGTAAATGTAATCTATATGGCTTTCCAGCTTCGAACCCTCAGCCAGCAGCATATACTCAGTCTCACTCTTCAGCCTTTTGGGTGCCTTTTGCCCTTCCAGTTTCACTGCACGTTTCTCAAAAAGTTCCTCTCTTGTCAGCTCTCTTTCGTAAACATCGCCCCAGTGTGTCCAAGTAATGTAATAGTTGTCGAATCTTGTCGGAATACTGATATTCTCCACGCCTTCAATATCTCTGCCAACTGACCACGAATTACCTTCGTCGTCGGTAGCTGTAATTAATACCGACGGCTTGATACCGTCATAAACAAACCCACCAACATTAACAGATGCACTGAAGGAAACAAGGGTCACTTCATCGCTCTTTCCGCCAAAAACCTCGACAGCGTAACCAAAGTCAGCTGCATCTTCCACCACAAAAACCTGACCCACTTCTGTGTTAGCCACAATTGTACCCCCTGCTTTTCCGTCAACCACCAGCGGCAAGCCCATTTGGAGCTCTTCTCCCTTCAGCGATCCTTCGTGCGGGGTTGCCAGCACCACTTTATCCTCAGCATTGAAAACCACAAAGCTGGAAAGCCGGTAGGTGGCCGAAGGTATTTCAAATGCCTCAGTGAAATAACTCCCTGCCTTGAGGGAAAGTGCTACTTTCTTATTGCTCACCACCTCTACCTCATTGTTGTCCGTCATGGCAATTACAGCATATGCTGGTTGCCTTTCGGATGCGTTGAAAAGTGGAGGCGGGTTAAAAGAAAGCTTTATTGATGCTTTTTGACTTCCTGGGTTTTCATTTTCACCTGGAAGTGCATCGTCGTCGCCAGAACAGGCAGCAAACATACCCACCAGGGCAGTGGCTGCAAAAAAGTTAAGAAATTTGACCTTCATGTTTATTTGAAAAATTAAAAATATTGGTACTCGCTTTAAAAAATTCACCCGGTAGAAGTTTCGGTCAGTAGATGTGGATGGTAAAGCTGAAGAGTAGACGGAAATCGAAATCGAAAGGTTGGAGATGTCGCAAACAATTTTTGATCATGACGCAATTGAGGCTACCATTCCCAGCGGAATAACAATCGGGAAAAGTTATAAAGTGGAAAATTTTTCGCCTTCATCTCATTATTCTGCTAACTTAACGCCCTGTTTTTTAAACCCCCAAAAACACTTGAAACATGGCAATAACTCTTGGAGAAAAAGAATTTTTTAAAGGCATAGGTCAAATCAAATTTGAAGGACATGGCTCCGACAACCCTATGGCCTACCGCTGGTATGACGAAAACAAAGTGGTAGCAGGCAAAACTATGAAGGAGCACTTGCGGTTTGCAGTAGCCTACTGGCACTCCTTTGTTGGCAGTGGTGCCGATCCTTTCGGTGCACCTACGCATATTTTCCCCTGGGATGTGAAAGGCGATGCGGTAGAAAGAGCAAAAGACAAGATGGATGCTGCTTTCGAATTCATGACAAAATTGGGCCTTCCATACTATTGCTTCCACGACGTGGACGTGGTTGACTATGGAGATAATGTGGTTGAAAATGAAAAAAGGCTTCACGCACTTGCCGAGTACGCCAAGAAAAAACAGGCGGCCAGCGGTGTAAAATTACTCTGGGGCACAGCCAACCTGTTCTCCCATGTCAGGTATATGAATGGTGCTTCTACCAACCCGGATTTCCATGTGCTTACCCATGGTGCGGCACAGGTAAAAGCCGCTTTGGATGCAACAATCTATCTTGGAGGCGAAAATTATGTGTTCTGGGGAGGTCGTGAAGGCTACATGTCGCTACTGAACACTGACATGAAGAGAGAGCAGGATCACCTGGCGATGTTCCTTCACAAAGCCAAAGATTATGCCCGTAAGCAAGGCTTCAAAGGTACTTTCTTTATTGAGCCTAAGCCATGCGAGCCAACTAAGCACCAGTACGACTACGATTCAGCCACTGTTATTGGCTTCCTTCGTCAGCACGATTTGCTTAACGACTTCAAACTGAATATCGAAGTAAACCATGCTACATTAGCTGGCCATACATTTACCCATGAACTGCAGGTGGCCTCCGATGCAGGCTTGCTTGGTTCTATTGATGCCAACAGAGGCGATTACCAGAACGGCTGGGATACTGACCAGTTCCCTAACGATATCACCGAGGTTACCGAAGCTATGATGATCATTTTGCAAAACGGAGGCTTTGGCGGTGGTGGCATCAACTTCGATGCGAAAATCAGAAGAAACTCTACTGATATGGAGGACTTGTTCTATGCCCACATTGGTGGTGTTGACATCTTCGCCCGTGCGCTGGTAGCTGCCGACAACATCTTACAGAAGTCGGAATACAAGAAGATTCGCAAAGACCGTTATGCCTCATTCGATAGCGGAAAAGGCAAGGAGTTTGAGCAGGGTAAGCTCTCTTTGGAAGATCTTCGCAACTATGCTGCCGAAAACGGAGAGCCTGCAATGACCAGTGGTCGCCAGGAATATATCGAGAACCTGATCAACAGGTACATCTAGACCAAAACCAGCCAGAGCATCAAAAGCGATGCTCTGGCTTTACCTTACTAATATGAAACCTACTATACTACTTTGCTTATTGGCCCTGGGCCTAAACGCTTGCACAATGCCTACTAAAGAAAAGACTGAAGAGACTGCAACCGCCTCCCGCATATCTGCTGCCGATTGGGGTGAGGTAGATGGCAAAAAGGTTCAGCTATTTACGCTGACCAACGAAGCCGGTTCAGAAGTAAAAATCACTAATTATGGTGGCATCGTCACCGAGTGGAACTTCCCTGAAAAAAATGGGAAAGTATCCTCTATTGTATTGGGTTTCGATAGTTTGAAAACATACCTGGCTGGCCATCCGTTTTTTGGGGCAATCGCCGGCCGCTATGCCAATAGAATCGCCAAAGGACAATTTTCCATTGATGGTGAAACTTACACCCTTGCCAAAAATAACGGAGAAAATTCTCTCCATGGAGGTGTAAAAGGCTTTGATAAACAGGTTTGGACTGCCAATGCTATAGATGGTGACGAACCTTCACTTGAGCTGACCTACCTTAGTGCCGATGGCGAAGAAGGTTATCCTGGTAACCTCAATGTAAAGGTGGTTTACACGCTCACTGTCAATAATGAGCTAAAAATCGATTACACAGCCACCACTGACAAGGCTACTGTTCTCAACCTGACGAACCATAGCTATTTCAACCTTACGGGCAGCCCAGCTAATACAATACTAGATCACGAGCTGAGAATTAAAGCTCAGAGATACACACCGGTTGATGGAGGGTTAATTCCCACAGGTGAGCTAGCACCAGTTGCCGGAACACCGTTTGACTTTTTTGATGCAGCCAAGATAGGCGAACGGATTGAACAAACCGGAGGTGATCCGTTTGGTTACGACCATAACTTTGTTCTGGATGGGGAAGCGGGGCAATTGAGAAATGTGGTTATCGTGACGGATTCTGTCTCGGGAAGGAGGCTGGATATGGCGACCACGCAACCAGGTGTGCAATTCTACACCGGCAATTTTCTCGACGGCAGCGTTAAAAGTGATGAAGGTATTCCATACGGCAGAAATACAGGTTTTTGTCTGGAAACACAGCATTTCCCCGACTCTCCTAATCAACCTGATTTCCCAAGTGCTTTGCTGAAACCAGGGGAAACTTACCATCAAACCACAGTGTACAAAATAAGCCTGATGGAGTAGTTACCACATTGGCGCAGAAATAGAAAGCACTGCCCTAAGGGCAGTGCTTTTGTTTCTATAAAATTTCTTCTCTAAACCCACCAGAACTTTCTGGGATCAAGCGGAAAATCTGGGGGATAAAACTCGAAAGGAGTGTTATTCGATTCAGCAAATAGGCGGCAATAAAAAAGCAAAACTGGTTCAATGCGTCTCGCCCGACCGGGCTTCTCCAGTCGGACAGGCTTGGACCTTTTGCTTTTTTTTTGCAAGCGGAAAATACCCATGCGAAAAATCAATCCCCCCAGAAATACAGATTGATCCACTTTCTGGTCAGCCCCATTCATTCAACTCGAATAACACGTCTTCTTCAGCTATGATCTCCATCGATTTCATAGCTTCCGGGTGCAATGGGTTAATCAAGAGGTTATGCTCCGTCGAATAGCTGGACAATGGAATACGGCATGAGGGCACTTTCAAAAAGGGTGACATCATACGCTGCGCCCAATTGGTACCAAAAGCCTGAGTAGACGTCGGGTAAGGTCGACGACCCCAGTCAGGTGGCAAGTCCTCCGACATCAGGTGAGGTGCGTCCGCATTTATCTTAATGGTGATCAATACCCACGACCCGTTCGCCACTACTGGCCCCTTGATAGCCAGCAGTTCCATAAACGTGATGGCGCTGACATTGCTGGCGTAAATGATAGGGGTGCCGGGGAAATTCCATCTACCGCCAGCCCTTCCATAGCCCAATGGGGTTGAGGCAAATGCCTTATTGATCAGTCGAAAGTATTTCACCTACAAAACGTTGCCCCACAACAGCGCCTCCATGGCATTGTCAACCAGCTCTATTCCATAGGGGCTTTTGATTAACTCAATAGGCTTTTGATTGCCCAAGGCCTGGTTGACAGTAGAGAGCCATTCTTTCAATTGCTTCTCCGAACCAAAAACCTTCACCCCCTTAGCGATGATGTGGTCAATATCATACATGGCTTTGGATCTCATTTTACCTATCGTTTTATCACCTTTATCCCACCTGAACAATGTGCTGGGATCAACTTCCAGCACTCCGGACAGCTCCTGCTGACTGTAGCCAAGGTATTGCACCATTGGCTTAATGCGCTCATAAACAAGCTCAGGCTCTTTGGCCATCAACGGCGGATCATCATTCTGAGCATAAGGCTTGAGAAAATGGTAAGCTTCCGTGTCTACATTAATTGTAGCCACTTCGTTATTCACGCTTGCTATCCGCC
Source organism: uncultured Imperialibacter sp. (assembly GCF_963974565.1). NCBI lineage: Bacteria > Pseudomonadati > Bacteroidota > Cytophagia > Cytophagales > Flammeovirgaceae > Imperialibacter > uncultured Imperialibacter sp. The sequence goes on along the minus strand of NZ_CAXBCJ010000014.1, from coordinate 34,219 downwards.
ACGAACGCCTTTCAGACCTATTGCTTTCCTCAGCCATAAATTGTTTTCTTTTCGCCCACTCCAACTTATGGAGTTATTGCATTTGCAATACTAATATACGCTTTTTGCAATAGGCTAGTTACAACAATTTAACTTTTTTCAAGAGCCATCAGGTTAAATCACTTTCCGATACTCTTTTCTATACTCCAGCGGAGCCATGCCCGTGATCTCCCTGAACTGCCGATTGAAGTTGGAAAGCGTTTTGTATCCACATTCAAATCCAACGGCCGCCACCGATAGCTCGCCGTCCACAAGCATGTGACAGGCCTGCCCCACTCTTACCTCACTTACAAATGACGAGAAAGTCTTGTTCGCCCTCGTTTTAAAATACCTACTAAAGGCGACCGGGCTCAGGTTCGCCAGCGATGCCGCTTCTTCAAGCGTAATCTTCTGTCTAAAGTTGTCAATGACGTAGTGATGAACCAGATTCATCCGGTCTCCGTCAGACGCTTTCAATTGAAAACTGGCCGGGCCCGACGACACATATCTGTACTCCTTCGAATGTGCAAGTGCACTAAGTATCTTCAAAAACTGAATAACGCTTTCGATCCCCTCCGAATTCACCATTTTGAGCATCCATTCTTTTACCTGACTCCGTGTATGTCCATAATACTCCAGCCCTCGCTTTGCTTTCTCGAAGAGATACTTCAAACCAGCAAGTTCCTCTTTTTCCAACATTTGATGGCCTAGAAAATTCTCATCGAAGTAGATAACAATACCTCTTGTCGACAGCTGACTGTCTTTAGCAAAATAAGACTCATGGCACCGCCACAGATGGGGCAGATTAGGGCCGGAAAGCAACAGATCGCCTTCCTTGAAGGGCTTGATCGTATCCCCGACAAACCTGGTTCCATGGCCCTTGAGGACTACAAAGAGTTGATACTCCGGGTGAAAATGCCAGTTGGGGTCGAAATACGCATCCTGCAGGTCTTTGATAACAAATACCCTGGAATCTGGAATGGCCGATTTTTGAATAGGTACTCTCATGGGGCAAATGCGATACGGTCTGGTTTCAGTGCCACAATTTTCTCATAAAAAAGAATAAATGACTGATAAGTAAGTTAAAATAAAGTCAGAACAGGTCAAAAAAGTGAGAGCATTAATGAATTCTATTTTGCAATATTGATAGTCAAAAATGAACTGCGTTGTCAGATTGACAGATCACATGCATTTTAAATACGCCTCATTGTTGAATAAATAAAAATCATCCAAGCGTAATCGGTAGTCGAAAACAACTAAGTAATGAAATACACAATACCTACTTTAACCTCTGCCAGAGCAGTTCTCGGGCTTCTCAGTTTGGCAATGACCTTGTTCTTTACCTCGTGCAGCAATAACAGTGGCCCGAGGAGGCTGGAAATCCTTTTTCTGGGACATGCGAGTGAGCACCATCCTTCAGAAAAATATGCCCCCATCCTGGCTCAGGCTGTCGCACAACGGGGCATCAACATCTCCTATACGAACGATCCCAATGATTTGAATGCCACCAACCTGGCCAAATTTGATGGGCTTATCCTTTATGCCAACCACGATTCAATTACTTCCTCACAGGAAAAAGCTTTGCTGGATTTTGTTGAAGGCGGTAAAGGTTTTATCCCCATCCATTGTGCCACCTGGTGTTTCCGTAATTCGCCAAAAGTGGTCAATCTGATGGGGGGCCAGTTCAAGACACATGAGACAGGCACTTTCACAGCCGACATCCTGATGCCGGAGCATCCCGTGATGCAAGGTCTATCGACTTTTGAAACATGGGATGAAACCTACGTGCACGACAAGCTCGCCAGCGACAACACCGTGCTGATGGAAAGAGTGGAAGGCGATCATCACGAACCATGGACATGGGTAAGAAACCAGGGCAAAGGCAGAGTGTTTTATACCGCTTACGGGCACGACGAGCGCACATGGAATAACACTGGCTTCCAGGACCTTGTAGCAAATGGCATTTTCTGGGCTGTGGGCGACGAGGTGGCACAGAAGGCTAAACAATTCAAAATAGCTCAGCTCAGCTATTCAGACGCCGTAATACCCAACTACGAAAAGAGAGACCCGGCACCAAAACTTCAAGCACCATTGTCTCCCGATTCGTCAATGACACATATCCAAATACCTCCCGGGTTCGAGCTGTCGCTTTTCGCATCAGAGCCTGATATCATCAACCCAATTGCCATGGCCTGGGACGAAAAAGGCCGCCTTTGGGTGGTTGAAACCGTTGACTATCCCAACACCGTGCGTGACGAAGACGGTGTAGGTGACGACAGAATCAAAATTCTGGAAGACACCGATGGTGATGGCAAGGCCGACAAGTTCACAGTATTCGCCGACAAGCTCAACATACCAACCAGTATAGTATTTGTGAACGGGGGCATCCTGATTTCGCAAGCACCCTTGTTCTTGTTTTTGAAAGACACAGATGGTGATGACAAGGCCGATGTAAGAGAAGAAGTAATGGGAGGCTGGGGAGTATCGGACACTCATGCCGGGCCTTCCAACTTGAGATACGGGTTCAACAACAAAATTTGGGGCACCGTAGGCTACTCTGGCTTTGAAGGCAAAATTGGGAACGAAGATTTTGAGTATGACCAGGCAGTCTTCAACCTCAGCCGTGACTTCAAACACATGTCGCACCACACCCGCACAACCAACAACACATGGGGACTGGGCTTCACCGAAAACAACGATATTTTTGTTTCGACCGCCAACAATACCCACACGGCATATGTCAATGTACCCTATGCCTTCACCAAAAAGGTGAAAAACTTCTCGAATGACTTCGCCACCAAGCTGGACGGCCACTACGCTATGCATCCTGTTACCAAAAACTACAGGCAAGTCGATGTGTTTGGCGGGTTCACAGCTGCAGCCGGGCACAACTTTTATACGGCCCGCCGCTTCCCTAAAGAATATTGGAACAGGGTTGCTTTCATAGCCGAGCCAACCGGCAAGCTGCTGCACAAAGGCATATTTGAAGTAGACGGCGCCGGCTTCAAAGAAAGCGACGGCTGGAACATGATGGCGGCCTCCGACGAGTACATGTCACCTGTGCATGCGGAAGTGGGCCCTGATGGCAACCTTTGGGTACTCGACTGGTACAACTTCATCATCCAGCATAACCCTACCCCGACTGGCTTCGAAAATGGGAAAGGAAATGCGCATGTGAACCCACTCCGTGACCGCACCCATGGCCGGATTTACAGGATTTCCTACAAAGGTGCTCCGGAGGCCGAAAAGATCGTTCTCGATCGCAAAGAACCGGCCTCCCTCATTAAAGGCTTGAAAAGCAGCAACATGTTTTGGCGGCTTACCGCCCAGCGTCTGATTGTTGAGGAAGGTGACCAAAACATCCTTCCACAGCTTTATGAATTAATTGGCTCGTCCAAAGAAGATGAGATAGGCGTAAATGCCCCGGCCATTCACGCCATTTGGGCAATTGAAGGCCTTGGCGCACTGAATGGAACAAATGAGGAAGCTACACGAATAGTGACCAACGCCTTACGCAATGCAAATCCGGGCGTTAGGAAAGCTGCCATTCAGGCCTTGCCAAAAAATGCTACGACAGTGGAATCGTATTTCAACGCCGGCTCATTTAATGATCCCAACCTGAATACAAGACTGGCAGCATTTATTGAGGCTTGTTACATGGCTCCTTCCAATGAGCTGGGTAAAATGTTTTTTGAAGCTAGCCTCAACGAAGAAAATGCAGCCGATCAGTGGCTATCCAAGGCTGTGAGGGCCGGGTCGTTAGCTCACAAAAACGGTTTCATTGCGACCTACCTGCAAAACACTACCGAGCTTAAGCCCGATGGCCTCACAGAGCAAATCTATTCCAGCACCAGCTTCACGCTCCTGAACCTTGGAGGCACCAAGTATGTAGCTGCAGCTGACTTCCCTTCAGTGGTTGGCAAAGAAATTTACCTCAGCGGCAATATCTGGAAAGGCAATACCATACTCAACGGGATGCTTATCCAACATGGGGACAAGACCAACGGTTACGGAGTCTTTGCCGACAACGATGACTTCATTGTCGTGGTCAACCAGAATGGAAAAACATATACCGGAAAAGGCACGACCGATATGCCGGTGAGCTTTAAATGGGAGTTCCAGCTAACCAAGGCAGGTGCCACCTTTATCGTGAACAACGTCCCGGCGGTTTCTGTGAAAACCGGAGGATTGTTTGACAAGGAGCTGAAACAGGGGCTGCGCATCGACAAGGAAGCTGATGGCATGACTGGCGTGAAAAGCGGCACCATAGAACGCTTCACCCGGGGCATTTACAACCTGGTGGCAGAAGTGGGCGGCGACAATAACCTATCCGCTTCTCTTGACGCCGACAAGGTGATCGTGCTGAAGACAATTCCAAACAAAATGGAATATGACCTCAAAACACTTGAAGTAGAGGCAGGCCAGACGGTCGCTATTATTTTTGAAAACATCGACTTCATGCAGCATAACCTGCTGATTGTGAAACCAGGGACACTGGAAACAGTGGGAGCCGCTGCAGACAAAATGGCCGCAGACGCCAATGGCGCTGAGAAGAGCTACATTCCTGATGTTCCGGAGCTGCTTTACTCAACCAGGCTGGTAAATCCTGGAGAAAAAGTAGTATTGACCTTCACTGCGCCATCGGAGCCTGGCGACTATCCGTACCTGTGTACATTCCCGGGCCACTGGAGGATCATGAATGGCATTTTGAAAGTAACAAACGGCAAATCAGCCGACTAAATTGAAAATATCAAACTCACGTCAGCGCACTTGCTTCAGACGTGAGTCTTGATTTCCTTTATCCATTACCAAACTTACCTACCGGTCTCAGAACCGTCCACCCCGGCAAATGTCGGGGTGGAACCTGAGGCTTCTAAAAGAATTAAAGGCTAATGAATGTACAATTTGCAGCAAGCACCTGGCTTTGGACGAGTCCTTTCAGCTCCGATTCTGTTTCGCTCTTTTCGAAAATCCGAAAAATAGGTTTCGATGCGGTAGAAATAGCCGTGGAAGATCCTGCGTTGATTGATACTGGCATATTGAACCGTGCCCTCAAGGACAATGACATCAAGCCCATCATTTGTGGAGCCTTCGGGCCAACAAGGGATCTCACCAATGAAGACCCGGCCATCCATAAAAACTGCTTCAACTACATTGAGCAATGCTTCGACATCTGCGAAGCCGTAGGAGCTAAGTTCGTAGCCGGGCCTATGTATTCAGCAGTTGGGAAAGCACGACTTGTACCTCCCGAACAAAGAAAAAAAGAGTGGGATCTGGCGGTTACTAACCTGAGAAAGGTGTGCGAGAGTGCTCAGAAACGAGGGTTGTCAATAGCATTGGAGGCACTGAACCGTTTCGAAACCGACCTCATCAATAATTCGGAGGACCTGATGAAGCTGATCAACGACATCAATCATCCGGCGGCGAGGGTATTGATCGACAGCTTCCATATGACGATAGAAGAGAAGAACCTGGCCGATGCAGTGAAAACGGTCGGTGATAAGCTCATTCACGTGCAGGTTTCAGAAAACCACAGAGGCATTCCGGGTACTGGCATGACCAATTGGAATGATTTGAAAACTGGACTTGAAGCTGTTGGCTACAATGGTGTGATTTCGATAGAAAGCTTCACTCCCAATGTGCAGGAACTGGCGGGTGCCGTTTGCATTTGGAAGCCGTTCGCTCCTACACAAGATATCTTTGCGGAAGAAGGTCTAAGATTCTTAAAGCAATGGGCAAAATAATTATCTTTTATTCCACTAAACATTTTCGGAGCGTCATGCCTGTCTTTCCAAGCCGGGAAGGCAGGCATCTCGAAATCTTACAAAATTTTAATAGCATATTTTACCCTAACTACTATGGCAAATAAACCCATCAACATCGCAATCATAGGACTCGGCTTCGGAGCCGAATTCATCCCCATCTATCAAAAGCTGCCAGGCGCCAACATGTATGCCATTTGTCAGCGCAACAAAGAAAAGCTGAATGAAATCGGCGATGCCTTCGGCATCGAAAAGCGCTACACCGACTACGACGAGCTGCTGAAAGATCCAAACGTTGACGCAGTGCACATCAACACGCCCATTCCAGACCATGCAAAGCAGTCAATTGCGGCACTCAAAGCTGGCAAGCATGTAGCCTGCACCGTGCCAATGGCCACCACCGTGGACGAATGTCGCCAGATTGTGGAGCTGGTAAAGGCAACCGGCCTCACCTATATGATGATGGAAACGGTGATCTACAGCCGTGAATTTCTGTTTGTGAAAGAAATGTACGAGAAAGGTGAAATGGGCCGCATCCAGTTCCTTAGAGCCTCTCACCAGCAGGAAATGGCTGGCTGGCCTGGCTACTGGGAAGGTTTGCCTCCCATGTACTACGCCACCCACTGCGTGGGCCCAGTACTAGCGCTGACCAAAGGCGAAGCAGAGCAGGTGTCGTGCCTGGGTTCAGGCCGCATCGACGAGAAACTAATTCCTGTCTACAATTCTCCTTTCGCTATCGAGACCTGCCATATCAAGTTCAAAAACTCGGACCTGGCAGCTGAAATCACCCGTTCTCTGTTCAACACTGCCCGCCAGTATCGTGAGAGCTTCGACGTGTATGGCTCCAAAAAGTCATTCGAGTGGACTTTGATCGAGCACGAACCAAGCGTGATCCACACCGGTGAGTCACCTGAGAAAGTGACTATACCTGACTACGCACATTTGCTCCCGAAAGAAATCCAGTCGTTCACCACTGCTGGCGTCTACGACTCCGACGACAACCAGCACCTATCCTTTATACAAGGCTCTGGTCATGGAGGTTCTCATCCCCATCTGGTCAACGAATTTGTCAATGCCTTGCAGGAGAAAAGAGAGCCGTATCCAAATGCCCGTCAGTCAGCCAATATCACTTGTGTGGGTATTTTGGCGCACGAATCTGCCATGAAGGGCGGCCAGCCAATTAAAATGCCGGATTTCACGCTATCAAAGTAAAATAACACAGATAAAAAGCCTTACCCGAGCGATCAGGTAAGGCTTTTTTTGTGCTCTCCAGAGAGTTACTCCTCCGTCTTCAGCACCCTCTTCTCCATATCAGTCTCAGAAATCTTCTCAACAAATATTCTTCTGAAACGTCCGGCAACGTAAGTCGTACCCAGCACCACCAAATGGTTCTCTTCATCCACGGTTAATGAAGATAGGGTAAACGGATTGGCATAACCAATGTGGGTAAGGCCAGCAAAATTGCCCGAGTTCTTTTCGTACATGTACAGGGCTATTTGCCGACTTTTGGTTTCCGCTGCGTAAATAATGTACTGAACTTCGTTCAGCATATAGTTCTTCAGCACAACTGGGGTGTGCGGTCTCCATTCGGCCGCATTGCTGGTGTATAAATCAACGCTCGAAGAAAGACCTCCCGTGCTCAGCGTAACGGATGGATAAATGTAGTTGTCGTCAAACTGGTAGCCCGAAATGGCAAACGTGCTTCCGTTTATTGGAAGCACGCTTCTGATACCGGCATCGGTAAACTGCCCCTGCACTACACCAGCTGGGTCGCCCGAAAAATTGGAGAAAACCAGCGACATGCTGTAATTAAAAAAGCCATTGAAATAAACGAGTGAACCGGATACCTCGCCACAGAAAAAGGACAACGATTTATCATCCGGTTGTGTATAATGATTAATAATGGCTTCTTCCACATCACTGCCGGGGCCAATAGTATAGGCTGCGGTTGAGCCAACACTTCCGGTTCTGTCGACTTTTGAAATCACCGATAGCTTATCATCAGGATTGTAGCTCAACAGCAAAAACTGATTGTCGGATGTTAATGAGCCCGCCAGCGGATAAAGCAAACCATTCAATGGTGTAGCGGTAATGTTTCCGAAACCCGGAGTAAAGGAAACCAGACTGGCCTGAAGGCTTACCGGATCCATGGCGAAGAAATAGAAGAAAGTATCGATCTTCATCAGGTCGGAAGTGGGAGCAATGGTGTTTTCTGAAAACTCGTAGCTGCTCTCAAACTCCCCTTCTTTGTCAACCTGCACCAGCTGAATGCCTGGAAACTGAGTTCGGTCCAGCGTTGTGGTAGCAAGGATCACATAGCTGTCCGTGCCCTCTTCCACGTCAAGCGGCCTGTAGTCAACATTATAGTTGCTATGATCGTAAATCCGGGTAAAAGAAGTAACCGGAACCTCATCATCCTTTTTGCAACCAAGCAATACCAGCAGGGCAATTAAGTAGTATAGTTTCTTCATAATCAAAGGGCCTGGAATTGTTTGTCGATAAAGCGGAGCGGGAATACAAAGCTCACGCTGCCTACAATATGACTCAAATGGACATCATCATTCTGGTCGCCCAGTGACGACAACTCATTTTGGCTGGTACCCTCCCGGGTCACGCTATTAAGCGATTGGTTGTAGGTGATCTCGATCACTGTGCGAATGTTCCAGTAGTCAAAGCTGGCACCACCACCAGCCACCCAGCCGTAGTAGTTTTGAAAAGCGTCTTTCACTCCAAGATTAAGCGTACCGCCATCGATGGTTTGCGGTGCCCCGAACGAATAGTCTGTTTGGATAATCTTTACCTGACGCTCAGCACCTACTAGGAACGAGTAGAAACCTCCTCCAAGTACGAACGGCCGTAGCTTTCCATTCTGGATCAGGTCATACTTAACAAAAATCGGCACGTTGATCACATCGACCCTTTGCTCCGACTCATAGATAGTGGCAAATCTTTCTGACTCCTGCTCTCCATTCCATTCAAGACTATTCGTATACCGGTACCTGCTTCTTTGATACATAGGATGAAGCCCAACAGAAAAGCCACGGTGATAAAAAGTCATCTCAATGCCTGCCTGCCCACCTGGTAATGCGTAGCTTTCATAAGTCTTCGTCAGCCTGTCCGACGGGTAGTCAATCGGGCTGAAACCAGAAAGCTGCGACTGCGCCATGGGGTTGGCAAGGTTGCTTCCAAACTTAACACCCAGCCAGAACTGTGTATCAAGAAACCCATACTTGGGTTTATTAGGCTTCGGCTTTTTCACCGGTTGTGCCTCGGCTACTGCCATAACAAACAATAGCAGCCCAGGCAACAACAGCCACCTAATTGATAATGAGTCTTTTTGCATCATTCAATTTTTCAGAATTAACTTTTATAAGATACACCCCGGGCGACAGCTTGGGCAAGTGCACTTTTATTTCCTGCGACCCTGGTACCAAACGCTGCTTGAAAGCCAGCACCGTGGCGCCAGTTTCGTCGATAAGTTTGAAAGCTGCCTCCTGCACATCGTTCACTTTCACTTTCAGGTTCACTACATCAGATGCCGGATTGGGATAAACACTCTCAATTTTAAAGTTAACAGAAAGATTCTGTTGCGTGCCAAGAATCACGTCTTTGATAAGATCCATCGGCTCGTAATTTCCACCTGTTTCCTTTGGCCCTTCTATCAGGTCTTCAAAAAAGATATCGTTTGCTACAACACTCTTGTCAACACCCATCCATTCATGCAGGATATTAGCATAGATCTGCCTGAAGTCGTGCTGCATTTCTACATTGCTCTTTGTCAGATCCGGGTTTGTACCATAAACACCCGGTTTCACCCCGCTGCCAAACATCATTACCGGCCCGCCTGTGCCATGGTCGGTACCGTAACTGCCATTTGAGCCTATCCTTCTGCCAAACTCTGAAAGGGTCACTGTCAGTACTTTATCCTCAATGCCCCGGGAAAGTAGGTCTCGCTGAAAGGCCCTGATGGCTGAGGTAATATGGTAGAGCAAGGCCCCGTGTACTCCCATGGTCGAGTCATAGTCCTCCACCTGATTAGCATGGCTGTCAAAGCCACCAATTTTCACGAGAAACACCTTTGTTTTCAGCCCACCGCCAAGCAACCTTGCTATGAGCTGAAACTGCCCGCTCAACGGGTTTTTTTTGCTGCCGCCAGGTGCATTGAAGGGATACCTTTCCGGGTAAGTAACGCTTGTTGCCGATGCACTCTCGTAAATCTGCAGCAGTCGCTTAATATAGGTTTCTGATTTATCTTCAAGGCTGAGTATCCAATCCATTTCCTTTCCGTAGGGCGAAGTTCTCAGAAACTCAGGAGGAATACCCCTTGGGTCTATTCCCTGATCCTCAAAGCCTGAAAGTTGATCTACAAGGTTTGCTAATCCGGTAGGACTTCCTCCTAGACCAATGGATGTTGGAATGTTGCCGTCCTGGTGAAAAAGCAAGGATACATCATTGCCCATTTCAAGCGCCAAAGGGTCTGGCATTGCTGCATTCGGGAAATCCTCCGGATACTTCTGCGGGGCATAAAGGCTGGTGAGATAACGTCCTGCCCAACCTGAATTAAAGTAATCGTCGGATGTGCCACCCATCATCCAGATGTCGGTGCCACGGAAGTGAGACCCGTTGTTATTTTTGTAGGACACCCCCTGAAACATGGCAGCCTTCCCAACATCGTACATATACTTAAAGTCCAGCATGTCTGGATGGAGCCCCACCTGGTCTGCAGACAGTAGCGTGCTGTCGAGAGGAATAAGCGTACGGTTGCCAACTTTGTTAGGTATAGCAATATTGGCTCTCCGGCTGTAGTATTGGTCGTATTGCTCTATGGGTATAAAAGTGTTGAGCCCGTCGTTGCCGCCGTTCATTTGCAAAATAATCAACACCCTGTCGTTGTCGCTCTGCGCTGCCAGCCTTTGAAGAGGTTCGTAGGAAGCAAGCAATTTGATAGGTACACCCTGAAATGCGATGGGCATTCCAGCTGCAAAACCTAGTTTCCTGATAAAATTTCTCCTCCTCATAATTACATCAATTGATACTCCGGTGACTGCAACATGGCATTCAACAGATTGGTGAGCTGGTTTGAAATCACTTCCGTATCCACTCCATTTTGCCACCTGAAAGTCCAGGAGGCTTCGGGGTCGGGGTCGATCTGCGGGCTAAAAAGAAAAGCATTCATAAAGAAATTGAGGCGCTCTACAGTTATTTCATTGGTTGCGTTGGCATCAAAAGTTAGGTTTTCGGACATCGGCAGAAAGTACCCAGCCAGCGCAATGACCAAAGCCCTGGCATTGGCTGCTGTAGCATTTGGTATATGGGTCTGCACAAATTCAAGTGCATTGACCTCACCAAGCTCCATGGGGGTTTCCATGGTAAGGTGTTGCCTGATAAAGTTGTACCTATTGGTCAGATAGTTAGTAGTAATCCAAGCCCGGTTGAACAAAGGAAACTGATGATACGCAGAGTAGCCAGCCACCTCGAACGGCTCGTAGTAGTCCATTCCCTGCACATCCACGCTACCTAAAAGAGATCCTGTGAATGAGTAAAACCCTTCCAGGTCAGTGGCATAGTCAGGAGCTTGCACACCAAATGAGCGCATGAAACCCACCACCATGTCTAAAGGTGACTTGATGATACCACCAAAGCTGTCGTCGTCAACACCATCGCCGGCTTCATAAAACTCCCTGCTTGTTAAAAGTGTCTCCAGTGTTGGCTGTAGCTTAAAGTCATTGGCCGTAAAAACATCGGCGATGTCCTGAATGACCCCGCTCTGAATCCCGGCGTTTATTTCGTGGTAAATAAAGAACCGATAAATCTTCCTGGCGATATTTCTTGCCGTCTCCGGCTGGGCATAGATCATTTCAATCAGCTGGTCTACCTCGTCGATCATGCTTTCCTCGTTGGGTTGCCCGTTTGGCTGAAGAGTTATGTCGGGCTGAATGGTGGCTCCCCCCATTCTGGTACTAAAAGTCTTAATGCCGTTGTCATGGCTACCGCCGCCGCCTTTTATTACACCTCTCGGCAAATTTGTGTCCACATCGACAGATAAAAAGCTGTCGTCGGTGTTAAAGCCAGAAAGCACTCTTGCCGCCTGCTGCACATCTTCCTCGGTGTAGTTAATGTAATCACCCTGAAATTCCGCTTCTGGCAATGTTCCCTCCAGGCCTCGCCCAATGGAGTACAGCTCCATCAATTCCCTGGCATAGTTCTCATTAGGGCTGCCCTTTACGTTCAGTCTGCCATCCAGAAACACCAGCATGGCATTATCAAGGCAAATCTTTTTCGTAAGTCCTTTGAAACTTTTAACCAATATCCGATCTGGAATAACCAGCTCCGGGTCGCCCGGCACCAGTCTATCTTCTTTGTCAAAAGCGTAAAACCTAAAGAGTGCATTCTGGAAATAAAGTGCCCGACTGCTATTCACCACCGATTTCTTTGTGGTAAAATGAGTGTGCATAAAAACCACCAATCGTTCCCTGAAAGCATAGGCCAATGATTGCTCATTGGATATACCTGCGCTAAGCATTTGGCCTATATGCCATCTTAAAAAGTACTGCTCAAGCTCGAACCCTTCGCTATTGGCATCGGTAGTGCCTGACACTACCCACTCCTGCCCTGTCAAAGGGTCTATGGGCAAAGGAGGCTCTGGAATATCAGTCATAAATAACCTGCCAATCGCTTCCTGTGCAGTGAGACTGGCAAATTCATCCACCTGCGTCAGTGTAGCACCAAAACAGGCCCTTCTCAGTAGGTGTGCAGCCCTTTTCTTGCCCAGCGTTCCTGATAACGGTGTTAGCGCCATATACTAAATTGTAAACTGGTTGTTGGAGTAAAACTCAAATTAGTTATAATTCTTATTAGATAAAGTATACTTGAGAAAATTAAACAAAGACATAACATTGACTATTTGTTGTTTCACATGCTCAAGGGTGTTGCATCAGAGCCAGTCTGGCCCCAACTTTTGATCGGAAAGTGCTTTCCAATACACATTTTAAGCATTTAATTTTACTTTCGCTCACTACTTATAATTAAAAAATGCATTTTAACAGTTACACTCTACTTAAACCTACTTATGAACAGTTTTGAAACGCTAGACTGGATAGTCATTGTCGGCTATTTTGTGGTAATCGGTGGCCTCGCCGCCTGGGTCATTTCCCGAAAACAAAAAACTACTGAAGACTACTTCCTTGCAGGCCGCAACATTGGATGGTTTGTGGTTGGCGCCTCCATTTTTGCTTCCAACATCGGTTCGGAGCATGTGGTCGGTTTGGCCGGCACCGGAGCAGGCGACAAAATACCTATGCTTATTTATGAGCTGCATGCCTGGATTGTGCTCATGCTTGGCTGGGTATTTCTTCCCTTCTACATCCGCAGTGGTGTTTTCACCATGCCCGAGTTTCTCGAAAAAAGGTTCAGCCCGGGAACACGCTGGTTCCTGAGCGTCTTTTCATTAATAGCCTATGTGTTAACAAAAGTCTCCGTAACGGTGTATGCCGGTGGAATTGTGATCGCCTCCTTACTGCAAATCGACTTTTGGTTTGGCGCTTTAATGACAGTTATTCTTACTGGAATTTACACGGTATTGGGTGGTATGAAGGCCGTGGTATACACCGAAGCGCTACAAACTATTGTGCTTGTTATTGGCGCAGGCACACTTACGTTCATTGGTCTCGATGCCGTTGGCGGTTGGGAAGGCATGCGGTCAGCGCTGGAGCCAGGCTACCTCAACATGTGGCGCCCACCAAGCGATCCTGACTTTCCGTGGCCAAGTCTGGTTTTCTCCAGCACCATTGTCGGCATTTGGTACTGGTGCACCGACCAGTACATCGTACAAAGAGTGTTGTCAGCCAAAAACATCAAAGAAGGACGCCGGGGCACTATATTCGGCGGGCTATTAAAGTTGCTTCCAGTGTTTCTGTTTCTTATTCCGGGCGTGGTTGCACTGGCCTTGAAAAACCGTGGTGAGCTTTCGTGGGACACACCTGACCAGGCCTTTGCCACGTTGTTGATGGCCAAGATGCCAGTGGGCCTCAAAGGGCTTGTGGCAGCAGGCTTGCTGGCCGCCCTGATGAGTTCACTTGCCTCAGTGTTTAATTCGTGTTCCACGCTTTTCACGGTTGATATTTACAAAAAGCTAAGGCCCGAAACCCCAGACGACAAGCTGCTGAAAGTAGGCCGGATAGCCACTGGCATCGTCGTTGTGCTGGGCATCCTTTGGATTCCTATCATGCAGAACATTTCGGGTGTATTGTATGAATACCTGCAATCGGTACAGTCGTACATTGCGCCACCAATTGCAGCTGTGTTCTTATTGGGCATTTTCCATAAAAGAATCAATTCGAGGGGCGCATTAACTACACTTATCGTTGGTATGGCCGTGGTTTTTATCAGACTCTCACTGGAGTTGGCAAGCGATTCGCTTAATCCTAACAGCTTCTTGTATGCCTTCGGAAACGTGAACTTCCTTACGTTTTCATCGTGGTTCTTTTTGTTCTCCATTTTGGTCTGCCTGGTCGTCAGTATGACTTCTGCCGCACCATCAGCCGAACAAATAAAAGGGCTTACGTTTAGCACTTTGAGCGCTGAACAAAAAACCGAAAACAGGGCCAGCTACAACGCCTGGGATATTGTTTTCTCGCTGGTAGTGCTGGCCATTGTGGTCTATATCATGACCAGCTTTACGGGATAATTAGCCATCGGCCCTGTTTTATGAACTTATACAGGAAAAGCGCTTCGAAAGAGGCGCTTTTCTTAGTATGTTAGAGAGGCAGATCAGTTAGCTGCCATTTTTATAACACCTACCTATTTTATGTCGAGCAAGCAAAACTACACCCTGGGGTTTGTCTTAGTGACTTCCCTATTCTTTCTGTGGGGCTTCCCCAACGACCTTACCAACCCAATGGTTGAGGTGTTTAAAAATGTGCTAAACATTTCCAATGTAAAAGCCTCTTATGTCCAACTCGCCTTCTACGGAGGCTACGGCACCATGGCCATCCCAGCAGCACTGTTCATTAGAAAGTACAGCTATAAATCGAGCATTATTCTCGGGCTCTTTCTTTTCATGCTGGGATCGCTGCTCATGTATCCGTCGGCGCTGCTTGTGAGCTACAACTTGTTTTTAGTATCATTCTATATCCTCACGTTTGGCCTGGCATTCCTTGAAACCACAGCCAACCCAATGATCCTGGAACTGGGGCCAGCAGAGACAGCCACGCAGCGGTTGAACCTGTCACAGGCTTTCAACCCTATCGGCGCACTTACGGGGCAGGTGATTGCACGGATTTATGTCGTCGACAGGCTTGATACAAAAATTGGCGCCGATGCCCCCACGGAATTACTGTCTTTAGAACAGAAACAGCAAATCATTGAGCATGACCTCTCCATTGTAAGCACTCCTTATATCGTGCTTGGTTTCGTGGTGCTCGCCATCATGATTTTGTTTATGGTGGTGAAAATTGACGATCCCGCCAGACATGTGGACAAGCTCGATTTAAGAACGACATTCAAAAAACTATTCGCTAACAAGGACTACTACGAAGGCGTTTTCGCTCAGTTTTTCTACGTTGCCTGCCAAATCATGGTGTGGACGTTTATTTATCAGTACGTGACAAATTTGAATGAGTCACGACCGCTGGATGATCAGCTAAATGCAACGGTTTATGTGGTAGCTTCCACCATCTTGTTTTTGACTGCCCGCTGGATATGCACATTTCTCTTTCGCTATATCAATTCGGCCAGACTGATGCTCATTTTTGCTATGCTTGGGTCTGTGCTTTGTATTGGCGCCATACTTATTAATGGCATGGTAGGCTTGTACTGCCTGGTGGGTGTTTCCTTTGCCATGTCGCTGATGTTTCCAACGATCTATGGTATTGCCCTCAGAGGCATGGGCGATGAGGCAAAACTAGGGTCAGCCGGACTGATACTGGCCATAGTGGGTGGTGCTTTGATGCCACCTCTTCAGGGAGGCATCATCGATTGGGGAGGAACCGGATTAAATGACTTGCAATTGTTTGGCTCCATTCCTGAGGTCAACTTTTCTTTTATCTTACCGTTATTCTGCCTCCTTTTAGTAGGCATCTATTGCCTGAGAGTAATGAAAAGAAATAAAGCACTTTCGTAAACGACTGAAAATGCAGACTTTTTATCTGACACTTGACCTGAAAGATGATCCACAACTCATAGCTGACTATGAAAGGCATCACCAGCAAGTGTGGCCGGAAATTTTGGACAGCATCAAAGAAAGTGGAATAGAGCAGATGGAAATATACCGCTCAGGCAACCGGCTCTTTATGGTGATGAAAGCGAATAGTACTTTTAGCTTCGAGAAGAAGGCTGCAATGGATGCCACAAACCCGAAAGTACAGGAATGGGAAAAATTGATGTGGAGATACCAGCAGGCACTGCCCACAGCTAAACCTGGCGAAAAGTGGCTTTTAATGGATAAAATATTTTCTTTGACTGAACAACTGAATAAGAATGTATAATCTTAAAAATAGAACAGCCGTCATTACAGGAGGTGCCAGTGGTATTGGAAAAGCAACTGTCTTTGCCTTTGCAAGAGCCGGTGCTAACGTGCAAATCATTGACGTGAACCAAGCCAATGTCGACGCCACCCTCGCCGATTTAAAATCTGAAGGGCTTACAGCGCCTGCTCACATCTGCGATATTAGTAAACAAACGGAAGTACGGAAGCTTTTTACAACCATCGGCGACATCCATATCCTGGTGAACAATGCCGGCATTGCCCACATTGGCAGAGCCGACACAACCAGCGAAGATGACTTCCAACGGGTGATGGATGTGAATGTAAAAGGCGTCTACAATTGTATTCATGAGGCTATACCAATCATGAAAAAGCTTGGGGGCGGTGTAATTCTCAATATGGCCAGCGTGGCTGCGCAAATGGGTATCGCTGATCGTTTTGCCTATTCCACCAGCAAGGGGGCTATCTATGCCATGACATTGTCTGTTGCCAAAGATTACCTTGCCGACAATATCCGGTGTAATAGCGTTTCTCCCGGCAGAGTGCACACACCTTTTGTAGATGGGTTTTTGGCCAAAAACTACCCGGGCAAAGAGCAGGAAATGTTCGACAAACTTTCAAAAACACAGCCGATAGGCCGAATGGGGAAACCTGATGAAGTTGCCCATCTGGTCTTGTATTTGTGTTCCGATGAGGCTTCCTTTATCACCGGAACTGATTACCCAATTGACGGCGGATTTATAAAACTTAATACCTAGATAAATGCAACTACTAAGATTCGGCCCGGCGGGCAAAGAAAAACCAGGTGTAGCCATCGACGGCCAGCACTATGATGTATCACCCCTCGGTGAGGACTATGACGAAAAATTCTTCGGAACCGGTGGGCTGGAAAGACTAAAAGGCTTTGTTTCTCGAAACAAGACGTCGCTCGACAAAGTGCCTGCTGGTGCCAGGCTCGGCAGCCCCATTGCCCGGCCTTCCAAAATTGTCTGCATAGGCCTCAATTATGCCGATCATGCTAAAGAATCTGGCGCCAAAATTCCCGAAGAGCCAATCCTGTTCATGAAGTCTACAACATCACTTGTAGGACCAAATGATGAGGTAATGATTCCGAAAAACTCTGTAAAAACTGACTGGGAGGTGGAACTGGCCGTCATCATTGGAGCGAAGGCAAGCTACGTTTCAGAAGCAGATGCCATGAAACACGTGGCCGGCTATTGTTTGCACAACGACGTGTCGGAACGTGAGTTCCAGCTGGAGCGTGGTGGCACCTGGGACAAAGGCAAGGGCTGCGACACATTTGCCCCCCTCGGACCCTATGTGGTCACTCCCGATGAAATAAAAGACATCAACAATGTGCGTCTTTGGCTGTCCGTTAACGGAAAAATGATGCAGGACGGCTCCACCTCAGACCTAATCTTTAAGGTGCCATTCCTCATCTCTTACCTGAGCCAGTTCATGACCTTGCTTCCAGGTGATGTTATTTCCACAGGAACACCAAAAGGTGTTGGACTAGGTTTCAATCCGCCGATTTACCTGAAGCCTGGCGACGTAATGGAGCTGGGCATCGACGGCATGGGCGTGTCGAAGCAGAAAGTAGTTGCGTGGAGGGCCTGACTGCCTGCAAAAATGCCAAAAATTGATGCTCATCAGCACTTTTGGAAGTACGATTCGGCCCGACATGGCTGGATCAACGGCTCCATGAAGGTGATACAGCGGGATTTTATGCCCGATGACCTGGAGCCGGTGCTTCATGCGCACGGCATCGATAGCTGTGTGCTCGTACAAGTCGATCAAAACCAGCAGGAAAATGAATTTCAGCTGGCAAACGCACAAGCCAACGATTTTATCAAGGGCGTAGTGGGCTGGGTGGATTTACAAGCTGAAGACATAGAGCAGCAGCTCGCCTCGCTTAGCAAGTATAAAAAATTGAAAGGGTTTCGACACATCCTCCAGGGAGAAGCCGACGACGCCTTTATGTTGCGGCCGGCCTTTCGAAATGGGATCGGGAAGCTCAGGAAATTTGGATTCACATATGATATCCTCATTTTCCCAAAGCACCTGAAAAATGCCTGCCAGCTAGTCAAAGAGTTTCCCGATCAGCCGTTTGTGTTGGATCATCTTGCCAAGCCCTACATCAAGGCGGGCAAGATTGAGGAATGGAAAAAGGATATTAGTGCACTGGCCCAGTTCAACAACGTTATGTGCAAGGTATCTGGCATGGTCACCGAAGCTGATTGGAAAAACTGGCAAAAGGCTGACTTTACGCCTTATCTTGATGTGGTGGTTGAAGGCTTTGGAATGGACCGCCTCATGTTCGGCTCCGACTGGCCCGTTTGCCTTTGTGCAGCCGACTACACGCAGGTGGTTGATCTCGTCGACGATTATTTTTCCAGCTTTTCAAAGAGCGAGCAAGCAGCTTTTTGGGGCGGAAATGCTGCGAGGTTTTATAATCTAGAGTGACTTCTTTTGTAACCCTCCAAGGGGTTTCGAAACCCTTGGAGGGTTTAACGAAAATGCTGTTTAAAATGGCAAAACCAACAATTCCTCTTCGGCCAGATAAAACATATCACATTTGGACGCATGCCAATGGAAGTGAGAATATTTTCAGAATAGACGAAAATTCTCGCTACTTCCTTCAAAAATACAGCCTATACATATTTCCAATAGCTGACACTTTTGCTTACTGCCTAATGCCAAATCATCTACACCTAATGGTAAGGTTTAAGCCTGCGGAAGAGATAGCCCCGGTGGTTGAATTAAAAAAGTCTACTATTGAAGTCACACCCAATAGCATTCAAAAATTTCTTAGTAGTCAATTTTCTCACCTGTTGAATGGCTATACCCAGGCCTACAACAATATGTTTGATCGTAGAGGCAGCCTTTTTATACCTAATTTCGAAAGGAAAGTCGTTGAATCTAAAACCTATTATACACGGCTAATTACCTACATTCACCTTAACCCTATTCATCATGGGTTTGTATCTAACCTGAATGATTGGCTACATTCATCATGGCATAGTTACAGTTCGAGCAAACCAACACAGCTAAGGAGAGAGGAAGCTTCGGAATGGTTTGGCGATAAGGGGCTATTTACCCAAATGCATGAGGAATTTTTAAAAGAAGACGTTTGGAGAGATTTTGATTTTAATTGATTGCTAACAACCCTCCAAGCGGCTCCAGGCCCTTGGAGGGTTTACATAAATAGACCATGAATCTACACCTAAAAGACAAAGTAATCATCGTCACCGGCGGCGGAAGAGGCATAGGTGAAGCCATTTCCAAAACCCTGGCGGAAGAAGGTGCCATTCCCGTCGTCATAAGTCTTGATGAGCAAGACAACCTGAAGGTGGTGGCCGACATAGAGAAGTCAGGAGGGAAAGCTTACCAGCGCTCGACGCAATTGACCAGCCCGGAAGAATGCGAAAAAGCCGTGCAATTTGCTTTTGAAAAAGCTGGGCGGATTGACGGCTTAGTGAATAATGCTGGCGTTAACGACAGTGTGAACCTGGAGCATGGCAGCTACGAAAAGTTCATGGCAAGCATCCATAAAAACGTGGTGCACTACTATATGATTGCTCATTATGCCCTGCCCTACCTCAAAGCGAATAAAGGTGCCATCGTGAACATCGTGTCGAAAACCGCCGAAACCGGGCAGGGTGGCACATCTGCCTACGCAGCGGCCAATGGCGGACGCAATGCCCTCACCCGTGAGTGGGCAGTGGAGCTGCTGAAATACGGTATTCGTGTCAATGGCGTGGTGGTGTCTGAGTGCTGGACGCCCATGTACGAATGGTTTGTGGCCCAGCAGCCCAACCCAAAAGAGTACCTGAAAAAAGTAACAGACCGGATTCCGCTGGAAAACCGAATGACAACACCGGAAGAAATCGCCAACACAGTTGCGTTTCTGCTTTCTGACAGATCGAGCCACACCACCGGACAACTTATCCATGTCGATGGCGGCTACGTTCACCTCGACAGAGCACTTTAATTCGTGAGGATATGCAATCAAGTAAGGGACAACGCCATCTATCTCGTCATCTATTTGACAACCCTATGAACTCTTCTAAACTGAAATAGAACAACTCCTGATGAAATCTCTTATTTGCACTACACCCGGCCAATTCGATTATCAGGATCTTCCAGAACCGTCCTTTTCCAAGGGCAACACCATCCTGAAAATCAAAAGGATAGGCATCTGCGGTACTGATCTTCATGCCTACGAAGGCACACAGCCCTACTTCAATTACCCGAGAATCCTGGGGCACGAACTAGCAGCTGAGATAGCCGAAACAGACGCTCCAGGCTTCTCAAAAGGCGAGCAAGTTACCTTCATCCCCTACTTCAACTGCGGCACCTGCATTGCCTGCACTTCTGGCAGGCCCAACTGCTGCGAAACCCTTAAAGTAAGTGGTGTGCACATCGACGGCGGCATGGCTGAGTACCTTTCTGTCCCTTCTTATTTTTTGGTGCATGGCAACGATCATACCTTAGAAGAACTGGCTCTTGTGGAGCCGCTGGCGATAGGGGCCCACGCAGTAAGACGTGCGCAAATAAGAAAGGGCGAATTTGCGCTGGTGATTGGTGCCGGGCCTATTGGGTTGGGCATTATGGAGTTTGCCAGAATAGCCGGTGCCAAAGTCATAGCAATGGATATCAACGACCAGCGACTAGCCTTTTGCAAAGAAAAAAACATTGTGGCCCTTACAGTTAATCCTTCAGAAGGAAACCCCGCCGAAACCATAAAGGACATCACAGGCGGTAGCATGCCAACAGTGGTTTTCGATGCCACTGGCAGCCTTTTTGCCATCAATAAAGCTTTTAGCTACATGGCTCACAGCGCCCGGTACATACTCGTTGGTCTGCAAAAAGGAGACATCACATTTAGTCATCCGGAGTTTCACAAACGGGAAGGCACCCTGATGAGCAGCCGCAATGCCACCCGGGAAGACTTTGAACATGTGCTGGCCTGCATGAAAAGCAAACTCATCGACCCGGGTACCTATATCACACACCGGGTCGCCTTTGATAAAGTAAAGAAAACTTTCGACTCCTGGCTCGATCCAAAAACAGGCGTCATCAAAGCGATGGTAGAGATATAAAACCCGTTTTTCAGCTTTCTCTAAAATTATGTAACTAGGGGCCGTTTCGACCTCCCAACCGATTTCAATGAAACTTACCAAACAAACCCTTCAAGAAATTGAATTCCCGAAAGGAACCGCTGTGCCTCCCTCCAACGTCTTTAACCTCCCGGAAAAAGTGCTGCAGTTTGGCACAGGCATCCTGCTTCGTGGACTTATCGACTACTTCATCGATAAAGCCAACAGACAAGGGGTTTTCAACGGTAGAGTTGTCGTTATTAAGTCGACAGACCGGGGAGGCGCCAACGAATTCCAGGAGCAGGACGGGCTATATACCCATGTAGTCAGAGGCATTCAAGAAGGAAAAACTGTTGACCAAACAATTGTCAACAGCAGTATCAGCCGGGTGCTTTCCGCTAAAAGCGAGTGGGAAGAAATCATGAAATGTGCGGTCAATCCCGACATAGAGGTCATTGTTTCCAACACCACCGAAGTGGGAATTGCTTTACTTGACGGAGATAAAATCACGGCCAAGCCTCCAACATCATTTCCTGGTAAGCTGCTGGCCATATTACAGGCTCGCTACACTGCCGGCCTACCAGGATTTGTCATCGTGCCCACAGAACTTATTGTCGACAATGGACAAAAGCTGAAAGACATCGTGCTTACTTTGGCAAAACAAAACCAGCTGGACACAGCTTTCATCAAGTGGATTTCCGAAGCCAACCACTTCTGTAGTTCTCTTGTCGACAGAATAGTGCCCGGAAAACTTCCCGATACTGACCGCAATTTCGACTACGCTGATGACCTGGCCATTCTTTCTGAACCCTATAGTTTGTGGGCCATCGAAGCGTCTGATCCAAAAGTAAACAATGTGCTTTCTTTTGCCAAAGCAGACAAAGGCGTAGTGATTGCACCAGATATTACAAAATACCGGGAGCTGAAGCTGCGACTGCTCAACGGAACGCACACCCTTTCAAGTGGCATAGGAGTGCTCGCTGGCATCGAAACGGTGAAAGAAGGCATGAAAGACAATGCACTGTCTGGCTTCATTGAAACCCTCATGATGCAGGAATTGGCCCCAGCCATCAGCGGGCCATCACTTTCGGTAGACGAAGCCAGAAGCTACGGACAAACCGTTCTTGACCGGTTTCGCAATCCATTTATCCAACACAAATGGCTCAGCATCACCTTGCAGTATTCTTCCAAAATAAAGATGCGAGACCTGCCGATTCTGTTAAAGCACTACGAGCAAAAGAGCGACGTACCCTCACTTTTCGCCCTTGGTTTTGCAGCGTCCATTTGTTTTATGAAATCAGAAGCAAAAGGGTCTGAGTACTATGGAACCGCCAATGGAAAAGAATACCTGATCCAGGATGACAAAGCTGGCTACCTGAGCGACCTTTGGAAAAAGTACGGTGCTGAGAAAATAGCCAATGCTGTACTCAGGGACGAAAGCCTTTGGAGCGCCGATCTCACCAGGCTACCCGGCTTCGAAAAAGATGTCACCGAAAAACTCTCCCTTATTTCTTCCGGCGGAATGAGGGCTGCACTGCAAACTGTTTTGTAAATTTCTGCCATGAACGCTAAAGTCCTTAAAGTACACCCAGCCGACAACGTCATCGTTGCCCTCACCGACCTTGCCCAGGGCGACACAGTGAGCCTGGACGGGGCCAGCTACACACTCAAAGAACCCATTGCCGCCAAGCATAAGTTCACCATGAATGACATGGCTCAGGGCGATAAAATCAAAATGTACGGCCTGGTGGTAGGCACTGCTAAAAATCCCATTGCAAAGGGCATGAGAATTTCCGTTGAGAACACCACGCATGCAGTGGGCGACCTTCATGCAAGAGAGAAAAAAAACAACTGGGTCGCCCCCGATGTTAGCAAGTGGAAAAGCAAAACTTTCATGGGTTATCACCGGTCGGACGGATCTGTCGGCACTGCCAACTACTGGGTAGTGGTGCCGATGGTTTTTTGTGAAAACAAAAACGTTGACTCGTTGAAAGAGGCACTTCTGGAAGAACTTGGGTTCTCTAGCCCAAAAAAATACAAGCAGTTCACAAAACGACTGATTTCTATGTACCAGTCGGGGCAGAGTGTTTCCGACATACAGGAAGTGGCTTTTGACGAAACCACCATTGGTGTTAGCAACAACCCACTTTTCCCCAATGTAGACGGCATCCGCTTCCTCACCCACTCCATGGGCTGTGGCGGCACCCGGCAGGATGCGCAGGCACTTTGTGGTTTGTTGGCTGGCTATATCACCAACCCCAATGTTGCTGGTGCAACGGTGCTAAGCCTTGGTTGTCAAAATGCACAAGCGAGCATTTTGAAAGAAGAAATTGACAAGCGCTCCCCTAAGTTCAACAAGCCTTTTCAGGTGTTTGAACAGCAGAAAATGGGCCGTGAAGCAGACCTTATCGGTGAGGCTGTGAAACAGATCTTTACAGGACTGATCATCGCCAACCAGTCACATAGAGAGCCCGCATCGTTGAGCAAACTTTGCGTGGGGCTGGAATGTGGCGGTTCCGATGGATTCTCGGGCATCTCGGCCAATCCGGCTATCGGCTATACTTCCGATCTCATATCAGCCCTGGGCGGCTCCGTCATCCTTTCGGAGTTTCCTGAGCTTTGCGGAGTAGAACAAGAACTTTGCGACCGCTGTGTCGACGAAGCCACAGCCAATCGGTTCGTCGACCTGATGACTCGCTACAACCAACGAGCCCACGAGGCAGGTTCCGGCTTCGACATGAACCCCTCGCCAGGCAATATCAAGGATGGCTTGATCACTGATGCTATCAAATCGGCAGGAGCGGCGAAAAAAGGTGGCACTTCGCCGGTAATGGATGTGCTCGACTACCCCGAAAAGGTGCGCAAGCAAGGCCTTACGCTACTTTGCACACCTGGCAATGATGTGGAATCAACAACGGGCATGGTTGGCTCCGGCGCAACAATCTGCCTCTTCACAACTGGCCTGGGCACGCCTACAGGCAATCCGATAGCCCCGGTCATCAAGCTGTCGAGTAATACCAAGCTGTATGAAAAAATGCCTGACATCATTGATATCAATACAGGCCCCATTATCGAAGGCAGCGAAACTATCGAACAAGCAGGCGGGCGCATCCTCGATTACCTGATCAAAGTGGCTAGTGGCGAAGAAAAATGTGCAGCTGATCGAAATGGCCAGGAAGATTTTATTCCCTGGAAGAGGGGTGTTTCCCTTTAATTTCGTCTAATAACCAAATGGCCATACGGGGCATTAGAATAAAGAAAATGTTTTAACTTTCATCCGAATTAATTCACTCCGACAATGAAAAAAGTAGTAACATTTGGCGAGATCATGTTGAGGTTGTCACCTCCGGGTTTTCTTAGATTTTCACAAGCCAACTCCTTCGATGTAGTTTATGGAGGCGGCGAATCAAACGTGGCCGTTTCCCTGGCTAACTACGGTGTACCTGTTGATTTTGTGACCAGGCTCCCCAAAAACGATCTTGGCGAATGTGCGTTGATGGAGATGCGCAAGCGAGGTGTGAATACGCAAAACATCATTTTCGGCGGAGATCGTCTGGGGATCTACTTTCTGGAAACCGGCGCAGTGAGTCGTGGCAGCAAAGTAGTTTACGACAGAGCCCACTCGTCAATGGCCGACATCAAGCCGGGCATGATCGATTGGAAAAAGGTATTTGAAGGAGCTGGCTGGTTCCACTGGACTGGTATTACGCCCGCCATTTCGCAGGGCTCAGCCGACGCTTGCCTTGAAGCGGTAAAGGTGGCCAGCGATATGGGCATCACTATTTCTACTGACCTCAACTATAGAGCTAAACTTTGGAAATATGGTGTACCTTCTGAACCCATCATGACTGAGCTTACTTCCTATTGCGATATTATCCTAGGCAATGAAGAAGACGCTGAAATGCACTTTGGCATCAAGCCAGAAGGACTGAATGTAACCACACAGGGGCATGAAGTAACAGCGCAAGCCTTTCTTTCGGTGTGTAAGCAAATGATGGTGAAGTTCCCAAAGGCTAAGAAAGTAATTACTACGTTGAGAGGTTCTATCTCTGCATCACACAATTCGTGGGCTGGGGTATTGTACGACGGCAAAAAAATGTTCGAATCGAAGCAATATCAGATCACTCACATTGTTGATCGTGTTGGTGGCGGCGACTCCTTCATGGGCGGTTTGATCTACGGGTTGCTGCAGTATCCTGACAACGATCAGCATGCGCTTGATTTCGCAGTTGCCGCTTCGTGTCTGAAGCATACCATCGTTGGTGATGCCAACCTGGCTACCAAAAGCGAGGTGGAAAAACTCATGGGAGGCGACGCTTCCGGTAGAGTAGCCCGTTAGTGAATGTGCCGTTTCGGCGGCACAATTTTATTTCCTTGTTTTACGAATCCATATCAAAAAAGAGAAATGTCCAATAGACCAGACGCCATAGCCGCTATTAAGGCCCAAAGAATGCTTCCATTGTTTTATCATTCCGACAAAGAAGTGAGCATCAGAGCCATTGAAGCCCTTTATAAAGCCGGAATTCGTACGATAGAATTCACCAATAGGGGAGCGGAGGCTTTCGGTGTTTTCGAATACCTGAAAAAGCAATCGTCTAAGGATTTTCCCGGGCTACTCCTCGGCATAGGAACCATCAAAGATGTGGGAGCGGCTCGTAGTTTTATCGGCATTGGTGCCGACTACATCATCTGCCCAGCCATGAACCCTGATGTGGCAGAAGTGACACACAAGGCTGGTTTGCAGTGGATTCCTGGCTGCATGACACCAACCGAAATTGCTGGCGCCGAGCTAAATGGTGCTAAGTTGGTAAAACTGTTTCCAGGCAACCTCCTGGGCCCCGAGTTTGTATCTGCAGTCAAAGCAGTTTTCTCCGATCTTCTTTTTATGCCAACAGGGGGTGTAGAGGCTGAAGAAAGCAACCTCAAAGGCTGGTTCAAATCAGGCGTGTGTGCCGTGGGTATGGGTAGTAAACTGGTTAGCAAAGACCTGCTCGATGCAAAAGACTACGCCGGACTAGAAAGGAAAACGAAAGAGGCGATTGAGTTGATCAAGAAGATTTAAAGTTTCACTCCTGAAAACAGGAACAACATGAAATACGTCCGAAGTGTCCTTAACCTTATTTTGTTATTGGCCATTTCTTTCGCTTGTCAGCAACAAAATAAGTCAGAGCCCGCCGAGGGCTCTGGCATTTACCTTAACCAAATTGGGTTTTACGTTGGCGCTCCTAAAATCGCTATCATTAAAGGTGCAGCGGCGGATAAATTCACTGTCGTTGACCTTAACTCAAACAAGGCAGTTTTTGAAGGACAGCTAGGTGAGCCGAACCAATCGTCATTTGGCAATTACACCACTCGTGCCGCCGATTTCACCATACTCGACAGGCCGGGTAGCTATGTCATTCAGGCGACTGGCCTGGCCGACTCCTATCCCTTTGAAATAGAGCCGAACGTGCTGAATGAAGTCAGCAAAGCTTCCATAAAAGGCTTTTACTACCAGCGTATGTCAACTGACCTGCCGGAAATCTATGCTGGCAAATGGACCAGAGCAGGTGGCCATCCCGACACTGCCGTTTTTGTACACCCCTCGGCGGCAACATCCGAAAGGCCCACCGACTTCAAACTGTCAGCCCCCAAAGGCTGGTACGATGCCGGCGACTATAATAAGTACATTGTCAACAGCGGCATTACAATGGGTACTTTACTGTCCGCTTATGAAGACTTCCCTGCCTATTACAGCAAGCTTGATCTGAATATTCCTGAAAGCAACAATGATATTCCGGACCTTCTTGACGAAACACTTTGGAATCTTCGCTGGATGCTGCGGATGCAAGACACCGACGGTGGAGTTTACCATAAACTGACCACGGCCAAATTTGAGGGCATGGTGATGCCTGAAAATGCTACCAACAAAAGATGGGTTGTGCAAAAAAGTACCACCGCCACGCTGGATTTCGCTGCCGTAACCGCTCAAGCAAGCAGGGTCTTTGCAAACTTTGAATCTCAGCTGCCCGGTCTTGCCGACAGCTGTCTGGCCGCCTCCAAAAAGGCGTGGAAGTGGGCACAGCAAAACCCGGAGGTACTTTACAATCAAGACGAAGTGAACAAGGCCCACGACCCGGACATAACTACCGGAGCTTACGGCGACAAATCAGTAGGTGACGAGTTCATTTGGGCGGCTTGTGAGCTTTATATTTCGACAGGTGACGAGGCCTACTATTCCGCCATCAACCTATTTCCTGATGAGAATCTGTCTTTACCTTCTTGGGGAAATGTGAGACTAATGGGATACTATTCGCTCGCCCGCTTTATCAATAAACTTCCGCACACCAGCTTTTCAGAAATAACTCCTTTAAGGGCTCAGTTGATAAATTTTGCAGACGGGTTACTAAATGGGTCAGCCGCCTGGCAAACGGTAATGGGTGGTTCGGAAAAAGACTTTGTCTGGGGTAGCAGTGCCGTAGCTGCGAACCAGGGTGTGGCTTTGCTTCAAACCTACCGATTGACCAACGACAAAAAGTATCTGGAAGGGGCCCTGAGTAACATGGATTATCTGCTTGGCAGAAACGCAAGCGGGTATTCCTTTGTAACGGGCCATGGCGACAAGAGCCCAATACATCCTCACCACCGACCGTCAGTTGCCGATGGGATAGACGAGCCTGTTCCCGGCCTACTTTCCGGCGGTCCCAACCCCGGACAACAGGATGGCTGTGAAGGCTACCCTTCAAATATTCCTGACGAGTCGTTTGTCGATAATGATTGTTCTTATGCTTCCAACGAAATCGCCATCAACTGGAACGCACCTTTGGTTTACCTCCTGGGGGCTATGGAAGTTCTTTACAATAACTAGTCAGCCTTACCACCCATTCAGTTTAGCTCACGCTCCGGACAGAATTATAAGCGATCACCGCCTATGAACTCCTCACCCCGTGTTAAGTCAATGATCTCGGGCTGTTCGTTCAGCTCAATCTGCTTTTCTATCAGTTTGGCTTTCAACTCTTCGACTACATCACCATATTTTGGATCATCAATGAGGTTATTCATCTCCTGAGGATCTTGTTGTAAATCATACAGCTCCCAGGTGTCGACATCATGGTAAAAATGAATAAGCTTATACCTGTAGTTTCTAATGCCATAGTGTCTTTTTACTTTGTGCCAGCCATGAGGATACTCATAATAATGATAGTATACCGACTCCCGCCATTCGGGTCTTTCACCCCGGCCTCAAACAAAGGTCGCATTGACAGGCCCTGCATTTCTTTTGGTATCTCTACACCAGCGTAGTCAAGAAAAGTCGGTGCAAAATCAATATTCATCACCAGCTCCTCAATAGAGGTTCCTGACCTGATCCCCTTCGGATATTTGATAAGCATAGGCGTTCTGAACGATTCCTCGTACATAAACCGCTTGTCGTACATTCCATGCTCGCCCAAATAAAACCCTTGATCCGACGTGTACACAACAATGGTGTTCTCCGCCAGGCCTTCCGCCTCAAGGTAGTCCAGCACTCTTCCAACATTTTCGTCCACAGACACAATGCACTTCAGGTAGTCTTTAATGTACCTCTGGTACTTCCAGTTCCATAGCTCCTTTCCGGAAAGATTAGCCGACTTGAAAGCCAACCCAACGGAGTCGTAGTAAGCGTCCCAGGGCACTCTCTGCTCCTCAGTCATTCGATTCAACATCGCCGCATAGGAAGATTCCGGGTCAGAAGGGCCAACAGCGCCACCCGTGCCGGTTTCTTCTTCATAATAATCTGGCGTCAATTTAAGGTCGTTAGACAGCCACATATTGGTGATTTGCTGATCTTGTTCAGCCAGGGCTTGCCTGCCTTTGTAGTCATCATACAGCGTCGCAGGAATAGGCAGATCTTCCTCAAAAAGCCTAAAATGTTTAATGTTTGGCTGCCAGTTTCTATGTGGGGCCTTGTGTTGAAGCAACATGACAAAAGGCTTTGACTTATCTCTGCTTTGCAGAACCGAGAGCCCCTCATCAGTAATCACATCTGTGGTATAGCCATTCACGACGGTGGTGTCATTTTCTGAAACCAGTCTCGGGTTATAATACTCCCCCTGGTCGATAAGTATCTTCCAAAAATCAAATCCCTGTGGCTTCGACTTCAAATGCCATTTCCCTATCAGATAGGTTTGGTAGCCAGCTGTTTTAAGCAGCTTCGGAAATATCATCTGACTGCCATCAAATTCATCCCGGTTGTCTCTCAAGCCATTAAGATGGCTGTATTTCCCTGTAAGTATGGCCGCACGACTGGGAGCGCAGATGGAGTTTGTAACAAAGGCATTTCGCATCAGAGCACCTTCCTGAGCAATCCGATCAATATTTGGCGTCCTGATAAGTTCTTTGCTATAGGCACTAATAGCCTTCATAGCGTGGTCATCGGACATGATAAAAAGAATATTGGGTTTCGGCACTTCCTCCTTGCTTTCCTGCGTGCTGCTTTCATTTTGAGAGCAACCAAAGGCCAATACAGACAAGAGAGGTAGTAGAAATCGTTTCATAATTTTTGAGCTTCCTTTAGTGGAAGCTCAAAATACGAATGATCTTAAAAAGATGCTGCATCAGCAGAAAAAGGCAACTGCTTTTCTTCACTCATTCCTAAGTGATCTCACAGGGTTGGCCGTGGCTACCTTCATCGTTTGGAAACTAACTGTAAGTACAGAAATCACCAATACGGCTAAACCAGCTAGTACAAATACATCTATGCCGATTTCCGTTTGATAAGGAAAGTCGTTGATCCAGTTCTGCATGAAAAAATAAACAATTGGGGCAGATGCAACAATGGCAATTCCAATGATGATGAGATAGTCTTTTAGTAGTAAAAAGAAGATACCCGCCACTTTCGAACCGAGCACTTTTCTTATCGCAATTTCTTTGGTGCGCTGCTGGGCAGTAAAAGTAGCCAGGCCAAGCAGGCCAAGGCAGCCTATCAGCACGGCTAACACTGCAAAAGTGGTGAAAAGCTTGCCAAACTTTCGCTCATTTTCATACTGTGTATTGAAGTAGTCATCAAGAAAAAAATAGTCAAAGGGATTACCTGGAAATGCCCTTGTCCATGCCGCTTGCACCTCCTTGATTGCACCCTGCAAGTCATTCGTTACCAGCCGTACGGAATAAAACTCACCGCCATATAATGTGCAGTAGAAAATACTTGGCTCCAGGGCGTTCTTGAATGACTTCTGATGATAGTCATTCACCACACCTACTATCTTGGGTGCCCAACGAAACCCTGGTACGTCAACAAACTTCCCTACTGCATCGGCCGGAGAGCTGAAGCCAAGCAGTGAAACCGCCGACTCAGTAATAATAACCGAAGTGTCTTGGTCTGCGGTGAATTCCCTTGCGAAGTACCTGCCTGCTATCAGAGAGGGTTCAAAGACATCCTGATAATCATAATCCATACTATTGAAACGCAGTGGCACAATGTTGTCGTCCGACGTTCCGTATTTTTTCACTCCCACTATGTAATCTCTCTGCTTCCCCGGAACCGTCGCCGTCGTGCTTACAGCATTCAGCGTAGGGCTTTGCTTTATTTCATTCCTGAACACGTCGATGGAAGAATTGAATGCTTCCCTGTCCCTTGGAGCTATCCCCGGCCTCTCAACAACAAGTACCTGATCAATATTGACTCCAATGTCCTGACTCTTCATGTACTTGAGCTGATTAAACACGATCAGAGTACCGGCAATGAGTGAAACAGAAGCAACAAATTGGAGCAAAACAAGCCCTTTCCTAAGCATGACACCTCGCTGGCTGGTCGCCATCTTTCCTCGTAAAACTTCAACCGGAGCAAAGGATGACAAAACAAAAGCAGGGTAAAAGCCGGAAAGAATAGTACCAACAAGCCAGATAACTGCCACCATCAGAACAAACCAGTCAGACACAAAATAAGAAGCTGTAAGTGACAAGCCGGACACATTGTTATAAATACCCAGGCAAGCCAGCGAAATGATCAACGCCAGAACGAGTGCAATCAGATTTACCATGGCCGACTCAACCATAAACTGAGCAATAAGTTGATTTTTATACGCCCCCATTACCTTTCTGATGCCTACTTCTCTGGCTCTTTCCAACGCCCGGGCCGTTGCCAGATTGACGTAATTAATCCATGCAATTATGATGACGAAAACGCCAATTAAGCCGAGAAATAAAACAATATCGGCATCGCCGTTCGTCTCCGGCTCGTCCGCTAAATTGCTATGGAGATGAATATCTTGCAGTGCCTGGAGACTTAGTTTATCTTCTACCGCTATGGTTTGATCCTTCGGCTTATACTTATCAAGAACAGCAGGAAATTTTCCCTCAAATGCTTCCAGATCGGTTCCAGGCCTTAGCTTTACAAAAGTGTACATATCCTTTCTAGCCCAACTGGTATTATATCGCCCGGGAGCATATTCTCCTCTTGCATATAATGTTTTATAGGAAAAAAGGACATCAAACTTTAGATGGGTATTTGGAGGAAGGTCTCTGAAAACGCCAGTCACCTCACAAAGCTCATTGTTGAAATCATCATCCTGCATCCGTATCAACTTTCCGATAGGATTATCGTTCCCAAAATACTTTTTCGCCTGTGTTTCAGAAATCACGGCCTTAAAGGGCTCAGCCAATGCCGTGGCAGCGTCGCCTGACACCATCTCATATCCCATCAACGACAGAAATGAGGAGTCAGCATAAAGAAACCTACGTTGCTTGAAAGCCACCGGCTCGCCCGCCTCTGGCGTATAGGTGATAATCACATTGTTCTTATAGCCCAAATTGTAGAGACGGGCGTAATTTGTCACCTCTGAAAATTCATGAAGAAATGCAGGCCCGGCACCAGGATAGTTCTCGGCACTAGAAACTACCCGTTCACCGTTCCTGAACACGTCAAGCTTGACCCTGTAAATATTATCGGCCTCTGGAATAAAATTTTCGTAGCTCCGTTCAAAGTGTACATACTGAGCTATTAACATGAAAACCGCCACACCAATTGAAAGGCCAATGATGTTGAGTGCCGAAAAGAAACGGTTTTTCAGCAGGCTTCTAAACGAAGCCATAATGAGATTTTTAACCATGATTGATTAGTCCTGATAAATAAAAAGCTTGTTGATGAATCAACAGAAGAGTTTTTGCCCAATGCATTGTTAATTTAGTAAAGACTTCATTTCAGGCCAATGGTTACAAGAAATATTAATCTGCTACAGGTCAGTGATTTATGTTGAAGACGCCGGGAACCAATTAAGACAATTATATGTACATACATTTAATAGTATTAAGAATCACTATCAAATTCCGCTGCCATGAACAGCCTAAATGACCTAAGAAAATTTAGTGGAACACTGAAGGCTTCAGAAAAAATGCCAGTAGTTTTCGTTGGACACGGTAGCCCTATGAATGCTATTGAAGAAAATACGTACACAAAGGGTTGGCACTCCTTGGGTTATGAGCTACCGAAGCCAGCCGCCATCCTTTGCATTTCAGCACACTGGGAAACAAAGGGTACTTATGTAACGGCAATGGAACAACCAAAAACCATTCATGACTTTGGAGGATTTCCCAGGGAATTATTTGCCGTTCAATACGCTGCACCTGGCAGCCCCGAACTCGCAGAGGAAACAAAAAAACTTGTTGAAAAAACCGACATTTTATTTGACCACGATCACTGGGGGTTAGACCACGGCTGCTGGAGCGTGGTCAAAAATATGTACCCCGATGCTGATATCCCCATTATCCAGATGAGCATAGACCACTTCAAGTCTCCGCAGTGGCACTACGACTTGGCCAAAGAACTGGCTACCCTGAGAAAAAAAGGTGTCCTTATTTTAGGTAGTGGTAACATGGTACACAACCTGCGCCTTGTCAATTGGAATGACATGTTTGCCAAATATGACTGGACTGAGTCAATCAATGCTCAGTTCAAGAGCCTCATATCGGACAGAAATCATACCCCGTTAATCAACTATCAATCTCTGGGGAAAGAAGCCCAACTGGCTATTCCCACCCCTGAGCACTATTTACCAATGCTTTACATATTGGGCTTGCAGGAACAAAAAGATGAGATTTCATTTTTCAATGATGATTCGTGGGGCCCTATCAGCATGACCTCATTTAAGATCTCTGGCTAATAATGCCTTAGATAATCAAATAGAGGAGAAACAGAAGCACCAGGAATATAGCCATCCATTTAACCACTGGGGAGTACTGGTCAAACTTGTGTCCGCAGATAGGACATACTTTACTGCTCCTATCAATATCCATGGCACACGATGGACATTCTTTCTTTTTCATCCTAACGCTTTTCGTTGAAGGTAACAAAATCATCCTAAACGCAAAAAAGCCTCTAAGATTACTCTTAGAGGCTTTGACAACCTTGCGGGTTGTTTGATAAAATCAGGCAACGACCTACTCTCCCACCTTGCACACAGGCGGACGGCCAGTCTACCATCGGCGCAGACAGGCTTAACTTACACTCTTTCTCGATACTCCCTAGGTTTCCCGCTTGATCCATTATACTCTTTCACGATACTCCCCAGATTTTCCGCTTGACTCTAAATCATCCTAAACGCAAAAAAGCCTCTAAGATTACTCTTAGAGGCTTTGACAACCTTGCGGGTTGTTTGATAAAATCAGGCAACGACCTACTCTCCCACCTTGCACAGCAGTACCATCGGCGCAGACAGGCTTAACTTCTCTGTTCGGAATGGGAAGAGGTGGACCCCGTCGCTATAGTCACCTAAAGCTCTTAGTAAGTGCACTAACGCTACAACTCCAACTTCTCTGTTCGGAAGGGGAAGAGGGGGGACGCCTAGTCTGGACCCCGTCGCTATAGTCACCTAAAGACCTTCGTGATCTTTTCAACTTGCTCC